>NZ_JBHJWQ010000029.1:0-79378 GCF_042266885.1 Streptomyces sp. NPDC056061 | reverse complement strand
TCATAGCATCACACCTGGCCTCCGACGACGGACCTCGCCGACGCACTCCCGACGGGGAGCGTACGACCTGCCCGTGCCCTCATCGTCGGTCGATGTCCGGGAAGGCCCACTGGAAATCGTTGGGGAAGACGAAGTTGGTGAACGAGATACTCACGGAAACATCGAGACTGCGCACGTGGTGCCACCATCCGACCGGGATGAACAGCGCCTCCCCTTCGCGGAGATCGACGGTGATGCGTGTGGCGTCGGCGAAGAGCGGATGTTGCACCCCATTCGGACTTTCCGGGTCGACGGGGCTGAAGACGCCAACCTCGTTGTAGACGCGATGCGCTTCGAGAGCGGGCACCAGGGTGACGCACTTGGCCCCGGTGACCTGGGCAAGGAGAACGTTGGACACATCATGGTGCAATGGCGTCACCGTCCCTGCCGGCCCGAACCAGAAGAACAGTTGGGATCGCCAGGCATCAGGATCGAGGATTCGCGCGTCGAAGTCGAAGTCCTCAAGCAGCCGGGAAACTCCGGGGTTGTCGAAGAAGTGATTATTTGCGACCAGGTAGAAGTCATTGCTTGGTCCACTGGTCATGACGAGATCGATGTATTCGGCAAAACGCATTCGCGCGCGGTGCATATCGAGGTTCTGCTCGTACTGATCATCGGCATGCCGCGCGGTCATGACCTCGACGGTTTCGTTCCCCACGCGTTCGGTCAAGAACTCGGCCGTCCATTTGCGGCGTGCCGCCCAGTGATCTGCCACATCTGTGAGCACCACAGGACGGTTGGCCGCATAGTGTTCGAGAAGAAATTGCTCTCGGGTGATACCCGAGCGGCGAGGCACCTCGGCGTAGGCCGGATCGAGGCGCCGCATCTGCTCCTGAGAAGCCAGCAGCGACTCCAGTTTGCGCAACCGTTGGACGATCCACTCGCCTGCGACCAGATGAGTGTCGAGCCGGACCTTCTCCAACTCGGCCCGAGCCTGATCCTCGGACACTCCCTGGCTGATCAGCGTGTTGAGGATGGCCTGCTCATCTGTTCCCAGCAGGTGGTTCTCTGCGATCCATCGGCGCCAGCTGTCAGAGAGTTCGAAGGCGGTCGTATCCAGCATCGCTCTATGTCTCCTCTGTTGCCGAGACGCGCTGAAGCTCCGGCGGAGTGTGATCGATCGATGTCCATGCGGTGTCCGGGCGCAAGGCATCGAGCTGAACGTCGGCGACGAACGGTGCGATGCTGCGGAGCAGGTCGACAAGGACTGTGTCGCTTAGCAGGTGCGGTTGGACGCCGAGCCGGAGGAGCGCTGAGTGTTTTGCGTTGTAGTAATGGTCTTCGGCCTCAGGTCTGGGATTTCTGACGTTCAAGACCGTGACCGTGTGTCCGAGCTGCATGGCGGCCGCTGCCACCCGCGCCGCCAGCTCGCGCACGCTGAACTGCTCCGCGAACTGATTGAAAACCCGGTACTCCCCGGCTCGTGGCGGATGGTCGATGACGGTTTCAATCGATTGCAGTGTGTCCAGGATATTGAGGAATCCACGTGTTTGACCGCCTTGCCCATACACGGTCAGGGGCTGGTCGGCGAGAGCCTGGACGCAGAAACGGTTCATAACGGTGCCGAAGACCGGATCGTAGTGGAAGCTCGTTTGCAGCTCCGGGCAGAGCCGCGTCTGTTCGGTCCACATGCCGTAGACGATGCCCTGGTTGAGGTCGGATGCTCGCAACCCCCAGGCATTGCAGGCGAAGGCGATGTTATGGCTGTCGTGAACCTTCGAGAGGTGATAAATCGATCCGGGTTGCTTGGGGAAAGGCAACACGTCGCGCCGACCGTTGTGCGCGACTTCCAGAAAGCCTTCCTCGATGTCGATGTTCGGGGTGCCGTACTCACCCATCGTCCCCAGCTTCACCAGATGACACTGCGGCGCGTGCCGACGCAGCGCGAAGAGTATCCGCAGTGTGCCCACGACGTTGTTCACCTGCGTCTGGACTCCGTGTTCCTCGTCCATCATCGACATCGGCGCCGAGGGTTGTTCCGCGAAGTCGATGAGCACGTCGGGCTCAAAGTTCGAAATCAGGTCGTCGAGGAAGCCGGACACGCACAGGTCACCGATTTCGACCGATATCGTTCGGCCGGACATCTGGCGCCAGATACGGGCTCGGTCAATCAGACCAGAAACGGGTGCCACGGGCCTGACGGAGAGTTCGCTCTCCCATGCACGCTTGATCAGGCTGTCGACGGCGAGCACGTCGTGGCCGTGCGCCGCCAGTCGCATACACATCGGCCAGCCGAGATACCCATCGGCGCCGGCAACGATTATCCTCATCCGCGCTCACCCTCCGTTGGCCAGTGGATGTCGAAGTAATCGAAGTACCAATCGTCATCTCTGATACGTGTTCGACGCAATTCATCCCGCCTGCCCCAGGCATCGCTGAACGTCAACCGTGCAAAAGCCGACGGAAATGCCTTGTGCCCGTTCATCGCGGCCACGACCTGAGTCAGTCGCGTTTGCCCTAGATGGACCGTCGCAGTTCGCAACACGTTATGGAGCATCAGCTCCCAGTTCAGCGAGAAGTTGCGCACTTTCTTGAAGTGATGCGCCACGTTGACACTCGGTACCATGAGGCAGCGGTATCCCAACAACCAGAGTCGAAATGAGAGTTCGGCGTCTCCAGTACCCCAGATCAGCAATCCAGAATCGAAGCCACCGGTTACGTCGAACACGTCGCGTCGTAGCGCGTAGAAGCACCCGGGAAGCATCGGAACCTCGTACGGTTCCATGCTCTTCTTGGAAAGCCAACGCCAGCTCAGGTTTGCATCGGACCACACATGCCCATACCCCGTCGAGCCCGGGCGTCCCATCATGTCGATACCGGGCCCCACCGCTGCGACGGCAAGCTCGGAAAGCGCGTCGGCGAAATGCTTGGGCCACCCGGGCGATGGGGCGACGTGAGCATCGGCGAACACGATGAACGGACGAGTCGCCAGCGCCGCCCCGTAATTGCGGGCGCGCAGCGCTCCCAGTCGCTCCGCCGGCTTCACCACCCGCACATCGCGGTATCCGCTGTACAGGAAATCCGCGCTTCCATCAGTCGATCCGTCATCGATGACGATCACTTCGCTACCGGGCATGGCGGTGCCGAGCAGAGCATCGACCGTTCTGCGCAAATTCTCACCCTCATTGTGCGTGGGAATCACAATTGAGGCCTCACCCGATAGCGTCGTCGTCATCGAATCATTGACCTTCTGCTCGAAGTGTGTTTTCCCTCTGCGAGCTGCTGTTCCTCCCTGATCTACTCATCCCTGATCCCTGAGGAGCTGTCCCGTCATCCGCGGTGGGCGCCGACCATCACACCCGCTGTTGCCGCCTCAGCCTCCGCCTCAGCCTCCGCCACTGCCTCCGTTGCCGTCTCCGTTACCGCCAGGATCCGGCGTCGGTGCAGGCGTCGGAGGTGGCGTCGGTGCAGGAGTGGGCGCCGGGGTGGGCGCGGGCGTCGGTGCGGGGGTGGGCGCGGGCGTCGGTGCAGGAGTGGGGGTCGGAGTGGGCGCGGGCGTCGGTGCAGGAGTGGGCGCGGGCGTCGGTGCGGGCGTCGGTGCGGGGGTGGGCGCGGGCGTGGGTGCCGGGGTCGGTGCGGGCGTCGGCGCGGGCGTCGGCGTAGGTGTGGGGTGCGGGGTCGGTGTGGGTGTGGGAGTCGGCGTGGGGTGCGGTGGCGTGGGGGTCGGCGGCGTGGGGGTCGGGTGCGGTGGCGTGGGCGTCGGCGGCGTGGGGGTCGGGGTCGGCGTGGGCGTGGGCGGCCGGGTAATCGGGAATGGAGAATCATTCTGCAAACCCGAAGGCACGCCCGGCGGGAAACGAAAAGCCAACAGACCCGCAAAAGCAGGGAACGGATCAGCCGCGTCACCAGTGAGAGAATGGTACGTTTGCGACAATGTTGTTCCGGCTGCTGCGACGATCGTGCTCCATGTATGGCCGAGCTGATACCGAAGGTAGTTCAGGAACAGGACAGAGCACCCGTTCGCAACCGGATCGGTGTCGCCAGGAGTTGACGCAGTTCCGGTAAACGTGTTGTTCACCCAGTCAGGCCGGGTACTGTCGAGCCACTCCGCCGCGGTGGCGAACCCCGGAGTTTTGATCTGGTCCGGATAAATAGCGGTGGCTAGCACCCGGGACAGGCCCTCCCCATTGCTGGATCCACAGTTCCAGCCCTGAGCCTGTGCGGCCTCGAATACTTCAACCACCTCGGCGGCGAGGACAAATGCCGTGAACTGCGCAACCACTGCTGGCGTGGTGACGACTCCGCAGTAGATGTCGGTTGCGGCACATCCGTAGTGGTAAGCACCACCGACGCCGGCCGCGATGATCACGTTGAAGGGAGTACCAGGAGGCTGGATGCCGCCAAACTCACCCTTGATCGTGGTCAGATCTCGTTCGCAGACGGACAGCACAGTGCCGGCGATAATGTTTCCAGCTGCACCGACCGACGGGTCGACGTATACCTTGAAATTCGCAGTCGATCCAGACAGTACCGCATTGGGAAAATCTCCGCGCCCGATGGTGCCACCGATGCGCGTGGGCGCAACGGGGGCAAATACTTTCGAACGGTAGTCGAGCCCTGACATCTGAACTCCTCACGCCAAGCGAGCACACTCGCTCCGGAAAATGGATCAGTTGCCTACGGAGCAAAGCGCCCGCACATTTTCAGGTTCGTTGACGCTCGTCAGATTTCTTCGTTCTCGGCCGCAACTATTTTGTCGCTGACTCGTCGCTGACTCATTGACAATCCTCTGGCGGCCGATGCCAGGTCGCAACTTCGGATCTTGGAGAAGAGCAGAGAATGCCCGATGGGCATGGACCACCGTGTAAGTGAGATTGAGAGCGTTTGACGCTGCACGGCCACCAGCGACGCGACTGGCTCGCCGCCCTGCGCTCTCTCATGCGGCCCCTGCCAACCCACCGCCTGCTTGGGGTATCGCCGAGATACGAGCCAAAGGGGAAATGAGTTGATCTTGAAGCCTTGAGCATCTCGGCCCGTCACCCGTTCGGCTCAGTGTCGTTGGTCGTGTTGTTGTTGTCATCGGGGCCCGGGGCGGGCTTGTGACCTCGATCGAGCGGACCGCGTACCCGCGGTTCTTGTGTCCTCAACATGAAAGAGAGTTGGTCGTAGGGCAGCTTCCAGGAATGGTGCTGTACGGAAGATGAAGGTTTTGTGGCCCTCCGAAGCCGCCCTGCGGGGAGAGGCTTCAAACCGCCTCATGCCGCGTTGGCTGAAGACCGTCGTGGTGAGCGATGAGGAAAAGGCGTCGTAAGAGGCGTCAGGTGGGGACTGGGAAGACGAACGCAAGTGAATCGCTGCTGACGTGTTGAAAGGGTAACAGGCGACATCAGAACCGGGGTGTGAACCGAGCTTCGGGATAAGTCTGACGGGTGCCCGTTTATTGGTCAGATGGGGTCCGGAATGTAGGCGACGTGAGTCCAGTCTGCGGATTTCGTATGGAACGGGAGAAGGCATACCCCGATATTGCCCGCCACATAGTGGTGGGCGAGAGGGAGAGCTCCAAGCAGCGGACACTGCAAGGGGTTGAGTACTGATGCGGGGTGTGCCGGCGGACCGGCTCGTAGTAGTGGTGAAGCCCCTGTAATGGGGGTGGAGCGAAGGGGCCGGGTCGTTCGTGACTGTGTTGATCGCATCAACCGGACATCGGCCGGGAGGATTCCAATGGGCCAGTTGAAGTCTCAGATCAAGTAGTTTGATATCTCGAAGTGGGAAATCAAGGAGGCGTGGGAAGAGGTCAGGGTGAATAGGGGTGCGCCTGGTGTGGACGGGCAGAGCATCGACGACTTCGAGAGAGACCTGAAGAACAATCTTTACAAGGTCTGGAATCGCATGTCGTCAGGCTCATACTTTCCGCCACCAGTGCGGGCGGTGGCCATTCCTAAGCCGCACGGCGGCGGTGAGAGAATTCTAGGGATTCCCGCTGTCGCCGACCGGGTGGCTCAGACCGTAGTGGCCCGGCATCTGATGCGCAGGGTGGATCCCATTTTCCACCCAGACAGCTTCGGATACCGGCCCGGACGGTCCGCTTTGGACGCAGTGGGAAAATGCCGGGAGCGCTGTTGGAAGCGGGACTGGGTGGTGGAGTTCGACATCACCCAGTTCTTCGACAGCGTGCCTTGGGACCTGCTGGTCAAGGCAGTGGAAGCGCACACTGATGCCGTCTGGGTGAACTTGTACGTGCGGCGGTGGCTCGCTGCCCCGCTTGTCATGCCGGACGGCTCCCGAGTTGAGCGGGAACGCGGGACGCCGCAAGGCGCCCCAGATTCCCCCTTTTGGCGAACCTGTTCCTGCACTATGCGTTCGACACCTGGATGGCCAGGGAGCTCCCGACCGTCTGGTTCGAGCGCTATGCGGACGACGCGGTGCTGCACTGCGTCACGGAGCGTCAGGCCCGCGCTGTGCTGGCCGCGCTCACAGACAGGATGGCCGAGGTTGAGCTGCAACTGCACCCGGCCAAGACCCGGATCGTGTACTGCAAGGACGGACAACGCCGAGGCTCCTTCGAGCACACGGCGTTCACATTCCTCGGGTGCACCTTCCGTGCCAGACGGGGCCGGACCCGACACGGCAGGCAGTTCCTGTCGTTCGATCCGGCAGTCAGCAAAGACGCCCTGAAGAAGATGAGCCGGGAGGTGCGCTCCTGGCACCTGCACACCCGCTCGGAACTGTCCTTCGATGAACTCGCCCGCAGGATCAACCCTGCGGTTGCGGGCTGGATCAACTGCTACGGGCGTTGTCGGCCCGCGGAGTTGCATCCCTTCTTGATGCGCATCAACGCCTACCTGGTGCGCTGGATCCGCCAGAAGTGCAAGCGGCTCGCGGCCAAGCGGAAGGCCATCGCGAAGATGCAGGAGATCGCCCAGCGATACCCGCGCATCTTCGCGCACTGGCGCTGTACCCCAACTGTGAACGCCGTGGTGGTCTGATGATCAGAGCGACAAGAGCCGTGTAACGGGCGACTGTTACGCACGGTTCTGTGAGAGCCGGAGGGTGAGACTCCCTCCGGCTACTCGGCAAGCGGATGATCACTGCGCATGAGCTGCATCTGTTCTTCACGCCGACTCGCGATGAGCTTCAGTGGGCGGCCGATGCCACGGATGGTGACGAGCATCTGTTGGCCCTGCTGCTGATGCTGAAGTCGTACCAGCGCATGGGCTGCTTCCCCGCGCTGGAGGACGTGCCGGAGCAGGTGGTAGTTCGTGAGGCGGCAGGTGGAGCTGCCGGAGGGCACGCTGCCGCTGTACCGGGCTGAGCGGACCGTCAAGCACCACCGGGGCCTGGTCCGCAAGAAGGTCGGCGTGAAGTACGACCAGGGCGAGGCCCGCAGGATCGCCGAGCGGTCGATCCGCAAGGAGGCCGCGGCGAAGAACCGGCCGGCGGACCTCATCAACATCGCGCTGGAGAAGGTCGTGGAGGCCGTCGAATCGGCCCCCTCGGCCGTCTTGGCGTCCACCTGAGCGGTGAGGCGGTGGGCGTGGAACTCCGCCTCGTCGATCCTGATCGCCGCGTCCGCGACCTGGAGGTGCGTCAGCGCGGCATCGCTCTGCCGCTCGTAGGAGGTGTAGGTGATCTACCGCTCGGGCAGCCGCTGGAGGAACACGTCCATGGCGCCCTTGGCCATCCGACGACGGAGCCCACCGACGAAGCGGCGGCGACCGGCAGCAGCGGGGCCCGGTAGATCGACTGGCCCGCGTTGGCCTGGGAGGCGGACTGGCCCTGGAACACCGAGCCCAGCGGCAGCACCCGCTCCTCCGGGACGAACACCCCCTCGGCGACCGTGGTGACGCTGTCCGTGCCCTTCAGCCCCGCCGCGTACCAGTCGTCGATGACGGTCAGGTCCTCCATCGGCACGAGCGCCATGACGGGCATGGGCTCGCTGTCCGCACGGATCAGGACCGCGACGATGAGCTGCCAGTGGGCGTGCAGGGCCCCGGTGATGAACCCCCACCGCCCGTCGACCACGATGCCGCCGTCCGCCGGGGCGGCCGTCGCCGTCGGGCTCGGGGTCCCGCAAATCCGTACGTCGGGGGTGGAGAAGACCTCCGCCTGCGCCCCGTCGGGGAACAGCCCCGCCAGCCAGGTCGGGATCCAGTACACGGACGCCGTCCAGGCGGCGGAGCCGTCGGCCCGGCCGAGCTCCACCGCCACCTCGTACAGGGTGCGGGTGTCGGACTGGTGACCGCCGTACTGAGCGGGGGCCCGCATGCGGAAGAGGCCGACGTCGGTCAGGACCTGGATGGACTTGTCATGGATCCGCCGGTTCTCCTCCGATCAGTCGGCGTGCTCGCGCAGCGTGGAGGCCGACTCCGTCGCGTTGCGGACCAGTTGTTCTCGTGTCGTCGTCTGAGCCGTCAGCACCGTGTCCTCTTTCTCGGGTGAAGAGATCCGGATGAAGCGCTTCGAGCATGGGAACGGGGCCCGCACCCGCAGATCTTCAGGATTGCGTAGTGGCACTTCCGACCGTGCTGGGCTCCGACTTGCCAGCCGTCTCGTCGGCCGTGCCGTCGGGCTGCTGTTCACTCCCCGCGCTGGGGCGTACGTGCCGCAGCACCACGACGGAGAGCACGGCGAAGGCGACCATGGCGACGGCGGCCGAGACGGCGACGATGTGCAGCCCGCGGGTGAAAGCCTCACGGGCGACGGACAGCAGGTCTTCCCCCACGGCCCCGGGGAGATCGGCGGCGGCCTGCGAAGCGCTCGAGAGGCTGTCGCGCGCGGTGTCGGCGGTGCCCGCCGGAACGTCGGCGGGCATGTTGTCGTCCATCCGGCCTCGGTAGACGGCCGCGCCGACGCTGCCCAGGACGGCGATGCCCATCGCGATGCCGAACTCGCCGTTCGTCTCCGACATCGCCGCGGCCGAGCCGGTCTTCTCGGGAGGTGCGGAGCCCACGACCAGTTCGGTGCTCAGCACACCCATCGGGCTGGTGCCCGCGAACGCGATGGCGTATCCGGTCACCACCAGGGCGATGCCGCCCTTGTCGTCGACCTGGGTGATCAGCAGCAGGCCGACCGCCGTCACCAGCAGGCCGATGGCGATGGCGTAGGCCGGCCGGATGCGGCGCGCCAGGTTGGGCGCGGCCAGGTTGCCGACGATCGCCAGGGCGAAGGACGGCACCAGCCACAGCCCCGCCTCCAGCGGGGAGAGCCCCGCCACCTGCTGGAGGTACAGGGAGACGAGCAGCGTCACGCCGCCCATGGTGGCGGAGCACAGCAGGGCGACGCCGAGGGCGGAGCTGAGCGTGCGGTTCCGGAACAGCCGCAGGTCCAGCAGCGGGCTGGCCAGCTTGCGCTGCCGCTGGACGAACACGACGCCGATGACGACACCGGCGAGGAGGGGCAGCAGCGTCGTCGCCGCGAATCCGTCGGTGGCCAGCTTCTTGGCCGCGTAGATGACCGGCAGGATCGTGGCGAGGGAGAGCACGACGCTCGGCAGGTCGGTCCTGCCCGCCGTCGGGTCGCGGTGCTCGGGCAGCAGCAGCGGGCCGAGGATCAGCAGCAGCACCATGACCGGCACGCCCAGCAGGAACACCGAACCCCACCAGAAGCGGTCGAGCAGCGCGCCACCGGCGACCGGGCCGAGCGCCATGCCGCCCATGAAGCAGCTCATCCAGACGCCGATGGCCGTGCCCCGCTGCTTGGGGTCGTGGAACATGTTGCCGATCAACGCCAGCAGGGACGGCATCAGCGTCGCCCCCGAGATGCCGAGGACCGCGCGGGCGGCGATCAGGGTGTTGGGGCTGCCGGCGTAGGCGGCGAGGGCCGATGCGACGCCGAAGGCCGCGGCGCCGAACAGCAGCAGCTTGCGCCGCCCGATGCGGTCGCCGAGGTTGCCCCAGGTGATCAGGAACCCGGCGATCATGAAGCCGTAGATGTCCATGATCCAGAGCTGCTGGGTGGCGCTGGCGCCCAGGTCCGCGCTCAGGTGGGGGAGGGCCAGGTTCAGCACGCTGACGTCCAGGGACAGCAGGAGCGTGGGCAGGGCCAGAACGCCCAGGCCGATCCACTCCCGCCGCCCCGCCCTCGCGGGAGCCTCACTGGTCGTGTTCGTATCCATCACTGAACCTTCCGTCTACTCCGTCAGGGGACCGAGCGGGGGCCCGGCAGTTTGTGGAGGCACCGGGCAGACGCCGGGGAATTCGCGGCTGCCCGATGCCCCTCCCACTCTGCCCAGCAGCGCTTTCGGAGCACTGTCGGACGGCATTCGCTCCCCTGTCGGACGGCATTCGATACCGTTGCGCATGCGTTTCGGTGTGTTGGGCCCGCTCTCGGTACTGACCGAGGACCATCGTCCGGTCAGGATTCCCGAGCAGAAGATCCGTGCTCTGCTGGCCGATCTGCTGGCCCACGGCGGGCGCCCCGTCCCTACCGACCGGCTGGTGCACGACCTGTGGGGCGACGCCCCTCCGGCCAACCCGGTGGGCGCGCTGCAGATCAAGATCTCCCGGTTGCGCCGGGTGCTGGAAGAGGCCGAGCCCGGCGGCAGGAACCTGCTGGTGTCGCTCGCGACCGGATACGTGCTGGAGGCCCCCGGCGACGCGGTGGACGCCAGCCGGTTCGAGACGTTGGTCGAACGGGCCCGGACGGCTCCGGAGCCGCGGGGACGCGCGGCCCTGCTGACCGAGGCGCTCGGGCTGTGGCGGGGGGCGGCGTTCGCCGACTTCGATGATCAGCCCTTCCTCCAGCCTGCGATCACCCGTCTGAGCGAACAGCGCCTGTCGGCCTGCGAGGACCAGGCCGAGGCCCGGCTGGCGCTGGCCGAGCACCAGGCCCTGACCGGGGAGCTCGGTGAACTGGTGGGCCGGTATCCGCTCCGGGAGAGGCTGCGGGCCTCGTACATGCTCGCCCTCTACCGATCGGGGCAGCAGGCCGAGGCGCTGGCGACGTACGAGGAACTGCGGCGGCTGCTCGTCGAGGAGATGGGGCTCGACCCGGGCGCCGAGCTGGTCGGTCTGCACGGGGCGATCCTGCGGCAGGACCCGGCGCTCACCCCGATGCCCGGTTCCGGCCCCGGCAGCGCCCCGGTGACGCCCGCGGGCAGCAACCTGCCCTCCCCGATCACCGCGCTGATCGGCCGGGACACGGCCGTCGCCGAGGTACGCGCCCTTCTCGGGGCGGGCCGTCTGGTCTCCCTCATCGGGCCCGGCGGAGTGGGCAAGACCCGGCTCGCCCTGGAGATCGCGAGCCGGTCCGTCGGCACGTTCCCCGACGGGGTGTGGCTGGTGGAACTGGCCCCGCCGGCGCGCTCCGGCGTCCCTGAGCAGGCGGAGCCGGCGACCGAGTCGGTGGCCCAGGCGGTGATGGCGGTACTGGGGGTGCACGAGGCCGCCGCTGCGGACCCCGGGGCCGCCGGGGGAGGCAGGACACCGGCCGGGCAGCTCGCGGACTATCTGCGGACGAAGCAGGTCCTGCTGGTCCTCGACAACTGCGAGCACCTGATCGAGGCCACCGCGGCGCTGACCGAGACCCTGCTGCTGGCCGCGCCCGGCCTGCGGATCCTGGCGACGAGCCGGGAGCCGCTCCTGCTCGCGGGCGAGGCCCGATGGCCCGTGCCCCCGCTGGAGCTGCCCGACCCCGCGGACGACGCACGCCCGGAGGCGCTGGAGCGGTCCAGCGCCGTACAGCTCTTCGTGACCCGCGTCCGCGACATCGTGCCCGGATTCTCGCTGACCGCGGACAACGCCCGCGCGGTCTCCACGGTCTGCCGCAGACTCGACGGCATCCCGCTCGCCCTGGAGCTCGCCGCCACCCGGATCCGTGCTCTGGGCGTAGGGGGCCTGCTCGCCCGGCTCGACGACCGATTCCGGCTGCTGGCCGCCGGGTGCCGGGGGGCCGCTCCGCGTCAGCAGACGCTCCGCGCGATGATCGACTGGAGCTGGGAGCTGCTGACCGAGCCCGAGCGCATCGTGCTGCGCAGGCTGGCCGTCCAGGTGGACGGCTGCACGCTGGAGGCGGCCGAGGCCGTGTGCGGCGGCGAGGACGTGGCGGCCCGGGACGTGCTGGACCTGCTGGCGCGGCTGGTGGACCGCTCCCTGGTGGTGGCCGTGGAGCGTGTGGGCGGCCACCGCTACCGGCTGCTGGAGTCCGTCGCCGAGTACTGCCGCGAGAAACTGCGGGAGGCCGGGGACACCGAGCCGGTGCGGCGTCACCGGCGCTACTACCGGGAGCTCGCCGAACGGGCCGGGCCGCACCTGTACACCGCGGACCAGCAGGGGTGGCTGGACCTCCTCGACACGGAGCGCGGAAACCTGCGCAGCGCGCTCGCCGGCGTGATCCGGGACGCGGCCGAGAACCGGGCGGGCGCCAGGGACGCGGCCCTGCGGTTCGCGAGTTCACTGGCCTGGTACTGGTTCCTGCGCGGGCGGCTCCGCGAGGGCATGCGACAGCTCGGCGCGGCCCTGGACGCGACGGCCCCGGACGGCGGGGAGACGGAGCCCGTGCCGGGCGCCGTCCGCGCGGTGGCCTTGGCCTGGCAGGCTGGTTTCACGGTGCTGTCCGGGGACGCGGCGGACGACGGACCCAGGCGGCGGGCGGCACAGGCGCTGGACCGGGGGGACGACGAGCCCGCCGACCGGGCGCGGGCGCGCTGGTTCCTCGGCTTCATCGAGTGCGACTTCGGGGATCTATCGGTCAGTGAGGAACTCGTCGGCGCGGCGCTGGCCGCCTTCGACGGGCTCGGCGACCGGTGGGGCACGGCGGCGGCGCTGGGGACCCGCGCCAAGCACGCGATGGTGCGCGGGGATCTGGCCTCGCTCCGACGGGACGGCGAACGCAGTGCGGCGCTCTTCCTGGACATCGGCGACCGCTGGGGGTACCTCCAGGCGACGGACTCCCTGGGCAACCTGGCCGAGATCGCCGGCCGTTACGAGGAGGCCACCGAACTGCACTGGACCGGGCTGCGCACCGCGCAGGAGCTGGGCCTGTGGTCGGAGGTTTCCAGCAGGCTCTCCTGGCTCGGCCGGGTGGCGATGCTCACCGGCGAGTTCGAGCAGGCCAGGGAGCTTCACGAGCGGGCGATCCGGCTCGCCAGGGAGCACAGCTTCAAACCGGGGGAGATCTTCGGGGAGATGGGGCTCGGGATCGCGGCCCGCAAGGCGGGAAAGCTGGAGATGGCCGAGACACATCTGCGGCGAGTGCTCGACTGGATGCCGCAGGAGCGGTCTGAACTGGGCAACACCCTGCCGCTGGCGCTGATCCTGCCCGAGCTGGGGTTCATCGCGGAGGCGCGGGGCGACACCCGGGCCGCGCTGGCCCTGCACCTGGAAGGCCTCGACGTCGCACGGCAGTTGGCGGGGGACCCCCGGGGGGTGGTGATCGCGCTGGTGGGACTGGCCGGAGTGCACGCGCAGCTTGGCCGCCACCGCGATGCCGCGCGGCTGCTGGGTGCGGCGGCCGAGGCCGGCGAGGCGACGAACGCTCCGCCGGCGCCGGCGGAGCGGGGCGACGTCGAGCGCATCACAGCGAAGGTCCGTGGCGTCCTCGGCGACAGGGCCTACCGGGACGCGTACGCGGACGGCCGCCGGGCCGACCTCGACGAGCTGAGGTCGGTGGCCGGGGACCTGCCCTCTCAGCCCTGAGCCGGCGGATCCCCGGCGGCCCGGCACTCCCGTACGGCGGCGGTGAACTCCCTGACGACGGTGTGCACTTCGTTTTCCCGCAGCGCCTGGTGCAGCGGCAGCAGTCCCGTCCAGACCGCCAGAGTGACGGTGATCACGAACACCCTTCGGGGGCTGCTGCGTAGGCTTGTGCAGTCGTCGCGGTGAGGTCCGGGAGGGCTGGCGAAGCTCTCTCGGGAAACTTGACGATGTGTCAGGAATGTCAGCAATTGGTCAGTGTCAGTCCTCGAAAACCTGGTGAAAGCTGACCGAACATGCGACTCGTCGTAAGGTAGAGAAACCGCCCTTGACCTGCAAAATCGCAGGCAGGGAGCCTAGCTCCAGGAGTACCTCGATGTTGCGTACCATGTTCAAGTCCAAGATCCATCGGGCCACCGTGACCCAGGCCGATCTGCACTATGTCGGTTCCGTCACCATCGACGGCGAGCTGATGGAGGCCGCGGACCTGCTGCCCGGTGAGCTGGTGCACATCGTCGACATCGACAACGGGGCCAGGCTGGAGACGTACGTCATCGAGGGCGAGCGTGGCTCCGGGGTCATCGGCATCAACGGCGCCGCCGCCCACCTCGTCCACCCCGGCGACCTGGTCATTCTCATCAGTTATGCCCAGGTCGACGACGCCGAGGCCCGCTCGTTGGTCCCGTGTGTCGTGCACGTCGACGGGTCGAACCGTATCGTCGGGGTCGGTGCCGATGCCTCCGAGCCCGTGCCGGGCACCGCCACCGAGCGGAGCCCGCACGGAGTGCCCGCAGGGCGCTGATCCGGGGACCGTCCCAGCACCGAGGGAGCAGTTGCCATGGCGGAGCAGACCGGCCGGACCGAGATCGGCATCCGCGACGACCGTGCGAACGGCGAACTGCGCGCGTACGAGAGCGACGAGGCCGTCGGAGGCATCGCGTATTTCGTGACGGACGGCGAGCCCGCCGGGCTCGTCGCCGTGCACACCGTCGTCCAGCCGGGCCACGGGGGCAAGGGGGTGGCCGGTGCCCTCGTCCAGGATTTCTACGCCCTTGCGGGCCGGGAAGGTGTGCCCGTCGTCCCGCTCTGCCGGTACGCCGCGAAGTGGGCTCGGCGCCACCCCGGCCTGGGCCACGAGGCCCCGTCGGAGCTCATGGAGCGGGCGAGGGCACAGCCGGCCTCGCACCCCGAGCTGCTCCGATCCCGGCAGGGACAGGGGAAGGGGCGGGTACGGTTCGGCCGATGACACTCGCACTGCTGCACACCTCACCGGCCCATGTTCCGGTTTTCGACGCCCTTCGCGACGCGGAACACCCCGGACTCGTCCTGCGCCATGTGGTGCGCGAGGACCTGCTCGCCCGGGCCGGGGAGTGCGGCCCCGAAGCGGTGTCGGACGCGGTCGGGGCCCTGCTCGCGGACGCCGCGGCCGAAGGTGCGTCGGCCGTGCTCTGTACCTGTTCCACGATCGCCGGGGTCGCGGAATCGGCCGGGGCGAGGGGCGGCGTGCCCGTGCTGCGGGTCGACCGTCCGATGGCGGCGGCAGCGGTGGAACGGGGGCGCGTGGTGGTACTCGCGGCGCTGGCCGACACTCTGGCGCCGACGCTCGCGCTGCTCGCGGAGGAGGCGGGGGAGCGGCCCGTCGATGTCCGTGCCGTGCTCGTCGACGGGGCCTGGGCGCGGTTCCGGGCCGGTGACCGCGACGGCTACCTGGACCTGGTCGTGAGGGCGGCCGACGCGGTGGCGGACGCCGACGTGATCGTCCTGGCCCAGGCGTCCATGGCAGACGCGTGTGCGCGGACGGCCACCCGGGTCCCGGTGCTGTCCAGCCCCCGTTCGGGCCTGGCCGCCGCAGCGGCCGTGGCGGGCGGCCGTACCACCCCGTCGCCCCGGACGGACCATTCGGAACCCGGACGCACGGGCTCACCGGGCGCGGGCAGCCGCTCCGCGCGACGGTGGAGGGAGAACCGGACCCACCCCTCGCCGTTCGGAGATTCGCGATGACCAACCCTTACCCCGACCCGGTGCCGCCGGCGCCCACTCCCGGGCCGATGCCCGAGCCGCCGCCGATGCCGCAGCCCCCGGCTCCGCCACCCGGTCCCGTGCCACCGGGTCCGGCCCCGGACCCGATTCCGCAGCCGCCCGCCCCGACCCCCGAGCCGGTGCCGGAACCGGAGCCGTCGCCGCACCCGCCCGGATGACCGCCGCCGGATGCGCCGCGCGGGCCGGGACCCGGTGGGGCGGCCGGTGGTCCGGCCCGTGCGGCGACGAGGTGCGGGCATGGTCCGTGCTCGACGGATCGGGTCGGCCGGCCCGCCACCGAGGACGGGCCGTATCGGGTCCGGTGCGCCGGACCGCGTGGCGTGTCCGGGCACCCGGGACGGTCCGTCAGGCGATGATCGGGACCACGGCCTCCGGTGTCAGCATCCGGAACGCGAAGGACTGCTGGAAGTAGAGCCGGATGCCGGTCGCGTCATGGTCCTGGTAGCCGATCGACAGGTCCTGCCCGAGGCTCAGTTCGAAGTCGCCGCCCCGAGTGGACAGCAGCACACCGCCGCGCACGGCGGGTGCCCACAGAATCCGGTCGTCGAGGAGCCGGGCCAGATGGGTGGCGACCGGGTACCCGTGGTCGGAGGTCTCGGTGGCCTCGGTGAAGGCGTCGGCACCGAGCAGCAGCCGGTACGGCCCGTCGACCCCGGCCAGCCGCAACTGGGTCAGCGCCTGGCTGACCGTGGCCGGATAGTCGCGGGCGTCGGCCGGCAGCGCCAGCGGCGTGTGCGAGGAGCCGTCCCGGAGCCCGGTGACACCGCCCGACGCGTACCCGTCGATGATCGCCATGTCCTCGGCGAACGCACAGGTACGGGCTGCGTCCTTGACGGGCTGCCAGTCGCTGTCGTCGGAACCGCGCTCCACGTCGTCCACGGCCGCCCGGGTGACCGTGAACGGAACCCGCCACTCGATGACGGGCACCGCGGTGCGGGCGCGGGCGATCACATCCGGCGTCGGCGGGTCGATGTCGCGCAGGTGCCCGTCCCCGACGGCTGCCAGCTCCGGACCGGCGGGCCCGGTGACGTCGACGACGCGGCGGCCCGCCACGTGGCGGCTGAAGGTGCGCCGGGCCTCCTCCTCGATCTGGTCCCAGGCGGCTTCCGTGACGGGGGCGAGTTCGCGGTGCAGGTTGTTCATCACGTGGCGCTTTCTTGCAGGCTGCCGATGTGCAGCGAGCCGTCGTCCGGCCGGTCCGCGACCGCGGTCCGCACGAGGGACGGCACGGGGGCCGGCTCGGACGGGGCCTCGACCGCGGTCGCGGCGGGCGATGGCGGGGCGTCGAAGAACTCGGCGCCTGGGGCGTAGAACAGCGTGCCGGTGACCGCCGTCGAGAAGTCGAGGATGCGGTCGTGCATGGCGGGCGGGCTGCCGAGGAACATGTTGCGGAGCATCTGCTCGGCCACGTCCGGGTCGGCGGCGTAGCCGATGAAGTAGGTGCCGAACTCGCCCCGCTCGAAGCTGCCGAACGGCATGTTGGCGCGGAGGATCTCGCGGGAGGTGCCGTCCGGTTTCGTGATCGTGTTGAGGGCGACGTGCGAATCGGGGGCCTTGACGTCGTCGGGATACTCGGTGTCGGTGAACTTCGTCCGGCCGATGACGCGTTCCTGCTCCTCGGTGCTCAGCTCGTTCCAGGCCGCGAGGTCGTGCACGTACTTCTGCACGATCACGTAGCTGCCACCGGCGAATCGGGGGTCCTCGTCACCGACCAGGGCCGCCGCCAGGGCGCCCGCCCCGACGGGGTTCTCGGTGCCGTCGACGAAGCCGAGCAGATCCCGGTGATCGAGGTAGCGGAAGCCCTGCGTCTCGTCGACCACCGTCACCGCGGGGCCGAGCCGGTCGAGCAGCTGGGCGGCCCATTCGTAGCACACGTCCATGCGCTCGGCCCGGATGTGGAACAGCAGGTCGCCGGGGGTGGCGGGGGCATGGTGGCGGGCACCGCGCAACTCCGGGAACGGGTGGAGCCCGGCGGGCCGAGGTCCCGCGAACAGCCGGTCCCAGGCGTCGGAACCGAAGCCGACCACCGCGTTGAGTTCCGAACCGGGGAACCGGAATGCGAGCGAGCGGGCGATCGCCGGAAGATCCGGCAACACCTCGCGCACGGTGCTCTCGCCGCCGGACTCGACCGTGGCGACCAGGATGAGGGCCGCGTTGGTCAGCTGGGCGACGACGGGCTGGGCGGCGGCCGGATCCGGCGGGACGTCGGGCATACGAGGGCTCCAGGGGCATCGGTGTCGGGCGGTGCGGCTGCCGGACACCACGGGACGGGCGATGGCGGCCGGGCGGCGGCTGCCTCGGCGACCGCCGGTCCGAGGCGTGCCGGAAGACGGGCTCGCTGCTACTTACGCACACGGACGGCGCAGCCGCACCCCGGGGCATCCGGCAGGGTGACGCCGATGGGGGATCGGGCGGCGCGGGGACGGACGGACCACAGGCGGGTCCTCCCCGGGCCGGACGCCGGTCGGGGGACGGGCGCACGAATCCGCCCCCCCGTGTCCGGCGCTGAGGCACGCCCACGTGTCCGCCCCGGGCCGGACTCGGGTCCGGGGGACGGGCGCACGACTTCGCGTACCCGCGTCGGCGCGGGGACAGCGCCCACGCGTCCGCAGCCGGTCGGGGCGCCCGAGGGTGGCCGGGCGTCCGCGGCGCCCGTCGCCGGTCGCGTCTGCCGCGGCCACCGCGGTCGGGGTGATCAGCCCGTCCCGATCTCCGACCGGTCCCCGCCCCAGAGCGTGTGGAAGGAGCCCGCGCGGTCGGTGCGCCGGTAGGTGTGCGCACCGAAGAAGTCCCGCTGCCCCTGGGTGAGCGCCGCGGGCAGCCGGTCCGCGCGCAGCCCGTCGTAGTACGACAGGGCTGCCGCGAATCCGGGCGTCGGCACCCCCTGCCGCGCCGCCTCGGCGACGACCGCGCGCCAGTCGTTCTGCGCCGCACCGATCTCCTCGGCGAACCGTTCGTCGGACAGCAGGCTCAGCAGCTCGGGCCGGGTGTCGTACGCCGCCCGGATCCGGTCCAGGAACGCGGCCCGGATGATGCATCCGGCGCGCCAGATCGCCGCCACCGCGCCGAGGTCGATGTCCCAGCCGTACGTCTCGCTGCCCACCCTGATCTGATGGAAGCCCTGCGTGTACGAGACGATCTTGGACGCGTACAGGGCCTGCTCCACCCGGTCGGCGAAGGCGGCGGCGTCCGCCTCGTCCAGGACCCGGGCCGACGGTCCGGCCAGCTCCTTCGCCGCCTCGCGCAGATCCGCGTGACCCGACAGCGAACGGGCGAACACGGCCTCCGCGATGCCGGAGACGGGCACTCCGAGGTCGAGCGCGGTCTGCACCGTCCAGCGGCCGGTCCCCTTCTGTTCGGCCCGGTCCTGCACGATGTCGACGAACGGCTCTCCGGTGGCCGCGTCGGTGTGGGCGAGGACCTCGGCGGTGATCTCGATCAGATAGGAGTCGAGGCGGCCCGTGTTCCAGCGGCGGAAGGTCTCGGCGATGCGTGCGGGGGAGTAGCCGGCCACCCTGCGCAGCAGGTCGTACGCCTCCGCGATCAGTTGCATGTCGGCGTACTCGATGCCGTTGTGGACCATCTTCACGAAGTGCCCGGCGCCGTCGGGGCCGATGTGGGTGGTGCACGGGCTGCCGTCCTCGGCCCGCGCGGCGATCCGTTCCAGCATCGGCCCGAGCGAGGCGTACGACTGGGACGAGCCACCGGGCATGATGCTCGGCCCGTTCAGTGCGCCCTCCTCGCCGCCGGAGATGCCGACGCCCACGAAGTGGATGCCGCGTCCGCGCAGGTCCCGCTCCCGGCGCCGGGTGTCCTCGAAGTGCGCGTTGCCCCCGTCGATGATGAGGTCGCCCTCTTCGAGGAGCGGGGCGAACTCCTGGATCACGGCGTCGGTGGGGCCGCCCGCCTTGACCATGATGACCAGCCGGCGCGGCCGTTCCAGTGCCGTGACGAACTCCTGCGGTGTCCGCCCGGCCACGAACGAACCCTCGTGGCCGAACTCCTCGACCAGGGTGTCCGTCTTCGAGGTCGTCCGGTTGTGCACGGCTACCTCGAAGCCGTGGCGGGCGAAGTTGCGTGCGAGGTTGCGGCCCATGACCGCGAGCCCCGTGACGCCGATCTGTGCGGTGCCGCTCATCCGTGTGCCCTGCAATCTCTGTCGGGGGCCGGGATCCTCAGTATGGGCACGGCGCACGGAGCGGGCCGTTCGGCGTGGGCCGTCCGGGCGTTCCTCATGCACATGAGGAGAACACAGCAGGAGCCCGGGTACCGCTGCGGAGTGTCCCGGCCGTCGCGAGGTGACGCGGCTGCGGGCCGATCCCGCCGTCGCCGTCCGGACCTCCCCCTACCGGCGAGACCATCCGTGCGATGCCGCGCGCCCACGGCCTGGCCGGGCCCGATGTCACGGACGCGGTACGGCTGCCGCGCAGCGCTCTCCACGGCTGCTGCGCCCCGGGGGCGAACTGCGGCTTCCGGTGTGCCCCGCGATGTACGGATGTCGTGGGAACGTGCCGTCGAGGCCCCGCACTTCCCGCTGGAGTACTGGCAGCCCGCCACGAACGAGGGGGAGCACGACGACCGACCACGGGAAGCCCGACCGCGACGGCCCGACCGCACGGGCCTGCCGCCGGTCCCGACGCCGCCCGCGGGGCCGGACGGCGAAGCGGCGGGCGCCGGGGCGGACCGGCCTGGTGCTCTTGTCATCTTGCTTTGCCTGCCCCTAAGTTGAGCGCTTGCGACGTGTCCAACCGCCAGTGGGGGAGCCACATCATGGCCGCAACCGGACGGCACCGCAGGTATCAACCCAGTCGGCTGAACCGTGTTTCGCTCACGGTCACCGCCGGTGGTGCCGGACTCGCGCTCCCGCTCATCGCGGCGGCCTCGGCGGGCGCCGCGTCGGCGGACGTCTGGGAGAAGGTCGCCGCCTGCGAGTCCACCGGCGACTGGCACATCAACAACGGCAACGGCTACTTCGGCGGCCTGCAGTTCTCCCGGTCGACGTGGGCGGCCTACGGCGGCACGGTCTACGCCCCGCGCGCCGACCTCGCCACCAAGGACGAGCAGATCGCCATCGCCGAGAAGGTGCTCACCAGGCAGGGGCCCGCAGCCTGGCCGCGCTGTTCGACGCGGGCCGGGCTGACCACCGGCGGGGCGCCTTCCGGCATCGCACCGCAGTCGGAGCGCAGCAGCCAGGCACGGGCGCCGAAGAAGCAGTCGCCCGGGGAGCAGAAGCCCGAGAAGCGGGCGTCCGAGAAGCAGGCACAGGACGAGCAGGCGCGGGGCAAGCAGGCATCCGGCACGTCCGCGGCGGGGACGGCCCGGACGAAGCGGACCTCCGCCCCCACCAGGCCCACCACCGGGCCCGGCAGGCGCGATTCGTACACCGTGACCCGCGGCGACTCGCTCTCCGCGATCGCCGAGAACGAGCGCCTCCCGGGCGGCTGGCAGCGCCTCTACGCGGAGAACCGCACGGTCGTGGGAGCCGACCCGGATCTCATCTTTCCCGGACAGCGACTGAGTCTCGATGCGGCCCGGACGCGGGGAACGGGCCACGAATCGGAACGGGTTGCGACGGCGGGGCCCGGGGCGCGGCCGGAGCGGGCGGCGGAACCGGACACGAAGCCGCCGCATCGGGAGGCCGAACCCCGGAAGGAGCGGACCGAGCAGCGACGGACGGTCGCACCGCAGCGACAGGTCGCCGGGGAACGGCACGATGCGGTGAAGCCCCGGGCACACGCCACCGCTCCCCGGGAGGCCGGGACGAGTCTCCCCGCACCGGCGGCCAAGCCTCCCGCACCCGCACCGAAGCCCCGCGAGACGGTGGCGAAGCCCCAGGCACCGGCCGCGAAGCCCCCGGCACGGGCCACCGCGCCCCGGGTTCCGGCAGCGAAGCCGAAGCCGCACCCGAAACAGACCGAGTCGCAACACCCCTCGCGGTCGCAGCACCGTCCGGGTCTCGTCGCGCCGGTCGCCGCGGGCATCGGAACGCCGTACCACCGGGCCGGGGCCTGGGCCAGCGGCTATCACACCGGAATCGATTTCCCCGTCCCGACCGGTACGTCGGTCAAGGCGATCGCCCCAGGGACCGTCGTCTCGGCGGGCTGGGCGGGGGCGTACGGGTACCAGGTGGTCATCCGGCACAGCGACGGCAAGTACAGCCAGTACGCGCATCTGTCCGCGCTCCATGTGCGCGAGGGCCGGCACGTCTCCGCCGGGCAGCGGATCGCCCGCTCGGGCTCGACGGGGAATGTGACCGGTCCGCACCTGCACTTCGAGATCCGCACCGGCCCCGGCTACGGGTCGGACATCGACCCGCTGGCCTACCTCAGGGCGGGCGGCGCCAGGGTCTGAACGGCTGCCGGGGGAACGGTTCCGTCGGCCCCGGCCCTCGTTCCCCCCGGGTGTGCCGGGCCGGGCTGCGGCGAGCGCCCGTCGGCCCCGGCGCCGAGGGCCGTCGCGTTCGGGCACACCGGTTCCGGCCCCTTCACGATGGCGCGTGGCGGTACTTCGCCCGCAGGGCCCCCGGCGACCTGCTCCGCGCCCAGCCGTTCCGTCGTGAGCAGGACCAGCCCACCGGCGGCCACCACGCCGCAGACCAGGGCGAGCACGATCCCCGACGCACCGTGCCGGAACCGTTCGTCGAACATCGTGATGCCGACGACCGCGGCCATCACCGGGTTCGCCACGGTCACCATGGCCAGCGGCGCGGTCAGCCCGGCACCCCGGTACGCGGCCTGGGAGAGCAGCAGCCCGACGGCGGCGAAGACGGCGATCGCCGGAAGCGACGGCACCCCGGCCGTCGGTGTGCCCGAACTCCACTGCATCGCCGCCGTCTTCGTGAACACCGAGGCCATGCCGAAGGCAACGCCCGCGGCCCCGGCCAGGATCACGCTGCGCACGACGGAGCGGCGCGCCGTCCGGGAGATCAGGAGCAGCGCACCGAGTACCCCGAGCGTGACACCGGCGAGCCTCAACTGCTCCCGGCCGTCCAGTGCATGGGGCCCGGAGCCGCCGGTGAGCGCGAGCAGACCCGCCAGGCCGACGGATGTCATGATCGCCCCGCGCCAGGCGGCGGCTCCCGGACGGCGCCCGACGAACACCGCAGCCATCGGCAGCACGAAGACGATGGTCAGCGCGCCGAGCGGCTGGACGAGACTGAGCGGACCGTACGCCAGGGCCACGACATGGAGCACCGCCCCCACCCCGTTCAGGGTCACCGCCGCCCACCAGATGCGGTTGCGGACGAGTGCGAGAGCGCGGTCCTCACCGGCCGTGGCCACGTGCTCCTGGACGATCGCCCCGGCCGCGTAGGCGACCGCCGAGACCAGCGAGAGGAGCACGGACAGCGCAAGGGAACTCATGTGCCCCACGATGTCTCCTCGCGGCCGCCCCGTCGTCGTCCCTGAGTCGTCGATCTTCCGTACTGCCGAGGTAGTACGGGTGTGATACCCGGGGTCCGTCTTCCGAACGACCAGGAACGCACGAGTCCGAAGAGGATACGGTGAACCCCGGGCATGGGACCGGCGGCCGCACGGGGCGGCCGGCGACCGTACGGGCACGGACGACGCCCGGCGAAGCGGAGGAACACGGAACGATGGACGAGTCCGCGACGGTCGACCTCGGCGGTTTCTTCGCGTTGCGCACCACCGCCCCGCCCGAGGGGGAGCACCGCCCGCTGGCACGACTGTACGCGGGGGACACGGCACCGCTCACGGCCCGGATCGACGCGGTCGCCGCCCGGCACCGCACCCACGAGCGCAGGGTCGCCGCCTCCATCGCGCAGTTGGGGCTCGCCGCCCGGCTCTGGTCGATCGCCCTCGGACCGGCCGTGCTGACCGGACGGTTTCCCGAGCTCCGGCCCGGCGCCGTGCACTGGGACCCGCGGGCCTCCACCCCCGACGACCTGTGGCTGGACACCACGGACACGCTGCCCGCCACCGCCGACCGGATCCGTGAGGTCGTCCAGTACGGCCATCTGGCGCCCCTCGCCGAGGCGGTGCACCGGGACGGCCCGCTGTCGGACCGGCTGATGTGGGGAAACGCCGGGTCCGCGCTCGCGGGTGCCCTGAGCCAAATAGTCGACTGGTGCCGTACGCACAACCGCCCCGACGCGGCGGCACGGGCTCGGGCACTGACTGCCGAACTCTTCGACCATCCGGACCTGCGGGACACCGGCGCCCCGCACGACACCGCGTTCCGTCGCCGCAGCTGCTGCCTCTACTACCGCTGTCCCGCCGGAGGGCTGTGCGGCGACTGCGTCTTCGTGAGGTCCTGACACGCGGCGTCTTCGCGAGGTTCTGACGCGCGGCCGGGGACCGGAGGAGGCGACGTGAGCCGGTGCACGCCCCCGGACCGCGCAACGGCCGCCGCTCGCGGAGACGACGCAACCGGTGAACGGATCGGCTCCGTCGCCGGTCGCGCCCGCTGCCGCCGACGGCTCCCGGCCGTCTGGTCGTGGGGCGGGCGGCGTCCCGCCCGCCCCACAGCTCAGCCGCTGAGCTCGAACTCGGCGCGGACGCGTTTGCCCACCGGCACCCGTTCGGCGGTCAGGCGGTCGCACAGTGCCACGACGATCTCCATCCCATGGCCGGCGGGCCGGGCCGGGTCGGGGGGGCAGAACAACGGGAGCGCCGTGCTGCTGTCGTACACCGTCACGCTGATGCGTTCCGCGGTGCCCTCCAGCTCCAGCAGATACGGGCCCTGGCTGTACCGGTCCGCGTTGGTGACCAGCTCACTCACGGCCAGCATCAGATCGCCGCGGGTGCGCTCACCGAACACGGCGAGCCACTCGGCGGCCAACCGCATCAGAAAGCGGTCGGCCAGCGCCCGGGCCCTGGCGATGCAGCCGGGCTCGCCGTCGAACACCTCGGCGCTGTGCAGCACCTCCGTGTGGCGCTCCGGACAGGGGTGGTCGGCCGGTCGCGAGGTGACCTGTTCGTTCATGTGCTCCAGCCAGGGCGACGCAGGGGTGTCGGGTGACAGCTTCCGGACGTTCGCCTACCCGCGACGAACGGTCCCACACCGGGAAGAATCCCGCGGCTCCCGGACGTGGCCGGGCCGCCCCCGACACGTCCGCGACGGGCCCGTCCGCCGGCTCCCCGGCGAGTCCGCGCGGGCGGCGTCACGCGAACGGAGCAGCCCCCGGTGCATGGCAGACTTGACCGGGGCGTTCTGCCCGGCAGCAGGCACGGCGGTCTTCGCCACGAGCGACGAGTGACAGACGAGTGACAGAGGAATGGCAGTGACGGTGACAGAGGACGGTCCGGAGCTCGCTCCCGGTACCGAGGAGTTGGGCCCCGGCATCGACCCGGAGCGGCTGGCCGTCTGCCTGAGCGTGCTGGCGGAGCTCGACACCATCGAGGTGGACCACCCCGACGCCATCGCGGTGCGTCGTGCCACGGCGGGGATCTACCGGACGGTGAAGCAGCGCCGCCGTCAGGAGCGACGCGCCGCCAAGACCGCCCACGACAAGGCCGTCACCGAGGCCACCGCGACCGGCTCGGCCGACCGGATCGACGACGAGACCAATGGCGTCCTGCCGTCGTCCTCCGCCACGTCCGAGATCGCGGGAGTGCTCCAGCGCCCCCGGTCCTGCTACATCTGCAAGACCCGGTACGTCGAGGTCGACGCCTTCTACCACCAGCTCTGCCAGTCCTGCGCCAGGGAGAACCGGATGCGCCGCGACGCGCGCACCGACCTCACCGGGCGGCGGGCGCTGCTCACCGGCGGCCGCGCGAAGATCGGCATGTACATCGCGCTGCGGCTGCTGCGGGACGGCGCGCACACCACCATCACCACGCGTTTCCCCAACGACGCGATCCGCCGCTTCAAGGCCATGCCGGACAGCGACGAGTGGATCCACCGGCTGAAGATCGTCGGCATAGACCTGCGCGATCCCGGTCAGGTCGTCGCCCTCGCCGACTCCGTCGCCGCCGAGGGCCCGTTGGACATCCTGATCAACAACGCGGCGCAGACCGTGCGCCGGTCCGCCAACGCGTACAGCGAACTGGTCCACGCCGAGTCCGCGCCGCTCCCGGCGGGCGAGCTGCCCTCCGCCGAGGTCATCGGTACCTTCGGCAGTGGCACCGTCGATCGCGTGGCGGCACTGCCGGCCGCCCGCAAGGACGGCCTGACCGCCCAGGACGTCACCGAGCTCGCCCTGGTGACCGGGTCCGCCTCGCTGGAGCGGATCGCCGCCGGCCGGGCGATCGACGCGGGCGGTCTGGTGCCCGATCTGCACGACACCAACAGCTGGATCCAGACGGTCGACGAGGTCGGTCCGATCGAGCTGCTGGAGGTCCAGCTCTGCAACTCCACTGCCCCGTTCATTCTCATCAGCAGGCTCCGCCCGGCGATGGCGGCCGCCGCGGCCGGACGCGCCTACGTGGTCAACGTCTCCGCCATGGAGGGGGTCTTCAGCCGGGGCTACAAGGGCGCGGGGCACCCGCACACGAACATGGCCAAGGCCGCGCTGAACATGCTCACCCGCACCAGCGCCCAGGAGATGTTCCAGAAGGACGGCATTCTCATGACGGCCGTCGACACCGGATGGATCACCGACGAGCGCCCGCACCCCGACAAGATCCGCCTCGCCGAGGAGGGCTTCCACGCCCCGCTCGACCTGATCGACGGCGCGGCCCGCGTCTATGACCCGATCGTGCGCGGCGAAGCGGGCGAGGACCTGTACGGCTGCTTCCTCAAGGACTACGCGCCTGCCAACTGGTGAGTACGGGGCGCCGCGGATCCGCGGCGTCGTGGACCCGGTCGGGAGGGCACTCCCGGCCGGGTCTTTTTCGTTACCGGTGGCCGAAAGTGACCTATGGCACACGTTCTATCGAGCGGGAACGCGCTCATGTGGTTACTCTGATGCGAGCGGACGTCATCGGAGAGTTCACAAACCTTCCCCGACCGTCCTGGGACAGGCTCGCCAACCGGGCCGCCGTCCCACCCCGCATCCGGCGCCACCGCGACCGAAACGTTTCCTTTCCCTGCCCCTCACGGGTGGCCGACTCCCGGTGCGAGGCCGGAAACAGTCGGCGCCCCGGGCCACGCGACACGAAGGAGTGCGCGGTGACGACACCAGAACTGACGAAGCATGAGAAGCGACCGGCCGGGCAGTACGGCGAGCGGTCCCGGCAGCCCGAGAAGCTCCGGAACATCGAGGTCTGGGCCAGGTCCGCACCCATCAGGCTGGCCGGCTACGAGGACGACCTCGCCGAGCCGCACATCCTGCCGGGCATCGACTGATCGCATCGCACCGACGCTCGGGGCCCATTCCTCGCAGGGGCGGGCCCGGAGTGCCGTGCCCGGGGCATGACCTCGCGCCGGCACCGTACGGCGGACGGCGGTCCGAGGGCACGGCCGCGCGTGACGGGTGCGCTCAGACCCGTCCGGCGCGGTAGGGGCCGAGCGAGACCGGTGGCATGAAGTCTCGCACGTAGGTCCGGTGCCACCAGCGTCCGGTGGCCCGCAGCTCGCGCCAGGTCGTGTACCGGTAGCGGTACAGCCGCGCGCGGACATGCGTGGGCGGGGCGTGCGGGAACGGGTTGTGACGCAGTAGCCGCAGGGTGTCCCGGTCGTTCTCCAGCAGCCGTTCCACGAACGGGCCGAACCAGGGACCGGCATAGGCGGGGGAGAGCGCCGCGAACCACATCAGCCAGTCGAGCCGCAGATGGTAGGGGGCGAACTGCCGGGGCAGCCGGCGCGGATCGCCGGGCTTGCCGCGGAACCCGTACTCCCGCCAGACCGTTCCCTCCCGGAGCGTGGGTTCGTCCGTCCCCTCGACCACGACCTCCAGCCGGACCCGGCTGATGCTGCCGAACGCCCCATAGGTGTTGACCAGGTGCAGCGGATCGAACGACCGGTTCATCACCTGGCGCCGGGAGACCAGATTGCGGGCCGGGCGGTAGCTGAGGAACACCACCAGCGCGGCGACCGCGATCACGACGATCTCGTACCAGAGCGGCGGCGCGGCCTGCGCCGGGGGCTCGGAGAACAACGACCAGTCGACGGCGGACAGGGCGAGCGTGATCGTCAGCCAGTTCAGCCAGGCGAAGTTTCCGGAGGCGACCAGCCACAACTGGGTGACGATCATCAGGCCCGCGGCAGCGCTCGCCACCGGTTGCGGGGTGAGGAGCAGCACCGGCACCAGGAGCTGGGTGACGTGGTTGGCCGCCACCTCGGCCCGGTGCACGGGCTTCGGCAGGCGGTGGAAGAACCAGCTCAGCGGTCCCGGCATCGGTTGGGTCTCGTGGTGGAAGTACAGGCAGGTCAGCTTGCGCCAGCACGCGTCGCCGCGGATCTTGATCAGCCCGGCACCGAATTCCACCCGGAAGAGCACCCAGCGCAGCAGCCAGAGCACCAGGACCGGCGGAGCCGTGGTCGCGTTGCCGAGGAACACCGCGAGAAAACCCGTCTCCAGCAGCAAGGACTCCCAGCCGAAGCTGTACCAGGTCTGGCCGACCTGGACGATCGACAGGTACAGCGCCCAGGGCAGCGCCCAGAGGATCATCGCGGCCCAGAGCGGAACATGAGAGTCCGCGCCCGCGAGGAGGGCCGCGGCCAGCGCGCAGCCGGTCCAGGAGACCAGGGCGAAGAAGTGGTCGGAGTAGTGGAGCCGGAACAGGCCGGGCGCGTCGCGCCAGTCCGTGCGTCGCAGGAAGTCGGGAACGGGCAGCATGCCCCGTTCGCCGATCAGTGCCCGGAACTGGAGCGCGGAGGTGAGGAAGGCGAAGAGATAGACACCGGCGAGCGCGCGTTGGAAGATCAGCCGGCTGAGCCAGTACCCGTCTGCGGTGAACCAGTCCATCCCTTTCAGTATCGGCCCGTCGGCCGGGCCCCACAGTTCCGACCGGCCGCCGCCCCACCCGCCTCGTGAGTGTGCGTGCGTGCGGTCGTCGCAGGGAGCGGAGATCCCCGGCCGCCGGGGCGCAGGGCGGGGGCCGGTGTTCGTCCGTGGTTCACGGATCGTCTTTGGTCCAGACCTCTTGACGACAGGTCTGGACCAACTTACGGTGTGCGCATCGTGGCGCGGAGCTCGCGATCGGCGCCTGTCGACATTGTCAGGATCATGGCAATGCTGCCATCGTTGTTCGATTTCGTCCGGAAGGGAACGGAACATGATCGGTCGGACATCGCGCCTGCTGGGGCTGGGCCTCGCGGCGGCGTGCGCCGTGCAGATGCTGGTGGGTGCCACCTCGGGTGCCGCGCAGGAGAAGCCGGGTGCCGTGCAGGACAAGCCGGGCATCGCGCAGGAGGACACGTGCGCGGTGAAGTCGAAGCCCGCAGGCAAGGTGCTCCAGGGGTACTGGGAGAACTGGGACGGCGCCTCCAATGGCGTGCACCCGCCCCTCGGCTGGATTCCGATCACCGACAGCCGCATCACGGCGCACGGCTACAACGTGATCAACGCCGCCTTCCCCGTCATCCTCTCGGACGGCACCGTGCTGTGGGAGGACGGCATGGATGCGACGGTCAAGGTCCCCACGCCCGCCGAGATGTGCCAGGCGAAGGCGTCCGGGCTCACCACCCTGATGTCCATCGGCGGCGCCGCGGCCGGTATCGACCTCAGCTCCAGCGCCGTCGCCGACCGGTTCGTCGAGACGGTGGTGCCGATCCTGAAGAAGTACAACTTCGACGGCATCGACATCGACATCGAGACCGGCCTGTCGAGCAGCGGCAGCATCAACACGCTGTCCCCGTCGCAGGCCAACCTCATCCGCATCATCGACGGCGTGCTCGCGCAGATGCCGTCGAACTTCGGCCTGACGATGGCTCCGGAGACCGCCTATGTGACCGGCGGGAGCGTCGTCTACGGGTCGATCTGGGGTGCCTACCTGCCCATCATCAAGAAGTACGCGGACAACGGCCGCCTGTGGTGGCTGAACATGCAGTACTACAACGGCAGCATGTATGGATGTTCCGGGGACTCGTACTCGGCGGGCACCGTCGAGGGATTCACCGCCCAGACGGACTGCCTGGACAAGGGACTTGTCGTCCAGGGCACCACCATCAAGGTGCCCTACGACAAGCAGGTGCCCGGACTTCCGGCCCAGCCGGGCGCCGGTGGCGGTCACATGACGCCGAGTCAGGTGTCGCAGGCGTGGAGCCACTACGGGAACGGCCTCAAGGGTCTGATGACCTGGTCCCTCAACTGGGACGGTTCCAGGAACTGGACCTTCGGTGACAACGTCAAGGCGCTCCAGGGCCGTTGAGCGCACCATGAGCCGGGCGGCTCCGCCGAGGTGGGCGGAGCCGCCCTTCGTCGTGTCCGCGCCGCCGCGGTCCGTACGGCCCGCGGCGGCGTACGGAGGCGTCAGGCGCGGGGCTCGGAGGCGTCCAGCATGGCCTCCCGCTCCACCACCTTGATCCGCTCGCGGCCCTGCTGCGCGCCCAGCGCCTGCTCGTGCGCGTCCAGGCGGTGCCATCCCTCGCGGGTGGTGAAGCGGACGCCGCGCTCCTCCAGGAAGGCGGTGACGGCGTCCGGCTCCGGCAGGGCCGGGGCGGGCAGTCGGCCCGCGGCGTGGTCCTCCAGCAGGCAGGCGACCGTCTCGTTGGCATCGCCCTTGGTGTGGCCGATCAGGCCGACCGGGCCACGCTTGATCCACCCGGTGACGTACACCGAGGTCATCGGCTCCCCGCCCTCGACGACGCGGCCCGCGGCGTGCGGCACGGTGCCGGAGACCACGTCGAACGGGAGCTTGGGCAGTTCTCGCGAGTAGTAGCCCACGGCGCGGTAGACGCTCCGCACGTCCCAGTCGGTGAACTGCCCGGTGCCCCGGACGTTCCCGGTGCCGTCCAGCTCGGTCCGCTCGGTGCGCAGACCGACCACCCGGCCGTCCTCACCGAGGATCTCCGCCGGGGACTCGAAGAAGTGCAGGAAGAGCTTGTGCGGGCGGTCGCCCACATCGCGGATGGCCCAGTTCTCCAGCGTGGAAGCCACCATGTTGGCCTGCTTGTTGTTGCGCCGGGTCTCGATCGAGCCCTTGTCGTACTCGATGTCCTCGGGATTGACGATGACCTCGATGTTCGGCGAGTGGTCCAGCTCGCGCAGCTCCATCGGGCTGAACTTGGCCTGCGCCGGGCCGCGACGGCCGAAGACGTGTACCTCAAGGGCCTTGTTGGCCTTGAGACCGTCGTAGACGTTCGCGGGGATCTCGGTCGGCAGCAGTTCGTCCGCCGTCTTGGCGAGGATGCGCGCCACGTCCAGGGCCACGTTGCCCACCCCGAGCACGGCGACCTTCTCGGCCTCCAGGGGCCAGGTCCGCGGCACGTCCGGGTGGCCGTCGTACCAGGAGACGAAGTCGGCGGCGCCGTGGGAGCCGTCCAGGTCGCCGCCGGGGATGTCGAGCGCCCGGTCCGCGTCGGCGCCGGTGGAGAAGATCACGGCGTCGTAGAACGACCGCAGGTCGTCCAGGCCGATGTCGGAGGGGTAGTCGACATTGCCGAACAGGCGCAGCTGGGGCTTGTCGAGCACCTGGTGCAGTGCCTGCACGATGCCCTTGATCCGCGGATGGTCGGGGGCGACCCCGTAGCGGATCAGGCCGAAGGGTGCGGGCATCCGTTCGAACAGGTCGATCGAAACACCCGGGTCCTGTGCGGCCTCGGATTTCAGCAGCGCGTCGGCTGCGTAGATTCCGGCGGGGCCGGCTCCGACTATGGCGACGCGGACGGGGCGGGTCATGGGGTGCAGGTCCTTAGAACGGGCTGATGCGGGCAGTGCGGGCGCAGGGAAGAAGTAAGGCTTGACTTACCGAGCTCCATAAGACACGGTAACCGCTCCTGACCTGCGCCCTCCGGGCGGGCGGCGCTCCGCGCCGTCCGGCGCGCCGCCGGGGCGCGGTTTCCGGACACCCGTGCCGGCAGGTCCGGCCGGCGGCGGGCTCACTCGAAGAATCGGACAAATGATGGCAGAGTGATCCGCATGGATGATCGGGTAGCGGGTGCCCTGTCACTCCCGGACGACTGGCCCGCCCACCCGGATCTCAGTCTCGCCCTGAACCGTATGGGCTGTTTCGACTGGGACCTCGACCGTGGCCTCATGCACATGGACCGGCCCGCGCTCGACGTGTTCGATCTGCGGGCCCAGGAGTACGACGAACGGCCGGAGTCGCTCGGGGTGCGGGTGCCGCCGGACGAGGCGGCGCGCCTGGACGCCATGGTCGCCCGGGCGCTCAAGAGCGGGGAGAGCAACTACGGCGCGTACTTCAGGGTGCTCAGGCGTGACGGGAGCCTGCGCTGGACCCATACGCAGGGCTTCATCCGGCGCGACGGGGACGGCCGTCCGCGGCGCATCATCGGCATCGTCCGGGACGCCACCCGGGAGCTGGCCGACGCCACCGCCCGCCAGGACCTGGACCGCAGGCGCCGACGGCGCACCAGCCTCGTGGACGGCACCGCGGCCGCGCTGGCCCACGCCCGGACGGTCGGGGACGTCATCGAGGTGCTGCGGAACTCGCAGGGGCTGGCGCACCTCGGCGCCACCAGCCTGGTCGTGGGACTGATCGAGGCGGGACGCATCCACCTGGTGGCGGACGGCCCGGAGGGCTCGTTCGTCCCGGGCACCCGGTACACCCGGACGGATGAGCCGTACCCGATGAGTGAGGTGGTGAGCACGCTCGCGCCCCGTTTCATCGAATCGGCCGCGGACTTCGCCGCCTCCTACCCGATCCTGTGGCCCCACATCAGTCATCTGGGCATCACATCGGCGGCCTATCTGCCGCTGATCGCCCAGGCCCGGCCCATCGGTGCCCTCGGGCTGCTCTACAGCGACAAGGACGGCTTCACCGACGACGAGCGCAATCTGCTCGTCGCGCTCGGCAGCTCCATCGCCCAGAGTCTCCAGCGGGCCATGCTCTACGAGCAGGAGCACGATCTCGCCGAGGGCCTCCAGCAGGCCATGCTGCCGCGCCGGATTCCCGAGGTGCCGGGTGCGCAGATCGCGGTGCGCTACCGGTCGGCCCGGCTGGGCCGCGACATCGGGGGCGACTGGTACGACGTCATTCCGTTGCCCGGCGGCCGGGTCGGGGCGGTCATCGGGGATGTGCAGGGCCACGACACGCACGCGGCGGCCGTGATGGGGCAGCTGCGCATCGTGCTGAGGGCCTATGCGGCCGAGGGGCACAGCCCCGCGACGGTGATGGCCAGGGCCTCCGTCTTCCTCCACGAACTGGACACGGACCGTTTCGCGACCTGTACCTACGCCGAGGTGGACCTGACGACCGGGGTGGTGCAGGTGGTCCGGGCCGGTCACGTCGATCCGCTGGTGCGTGACGTCGACGGCGACTGCCGCAGACTTCCCGTCGAGGGCGGGCTGCCGCTGGGACTCTCCGCCGAGTTCGGGCGCCTCGAGTATCCGGTCGGCACGGTGGAGCTGGACCCCGGACAGACCCTGGTGCTGTTCACCGACGGTCTGGTGGAGCTGCCCGGCGCCGATCTCGACGAGGGCATGCAGCTGCTGACGTCGTCGGTGCGCACGGGGCCCCGGGATCTCCAGAAGCTCGCCGACCGGCTTTGCGAGGAGGTCGACGACCGCGGCGGCGAGGACGACGTCGCGGTCCTGCTGCTCGGCCGCAAGGTGGCCCACGCGCCCCAGCCCGGCGGCCGGCTCCAGCAGCACGTCGCCCAGGGGGAGCCGGAGGCGCTGAGTGCCGCGCGCCACTTGATCCGGGCGGCGGTGCGGGCCTGGGGCGCCGGGACGCGCGCCGACGAGATCGAGCTGGCCGCCGACGAGCTGATCACGAACGCGCTCATGCACACGGACGGCGGGGCGATCGTCACGATCCGGGCGCTCACCGGTCCCGAGCGGCGCCTGCGGGTCGATGTCGAGGACCGTTCCAGTGCGCTGCCGCGCCGCCGGGACGCGGGGGAGACCGGGGTCTCCGGACGGGGGCTGATGCTGGTGGACCGGCTCGCGGATCTCTGGGGAGTGGAGTCGCGCGGCACCGGAAAGTGCGTGTGGAGCGAGTTCGTCATCCCGGAACGGGACTGAGTCCCTGGACGCGATGGTCCCGGGGTGCGGCCGGGTCCCGGAGGCGAGTGGGCCACGGACCGTGACCGCCGCGCGGAACGCGACCGACCCCGGATCACCGTTATGCCCCGGGTGCGGCGGCCCCACCCTGCACCTCGCAATCATGACAGAATGTGATATGTCAGTGCTTGACCGTAATTGACCGAAAGCGATTGACTCCGAGTCGGCGGGTCCGTCCGCCGTGTCGGTGATCGTGCTTCCATCGGCGATTGCTTTCACCTTCGTCCGTCGATGACAGGGGACCCGTTGGGCACCGAACTCCTGACACCTCTGGATCTCGCCTTCTGGCACCTCGAATCCGACGCCCACCCCATGCACCTCGGCGCGCTCGCCGTCTTCTCGCCGCTCGCCGGTCCGGCGGGCGGCATGGGCGCCGAGGGCGTCGCGGCCCTGCTGGCAGCCCGTGCCGAGGCGATCCCCCGGTTGCGGATGCGGGTCAGGGACGTCCTGCTGCCGGTCGGCGGCGCGGCCTGGTCCGCGGACAAGGACTTCGACGTGCGCCACCACATCGAGCGGGTGACGACCGACCGGACCCGGGGGCGGTGCGACGGCACCGGATTCCTCGCGGACGCCGGCCGGCTCGCGGGCGAGCTGATGGAACGGCCGCTGGAACGGGGCCGGCCCCCCTGGCAGATGTACGTGATCGACGGCCCGGAGGGCGGCTCGTTCGCCGTGCTGGTCAAGCTCCATCACGCGCTCGCCGACGGCATGCGCGCGGTCGCCATCGGCGCCGGGATCTTCGACGAGATCGCCCCGCTCGGCGACCGCCCCCGGGCAGGCACCGCGGCGGCCCGGACACGGGCCGTCCCGCCCCGCTCCTGGATGCCGGGCCCGCGCCAGGTGGCGGGCCTGGCGCTGGGCCGGATCGAGGATCTCGGGCGGGCGTTCGGCGTGGGCGCGTCCATGGTCCGCGCCAGCAGGCTGGACCCGCGGGGCGTGCCCGCGCTCACCGCGCGATCCAGCGGCACCCGGCGGCTGGCCACCGCCGATCTGGACCTCGCCGCCGTCCGGCTGATCCGCCGGGCCGCGGGGGGCACGGTCAACGACGTCCTGCTCGGTGTCGTCGCCGGGGCGCTGCGCCGCTGGATGCTGGAGCGGGGGGAGCCGCTGCCCGCCGACGCCCCGCGCGCACTCGTTCCGGTCTCGCGCCGCCGCCCGGGCCGGGCCGCCGCGACCGGGAACAGGCTCTCCGGCTACCTGCTCGAACTGCCCGTCCGTGAACCCGACCCCTGGAGACGGCTCGGACGAGTCCGTGCCGCCATGGGCCGGAACAAGGCCGCGGGGCCCCTCCGCGGGGCCGGTGCGGTCGCCGTGCTCGCCGACCAACTTCCCTCGCTCGCCCATCGCTTCGGGGCGCCGATCGCCGGCGGCGCGGCCCGGCTGCTCTTCGACATCCTGGTCACCAGCGTGCCGCTGCCGCGCTCGGCACTCTCGCTCGGCGGCTGCCCGCTGCGCGCGGTCTACCCGATGGCGCCGCTGGCGCGCGGTCAGGCGCTGGCCGTCGCGCTGTCCACGTACGGCGGACAGGTGCACGTCGGACTGGTGGCCGACGGCAGGGCGCTGCCGGACCTGGAACGGTTGGCGGTCTGCGTCCACGACGAAGTGGCGGAACTGCTCAGCCTGTCGCCGCCCGGGTGAGCGGTCGGGCGACCGGCCCACGCATCCGGCAGTCTGGAACCATGCCCGAACTGCCGGAGGTCGAAGCGCTGCGGACCTTCCTCGCCGACCGCCTGGTCGGCCGGGAGATCGACCGCGTCCTGCCACTCGCCGTCAGCGTCCTCAAGACATACGATCCGCCCCTGACCGCCCTGCACGGGGCCGAGGTCACCGGCGTCGCCCGGCACGGCAAGTTCCTGGACGTCGAGGCCGGGCCGTTGCACCTGATCACCCACCTCGCCCGGGCCGGTCGGCTGCGGTGGAAGGACAGCTTCCCCGCCACCCCGCCCCGCCCCGGCAAGGGGCCCCTGGCACTGCGCACCGTGCTCACCGGCGGCGACGGCTTCGACCTCACCGAGGCGGGCACCACCAAACGCCTCGCCGTGCACCTGGTGCACGACCCGGCCGAGGTTCCCGGCATCGCCAGCCTGGGCCCCGACCCGCTCGACGACTCCTTCGACCGCGACGTCCTCGCCGCCCTGCTGGCCCGCGACAACCGCCGGATCAAGGGCGCCCTGCGCGACCAGTCCCTGATCGCGGGCATCGGCAACGCCTACAGCGACGAGATCCTGCACGCCGCCAAGATGTCCCCGTACAAACTCACCACGAGCCTCACCGACGACGAGATCACCCTCCTCCACACCGCTGTGCGCGCCACCCTCCGCGACGCGGTCGCCCGCTCCGGCCGACTGACGGCCGGGCAGCTCAAGGCCGAGAAGCGGAGCGCGATGCGCGTCCACGGGCGCGCCGGTGAGGCATGCTCCATGTGCGGGGACACCATCCGCGAGGTGTCGTTCGACGACTCCGCACTCCAGTACTGTCCGACCTGCCAGACCGGCGGCAGACCGCTGGCGGACCGCAGGCTCTCCCGGCTCCTCAAATGACCCGGCCCGGCCACCTGCTTTGCCCCCTCGGGGTCCCGACGGCCGCCGTCTCCCGCGGCCCGGCGCACGGCCCGGTCCGGCACCCCCACACACGTTCTACACTCCGCCCATGCTGCGCGTACTCGCCGTCGACGACGAAGAACCCGCACTGGAGGAACTCCTCTACCTCCTGCGCGCCGATCCCCGCATCCGCAGCGCCGAGGGCGCCTCGGGAGCCACCGAGGCGCTGCGCCGGATCGGCGGTGCCGTCGACGCGGGACCCGACGACCCGGCCGCCCTCGATGTCGTCTTCCTCGACATCCACATGGCCGGCCTCACCGGTCTCGACGTCGCCCAGTTGCTGGCCGGCTTCGCGGAGCCCCCGCTCATCGTCTTCGTCACCGCCCACGAGGGCTTCGCCGTCCAGGCCTTCGACCTCAAGGCCGTCGACTACGTCCTCAAACCCGTCCGCCGCGAACGCCTCGCCGAGGCCGTGCGCCGCGTCGCCGAACAGGTCGGCGACCGCGGCGCGCCCGTGCCCGACACGGTGGGCGACCAGATACCCGTGGAACTCGGCGGAGTGATCCGGTTCGTCCCGATCGACGACATCGCCTACGCCGAGGCCCAGGGCGACTACGCCCGGCTGCACACCGCCACCGGCAGCCATCTCGTCCGGGTCCCGCTGACCACGCTGGAGGAACGCTGGCGCTCCCGCGGTTTCGTCCGCATCCACCGCAGCCACCTCGTGGCGCTGGCCCGGATCGACGAACTCCGCCTGGACGCGGGCAGCATGAGCGTGCGCATCGGTACCGCGGAACTCGCCGTGAGCCGCCGCCACAGCCGCGCGCTGCGCGATCTGCTGATGCGCCGGACCGGCCGCTGACCAGGGCCGACCCCCTTCCCACGGCGGCCCGGTGCTGCGTACACTCCGGGCCCATGTCCGCAGAGCCCACACCCCGGCGCGAAGTGGTGACGGGGGAGCCCCGACGGGTGCGCCCGCTGCCGCGCTACCGCACCCAGTCGGAGATCGACGAGCAGACGGCGCTCGGCGGCGCGTACGTCCGTTCACTGATCCGCAGCCAACTGCGTGCCGGAATCACCGTGTTCGCGGTCCTCGCCGTCGTCGTGGGCACGCTGCCACTGGTCTTCGAGGCGCTGCGCAGCGACGCCCTGGTGTGGGCGGCGCTCGGCTTCGCCGTCCACCCGCCGCTGACCCTCGCCGCCTGGTGGTACGTGCGACGCGTCGAGCGCAACGAGAGCGACTTCGCCCGGCTCGTGGAAGGCCGCCCCGCACAGTGAGCCGTACGTACGCGGTGACGGCCGTCGCCGTCGTCGTCGCCGCGACCGTCCTCGTCGGCGGATTCGGACTGCGGATCTCCCGCACCACCTCCGACTTCTACGTCGCCTCGCGCACCGTGCGGCCCCGGCTCAACGCCGCGGCGATCAGCGGCGAATACCTCTCCGCCGCCTCCTTCCTCGGCATCGCGGGCCTGGTCCTCGTCCACGGACCCGACATGCTCTGGTACCCGGTCGGATACACCGCCGGCTATCTGGTACTGCTCGTCTTCGTCGCCGCGCCGCTGCGCCGCTCCAGGGCCTACACCCTGCCCGACTTCGCCGAGGGGCGACTGGAGTCCCGCCAGGTGCGCAGACTGGTCAGCGTCTTCGTCGTCGCCGCGGGCTGGCTGTACCTGGTGCCGCAGCTCCAGGGCGCCGGGCTGACCCTCAAAATCCTGACCGGGGCGCCGGGTTGGCTCGGCGACGTCCTCGTGGCGGCGGTCGTGGTCGCCGCCGTCGCCGCGGGCGGCATGCGGTCCATCACCTTCGTGCAGGTGTTCCAGTACTGGCTGAAGCTGACCGCCCTCCTCGTCCCCGCGATCTTCCTGGTCCTTGCCTGGCAGGGCGACGGAAGGCCCCGGGTCACCTTCGACGACCAGCTTTCCGTCTTCCGCGCCGACCACCCGCTGTACGCCACCTACGGACTGATCATCGCCACCTTCCTCGGCACCATGGGCCTGCCCCACGTCGTCGTCCGCTTCTACACAAGTCCCAACGGCCGCGACGCCCGCCGCACGACCGTCGCCGTCCTCGCCCTCATCGGCGTGTTCTACCTCCTGCCACCGGTCTACGGAGCCCTGGGCAGGCTGTACGCCCCGGAACTGATCCAGGGCGGGGACGCGGATGCCGCCGTCCTGCTGCTGCCCGAGCGACTGATCGGCGGGACCGTCGGGGACCTCCTCGGCGCGCTCATCGCGGGCGGCGCCTTCGCCGCGTTCCTGTCGACCGCCTCCGGACTCACGATGGCCGTCGCCGGAGTCATCACCCAGGACGTGCTCCCCTCCCGGGGCGTACGGCACTTCCGGCTGGCCACCGTCCTCGCCATGTGCGTGCCCCTCGCCGGTTCGCTGCTGGTCAGCCGGATACCGGTGGCCGACTCGGTGGCCATGGCGTTCGCCGTGTCCGCGTCCTCGTTCTGCCCGCTGCTGGTCCTCGGCATCTGGTGGCGGCGCCTCACCCCGCCCGGCGCGATCGCCGGACTGCTCCTCGGCGGCGGCTCCGCCTTCCTGTCCGTCGCCATCACCGTCAGCGGCGCGGTGCGCCCGCCCGGTTGGACGCACGCCCTGCTCGCCTGGCCCGCCGTCTGGTCGGTGCCCGTCGGCTTCCTCGCCATGATCCTGGTGTCCCTGGCCACACCTGCCCGGATACCGCCCGGCACGAACGCCGCCATGACCCGCTTCCACCTGCCGGAGGCACTCACCTCGGGAAAACCGCGATGACCGGGGCCGGATACGCGGCACTTGCCGTGCTCGTCCTGCTGCTGCCCGCCGCCGGCTTCCTGCTCGGGCGCCGCGCCGCCCGCACGGCGCGCCCGAGCGACATCGGCACTCCCGTCGAACACGCCACCTTCGAGACGCTGCACACCGCCTCCCTCGCCGCGCCCCCGCTGCGCGCCGGGCTCACCGAGGAGAGCGCCCGCAAGGCCGCCCGCCGACTCCGCTCCCTGCTCGGCACCGACGCCCTCTGCCTCACCGACCGCGACCGCGTGCTGGTCTGGGACGGCGAGGGCGAACACCACGGCCGACGGGTCATGGAGCGGGTGCGCGGCCTTCTCGACAGCGCTCGCGGCACCGCCTTCACCAGCGAGTGCGACGACATCGACTGCCCGCTGCGCTGGGCCGTCGCCGTCCCCCTCACCGTCGACCACCGGGTCCTCGGCACCCTCGTCGCCTACGCCCCGCGCGAGTCCGCGGTCCTGGCGAGGGCGGCCGGCGAAGTCGCCCGCTGGGTCTGTGTCCAGCTCGAACTCGCCGAACTGGACCGCTCCCGCACCCGGCTCATCGAGGCCGAGATCCGGGCACTGCGGGCACAGATCTCCCCGCACTTCATCTTCAACTCACTCGCCGCCATCGCCTCGTTCGTCCGTACCGACCCCCAGAAGGCCCGCGAACTCCTGTTGGAATTCGCCGACTTCACCCGCTACTCGTTCCGGAGCAACGGCGACTTCACCACCCTCGCCGACGAGCTCCACTCCATCGACCAGTACCTCGCCCTCGTCCGGGCCCGGTTCGGTGAACGCCTCTCGGTCACCCTTCAGGTCGCCCCCGAGGTACTGCCCGTCGCGCTGCCGTTCCTCTGCCTCCAGCCCCTGGTCGAGAACGCCGTCAAGCACGGCCTCGAAGGAGCGGTCACCCCTCCCCGGACCGCCGGTCCCGGCAGGCCGGCCCGGACCTCGACCCGCATCACCATCCGCGCACTCGACGCCGGCTCCGAGGCCGAGGTCGTCATCGAGGACGACGGCGCCGGCATGGACCCCGAACGCCTGCGCCACATCCTCCGCGGCGAGGGCGGCCGGTCCGCCGGCATCGGCCTGCTGAACGTCGACGAACGGCTGCGCCAGGTGTACGGGGACGACTACGGACTCGTCATCGAGACGGGCATCGGCGCCGGAATGAAGATCACGGTGCGGCTGCCGAAGTACCGCGCGGGGGTGCACGGTTCCTGATCCCGGCACCGGGCTCCGGGGAGCATTGAACCGAGGGAGCACGGCGTGCGTGGCCAGGAGGACAGGGTCCGTGACGAACCGATCCGCCCACGACACGAGGATGCGATGACCGCCGATCCCCGGAACGGCCCGCACGTGCGGCAGTCGCTCGGTGCCTATGTCCTCGACGCGCTCACAGCCGCCGAGACCCGCGCCGTCGCCCGCCACCTCGGCCGCTGCGACTCCTGCGCCGCCGACTACGTCGAGGTCGCGCAGGCCGCCCCGCTGCTCGCGCTGCTCGACGGCGACGAGTTGTTCGAGTAGCCGGGCAGGCTGCGCGAGAGCCGGCGCAGCGCGTAGTAGGACCGTGACTTGACCGTGCCCGGCGGAATGCCGAGCACCTGTGCCGTCTCGTCGACGCTCAGCCCCCGGAAGTACATCTGGACGAGGACCGCGCGGTGCTCCGGACCGAGGTCGCGCACCGCCTCCCGCACATCGAGGGCCGAGACCGTGGCCTCCGCGGGGTCCTCCTCCTCCGCGACGGTCTCCAGCACCACGTCGCCGACCTCGACGGGCCGGGCCTGCCGCGACCGGCGCGCGTCGATCGCGAGGCGCCGCGCGACGGTGAAGAGCCAGGGGCGCATCGACGCGTAGGAGGCGTCGAACGCCTCCGGGTGCTGCCAGGCCCGCACCAGCGTCTCCTGGAGCAGGTCCTCGGCGCGCTGTCGGTCGCCGAAGGTCAGGCCGAGCAGGAAGCGGAACAGGGCGGGGCCGTGCTCCCGCTGGAGATCCGCGAGGGCCCGCTCGTCCGTCCTCGTGGTGGTCATGATGAACGCCCTTCCCGCAGTGGCCCCTGCCGCTTCCCTGCCGACTTGGCGTATCCGAACCCATCGGGACGACCGGGAACAGGCGAAGGACGACCCCGTGCGACGAGCGGTCGCACAGTGCGGCGAATGGTGCGGTGAACGGGCGGACGGCAGGAGGGGCCACGAACCGCGGCGGACGGCCGACGGCCGCGCAGGTCAGTCCGTTCCCTTCCCCGGCACCCGGGCCAGCTCCGACTTCCGGTACGAATAGCCGAAATAGATCACCAGCCCCACCAGGAACCAGATCACGAACCGCACCCACGTCTGCCACTGGAGGAAGGTGATCAGCCAGATGGAGAACACCACGCCCAGGGCAGGTACGAAGGGCATGCCGGGCGTGCGGAACGTGCGGGGCAGTTCGGGCTGCTTGTACCGCAGCACGATCACCGCGATGCACACCACGACGAATGCCAGCAGGATGCCGATGTTCGTCAGTTCCGCGGCCTCGCCGATCGGCAGGAACCCGGCGATCACTGCGGACGCCCCGCCGACGATCCAGGTCACCCGGGTCGGTACGTGCCGGGTCGGGTGGGTCTTGGCGAACCACTTCGGCAGCAGTCCGTCACGGCTCATCGAGAACCACACCCGGGTCACCCCGAGCATGAAGGTGAACATCACCGTGAGGATGCCGATGATCGCGCCGATCGCGATCACATCGGCGAGACTGCTGAGTCCCACCGATTTGAAGGCCGTGGAGAAGCCGGACTCCGGGTCGATGTACTTGTAGCTCTGCATCCCCGTCAGCACCAGGCAGGCCGCCACGTAGAGGACCATGGAGATCGCGAGCGAGTACAGGATCGCCCTCGGCATGTGCCGCTGGGCGTCCTTGGACTCCTCGGCGGCGGTCGACATCGCGTCGTAGCCGAACACGGCGAAGAAGACCGTGGCCGCGCCGGTGAAGACACCGCTCACCCCGAAGGGGAAGAACGGGTGGTAGTTGTCCGTGTTGATGTGGAACACGCCGACGCCGATGACCAGCAGCACGACCAGGACCTTCAGCGCGACCACGACGGTCTCGAAACGTGCCGCGTTCTTGATGCCGAGGGTCAGGAGGTAGGCCACGAAGAGGCAGAGCAGCGCGGCGAACAGGTCCACCCGGTGGCCGTCCCCGGTGCCCGGAGCGCCCAGCATCCATTTCGGCAGATCCAGCCCGACCTCGCCGAGCAGGAAGCCGAAGTAGCCGGAGATGCCGATCGCGACCACCGAGACGATCGCCGTGTACTCCAGCAGCAGGTCCCAGCCGATGAACCAGCCGACCAGCTCGCCGAGCACCGCGTACCCGTAGGTGTAGGCGGATCCGGCCTTGGGGATCAGGCCCGCGAACTCCGCGTAGCTGAACGCCGCCGCGGCACTCGCCACCCCCGCGATCAGGAAGGAGATCAGGACCGCCGGCCCGGCGGTGCCGTTCGCGACCGTGCCGGCGAGGGTGAAGATGCCCGCGCCGATGATGCCGCCCACCCCGATCGCCGTGAGCTGCCACAGGCCGAGCGTCCGGGTGAGCTGAGTGGTGGTGTCGCCCGTCGGCCCCTTCTCGTCGATCTGCTCGATCGGCTTGCGGCGCAGCACACCCTCGCCCACTCGAAGCCTGGCCATGAGTCACCTCTCCGCTGACGGCTGTCGCTGACGGGCGCTCATGATGGCTCAGGCGGTGCCGGTACGAAAGACGGCGTGCCGTCCGGCGGGAGGTGAGGATTCCGCGACGGCTACGGGACCACCGTGACGGGCCAACGGCCCGCCTTCACCAGCCGGACCGCCACCGAGCCGATGAACCGGTGGCCCGCCGACTCCGAGGCACCCACGACGACCGCGTCGGCCTTCAGTTCGTCCGCCGCCGTCACGAGCCCGTTGTACGGGTCACCGCGGAAGGTGTGGAACTCCCAGCGCACGTTCCATATGTCCTTGATCCGCTCCGTCGCCGCCCGGATCTCGTTCACCAGGCCCTCTGCGACCTCCCCGGTCGCGTCGGCGACCGGGGCCCCGAGGGCCGCACCGGCCGGCATCATGGGCTGGACGTAGACGAGGGCCAGCACAGCCCCCTGCCGACGGGCGAGCCCCGCCGCGTACGCAGCCGCACGCATGGAGGAATCGGATCCGTCCAGTCCAGCGACGATCACTTTCGGTCCATCCGTGCCACGTTCGAACTCACGGCGCTGCTGATCTGTCACGGCAGTGAGGCTATCCGCTCGGGGAACCGACCCCGACGGGGGCACGACGGTGGCGTGGGGCGTCCACGGCCACGGCCGGGACACCGGGTCCGGCGGCGGCCCGGGCCGGGAGCCGGGAGTGGCCCGGCCCGCGTGCCGATTGCCCCGTGGGCAGTACCTCCATGGGGTGCAAAACGACCCGCCGACGGTGTCGTTGTTCCGCCCGGGACGACGGACGTGCGAGCTGTTGGTCATGACGAACGATCAGAGGCTGCCGGGGCGCAGAACGCTGTTGCGGCTGGCCGCCGGCCTCGGCACGGCCGGTGCCGTGCGGGTGATCGCGGCGGATCCGGCCGGAACGCCGTTCCGGCGGCCCGCAACGCCTCCGGAGGGGTCCGCGGGCCCGCCCGCGGACCTCCCGGCACGTCCCTTCTCGTACCGGCTGAGTCCCATGACGGGCAGTACCGCGCCCCGCTACCGGCCCTCGGCACCACCGGTCCGCTCCCGGCCCTTCGAGGCGCTGCCCGAGATCGGGCGCGCCATGGTGCTGACCTTCGACGACGGCCCCGACCCGCGCCACACCCCGCAGATCCTCGCGACACTGCGCGAACACGACGTGCGCGCGATGTTCTTCGTCTGCGGCGAAATGGCCGACGACAACCGGGACCTGGTGCGGGCGATCGCCGCGGACGGTCACACCATCGGGAATCACTCCTGGAACCATCCGCTGGTCACCAGGCTCTCCCGGGCCGGGGTGCGCGACGAGCTCGGCCGCACCAGCGACGTCGTCGAGCGGGTCACCGGCACTCCGCCGCTCTGGTACCGGGCGCCGTACGGGGCGTGGAACCGGTACTCCTTCGAGATCGGCGCCGAACTCGGCATGGAACCGATGGCCTGGACCGTCGACACCCTGGACTGGACCCGGCCCGGTGCCGGAACCATCGTCCGCCGGGTCCGGGCCGGGGCGGCGCCCGGCGTCGTGGTGCTGTCGCACGATGCCGGGGGCGACCGTTCGCAGAGTGTGGCGGCACTGCGCCGGTACCTGCCGGAACTGCTCGACGACGGCTACCGGATCACCGTGCCCCGGCGCCGGTGACCCGGCCCGTGGGGTGCCGAGCGCGCGGGACGTCGCCCGGCGGACGGCGGTGCGAGGCCCCGGCCCGGCCCGGGGCCCGGTGGGGCCCCGGGGCGAGCGGCGTGGCGGACCGCACCGTCCTGCCCCCGGTGCGGGCGCACCCCGTGGACGGCGGCCATGGCGGTGCCGCCGCGGTGCGTGGCGACCCCGTCGCCCACTCCGGAGCCTGCCGTTGCTGTTGCGGAGCACCCCCGGGTGGCCAGGACGGGCTGGCTCCCCGGCGCGATCACCGACGGAGTTGCGGTGTATCCGGTCGCGACGGACGCGCCTCCCGGCCCCTGGGCGCACGCGGTCGCGGCGCGAGCGGTGGGGGTGTGGGCGGCGCCCGGCAGGGCGACGGGTGCGACATCTATCGCGTGCATGGGTGAACCCTCCGAGTCCCCGAGGAGCAGTCGCGGAACGGGTTTCCACGGAGCGTCGGACATGCACCTCGACGCACCGAACGCTAGGAGCCGTGCCCACCACCGTCGATCGCGGTGCGCCGCACGGGGCACCGATGTCCCCCGGGCGGCGCACCGCGGCCCGGCCCCGGCCGGACGTCGCACGTCGGCCGACACCCGGCCCGGGAGATGTCCGGCACCCCCCGCGGGGAGCACCGGCGGCACGTCCCGGGGCCCGGCACCGGGCCGATCGGCGGCGACCGCTTACGCCAGGGGTCGGGGACGCGCATCCGTCGCGACGCGGGCCCGGGGAGGGCCCCGGCTCGTGTCCGGCGGATCAGGGCCGGGGCCGCAACGCCCGGCACGGCGCCTGGCCGCGTTGCCGGAATGCCCGAACAGCTCCGCCGGCAAGGCGTCCCGGCGCCCTGCCGCGCACCGCACCGGACGCCGCGGCCCGTCCTACCCCGATCCGCCGGGCACGACCTAACCGCCCGCCGCGTCCGGGAACAGGTCCAGGAACGGTGCCGCGGTGGCCGAGATGCCCCGGCCGAAGGGCGTGTCGAAATCCCAGATGAGGAAGAGGAGGAAAGCGATCAGGACACTGAAGAGTCCGGCCAGCAGCAGTTCGCGGAAAGATCTGCGAATCTGGAGGGCGAAGATCAGCCCCACGGTCACCAGCGCCCCGATGATCAGGCCGAACCAGACGACACCCGGCATGGTCGCCCCGGCGCTCTGCCCGCGTGCGCTGCGGGCGTTGTCGGCCGCGGCGACCTGGTCGACCAGCGGCTGGTACGCCTCCGCCTCGTAGTCGTCCTTCGGCCGGTAGTCGGTGACGTCGGCGCGCACCCGGGCGAGAAGCCGGGCCCCCTCGTCGTCGAGCGAACCGTGCTCGGCCATCGTCCGCCATTCCTGATGGACGACGTGGCTCACATAGGCGTTGACATCGGCATGGATGCGCGCACGCACATCGGCCGGATATACGGAGGAGCGGGCGCTGACCTCGTGCAGGGCCTGGGCCTCCTGGCGTACGTATTCCTGGGCGGAACTGCGCCCCTCCCAGACGCCGGCGATCGCGAGCCCCAGGACAATGGCATAGACCACGCCGATCATCATCGTCATGTACTCGATGACATCAGGGGTCTGGGACGGATCGTCGTCCTCGCCGACCCGGCGATTGTTCAGTAGGGCGATCGTCAGGACCACAGCAGTGACCGCGACCATCGCGAGGGCGAGAACGAGCCATTCCGACATGATTTTCTCCGGAGCTCATCGGGAGCGGGGACGCAGGACGGCGACGGCGAACACTGCGGGGGCAGTGATCAGCAGCGTGAGCGTGACCAGGGAGGGGCCGTGCCGCGGGACCTTGCGGACCGGTCGCCGGTAGTGGGGGAGGGCCACCGGCCGGGGCACGGGCGGCGCGGAGCGTACGGCGGGGGCGGGTGACGACGCCGGTACCGGCCGGGGCGGTGGCTGTGGCCGTGCGGGGGGTGGCGGGGGTGCCGAGGGCGGGCGCGCCGGTGGCGACGACGCCGGTGGTGGGGGCGGCGGGAGTCGCGGGGGCGGGGACAACGGCGGTGGGGGTGTGGCCGCCGGGGTCGTACCGGGCTCCGGGGTCGGCCGGCAAGGACCGCCTCCCGCCCACGCGACCGCCGAACTCCCGCCGCCGTCACCGACGATGGCGTACGCGCAACTGTCCGCCGCGGCCGGTGACGGCGCGGCCGACAGCCAGAGGAGCACCACGGCCGCCGCGAGCCGCGCAACGAGGGATCCGTACACGCCGGGGATCATGGTCCAGTCGGTCGCGCGCCACGCCGGGGACGGGTCGGATTCCCCTGATGGTGGGACGTCGCGTCGAGCGGCTTGCGATCGTCGGGATTCTTTGAACGCACCCTCGTGGAAGGGGACTTGTCGCCGTGGGGCGTCGGTGCGGGGTGTGCGTCGGTACTCCCCGTCTCCCGGTCCTTCGTCAACCCGGTTCATTTCTCCGGGACTTCGCCGGTACCGGGTCGCCCTGAGGCGTGTGTCGCGGATCTCGGGGCGGGTCGGTCCCGTGCGGCGGACGAGGGGTGAGGTCCGGCCGATGACGTCGAATCGGCGGTGGCCGCCGCGGCGAAGTGCGCGGTGGCGAACGGTGATGTGGTGGGGCGATACGAAGCGCGGAATCAACGGCATTCCGGTTCGGCCCGCATGATACGCAGCATCTTTCGTTCTCCCGTCGGCGGGGCCCGATTGTCCGTCCGCGGAGCGGCGTCGACGGATCCGCCGGAGAATGTCACAGGCAGCGACGGGCCGGTTGCACATGCCACTGGTGTGTGACCAATAACGGACGGCTAATTTCCGTTTCCGCTCGCTCTCTTGGCGGTCGATCAGTAGCCTCTGGTTCACACTGACCATGAACATGGCCGGACCGCCGTGGCGACTTGTTGGAGACATCGATGGAGCGTCCCGCCTGGGCACCGCTAGGTATAGACATTTCGATGCCGAGCGTGTCCCGCATGTACGACTTCTATCTGGGCGGATCGCATAATTTCGAGGTGGACCGGGAAGCGGCTCGCAAGGCCATGGAGTTCATGCCGGGGCTCCCCAAGATCATGCAGGCGAATCGCGCCTTTATGCGCAGGGCCGTGCGATACGCGGTGAGCGAGGGCATCACCCAGTTCATGGACATCGGTTCCGGAATACCGACTTTCGGCAATGTGCATGAAGTCGCCCAGGCAGCGGACCCCGAGGCCCGGGTGGCGTATGTCGATCACGATCCCGTTGCGGTCGCGCACAGCCAGGCCGTACTCGACGGAAACGAGCGAGCGGTGGTCGCCGCCGCGGATCTGCGCCGCCCGCAGGAGATCGTGAACTCCCCGGAGATCTCCCGGCTGCTGGACTTCGACCGTCCGGTGGCGCTGCTGCTCGTCGCCGTGCTCCACTTCATCGAGGATTCCGACGAGCCGCAGGCCGCGGTCGCCGCACTGCGCGAGGCACTTGCCCCCGGCAGTCTCGTCGTCATCACCCACGCCTCGTACGAGGGAATCCCGCTCAGCCAGGAGAGGGTGGGTGCTGCGGTGGGTGTGTACCAGGACATCCGCAACCCCCTGGTCATGCGGTCCCGCGACGAGGTGGCCCGCTTCTTCGAGGGGTACGAGATGGTCGAGCCCGGGCTCGTGTCGATGCCGTACTGGCGTCCCGACACCCCGGCGGCCCCGGAGCAGGAGGACCCGTTCGCCTTCTCGGGCTTCGCCGGAGTGGGACGCAAGGCGTGAGCATCCCCGCCCAGTCGTCCGGAACGACAGAAACGGAGCCCGACGGTCCCGAGGACCGGCTCCGGAGATTCGCCACGATCTGGAGCCGGGCCATCTTCCCGTCGACGGCCACCTCCATGACGCGTACGGAATTCGAACAGCATCTGTTGCCGCTGGCCCGCAGGCTCAGCGAGATCCTTCATGCCCGGCCCTTCGACGCCGCACCCGCGGGCAAGGTGGGCGACGCCCTCGTCGCGGCGCACTGCACGGACCCGGAAGCGCTGAGCAGCACCCTCGGAGTCATCGACTCCTACCTCGTGCTCTACTGCGGCGGCAATGGCGCGTCCGTGCTGTCGACCGAGGACGGCAGGGCCCGCTGCGCCCGGATCCAGCACGCCCTCGCAGGCGGCTTCACCCAGGCGCTGCGCGAGCGGACCCTCGCCGAACAGGAGGCGATCGCCCGCTCGGCGCTCGCCGCCCGTTCCAGCGCCGAGCAGGCCCTGCACGCCACGGAGACACGCTTCCGGGCGGTCTTCGAGGACGCCGCCATCGGCATCGGGATCGCCGACCTGGACGGCAACGTGCTGGAGGTCAACGACACCCTGACCCGGATGTTCGGCGGGCTCGAACACCATGTGCGCAGCCATCGGGTCGACGAGTGGGTCCACCCCGAGGACTCGCCGCAGGTCTGGAAGTACTACGACGAGCTGGTGCGCGGCGAACGAGACCATTTCCGGGTCGAGAAGCCGTTCTACCGGAACGACGGCACGGTGCTGTGGACCAATCTGACGGTGTCGTTGCTGCGCGACTCCGAGGGCAGGCCCGAATACCAGCTCGCGCTGATGGAGGACACCACGGAGCGCCGGCTGCTGAACCTGCGCCTGCGGTACGAGGCCACCCATGACGCCCTCACCGGCCTGCCCAATCGCACCCTGTTCTTCGAGCGGCTGGAGAAGGCACTCTCCGCCGAGGACGGCAGTCGTTTCGGGCTGTGCTACCTCGACCTCGACGGCTTCAAGGCGATCAACGACAGCCTGGGCCACGCGGCGGGGGACCGGCTGCTGGTCGAGGTGGCCGACCGGCTGCAGAGCTGCGCGACCGCGCCCGGCGAGATGGTGGCCAGGCTCGGCGGCGACGAGTTCGTGGCCCTGACCACCGGCCCCGGCACCGAGAAGGAGGTCGACGAACTCGCCTGCCGCATCCTCGGCGCGCTCGCCGCCCCGATCCGCCTGGAGGGCCGCGAGCTGACGGTCCGGGGATCCGTCGGGATCGTCGAGGGCCCGGCGGGTGAGCGCAGCGCCGCCGAGGTGCTGCGCAGCGCGGACATCACGATGTACCGGGCCAAGTCGTCCGGCGGCAATCGCTTCGAGTTCGCCGACGCCGAGGCGGACGCCCGCGCGATCACCCGGCACGGGCTGACCACCGCCCTGCCCGCGGCCCTGGAGCGCGGCGAGTTCTTCATCGAGTACCAGCCGCTCGTGCACCTGGGGGACGGCACGGTGCACGGTGCGGAGGCGCTGGTGCGCTGGTGCCACCCGCAGCACGGGGTGCTCGGGCCGGACCGGTTCATCCCGCTCGCCGAACACACCGGACTGATCGTGCCGCTCGGCCGGTGGGTCCTGGAGGAGTCGGTGCGCCAGGCACACTTCTGGCAGGAACGGCACAGCGACGGCGGTCCGCTGCGGATCAACGTCAACGTCTCCCCGGCCCAGCTGCACCACCCGCGGCTGGTCGCCGAGACCGTGGACGTGCTGGAGCGACTGGGGCTGGATCCCGGGGCCCTGTGCCTGGAGGTCACCGAGTCCGCGCTCATCGGCGCCGACGAGGACCTGCTGAAGCCGCTGCGCCAACTTGCCGAGATGGGTGTCGACATAGCGCTCGACGACTTCGGCACGGGCTACTCCAACCTGGCGAACCTGCGCAGGCTCCCGGTGAGCGTCCTCAAGCTGGACCGTTCCTTCACCCAGGGCATGCAGCGCCATCCGGTGGACCCCGTCGATCTGAAGATCGTCGAGGGCATCGTCTCGCTGGCTCACAGCCTGGGCCTCGCGGTCACCGTCGAGGGCGTGGAGACCGGGGCGCAGGCCGAGCAGTTGCGGAACCTGGGCTGCGACACCGCCCAGGGCTGGTACTACGCCAGACCGGGGGCGCCCGACCGGATCCACTCGCTGTTGCTGGCCGACGCCGTGTGAACGGTCCGGCCGGGGCGCGACCCCGTCCCATCGGCCGGCGGGCGGCCCGGTCGACGGGACGGGGGACGAGCGAGTCGGCTCAGTCGGACGGCCCCGGTCCGACCGCCCGGCTGGCCAGCAGCACCTTCTGCAACTCGCGGGCCGCCCGCGGCGGTGCCACGTCGCTGCGGTGCGCGAGCGCGATGGTGCGCCGCAGACCCGGACGGGCCAGCGGAGTGGTCCGCAGGTCGTGACCGGCCCGGTCGGCGACCATGCTCGGCACCACCGCGATGCCCAGCCCCGCCCGGACGAAGCCGAGCACCGCGTCCATCTCCCCGCCCTCCACGGTGAACGACGGCTCGAAGCCCTCCGCCCGGCACGCGGCCACCGTCATGTCGCGCAGGTCGTAGCCGTGCCGGAACATCACCAGGGGCGCGTTCTGCAGATCGCCGACGGCCACGATCCCGCCCCGGCCCGGACGCGGGGCGTGCGCCGACGACACCACCACCAGATCCTCCCGGAGCAGCTCGACCGTGGTGAGCGAGGGCGAGGCGGCCGGCAGCGGCAGCACCACCAGCGCGAGATCGAGGGCGCCGCGCGCCAACTCCCGCACGAGGTCCTGCGACCCGCCCTCCTCCAGCAGCAGCCGGATCCCCGGGTGACGGTCGTGGAAGGCGCGCAGGACGTCGGGCAGCAGCCCCGTGCAGAGGCTCGGCGTCGCCCCGAGCCGCACCCGGCCGCGCCGCAGCTGCGCGAGCTCCTGCACCTCGTGGCGTGCGGTGTCGGCGTCCGCCAGGATGCGCCGGGCCAGTGGCAGCAGGGCCTCACCGGCGTCGGTGAGCGTGATGTTCCCGCGGGCCCGGCTGAACAGCTCCGCCCCCAGCTCGGTCTCCAGGGCCCGGATCTGCTGGGAGAGCGAGGGCTGCGAGACATGGACCTCCTCGGCGGCGCGGGTGAAGTGCCGGGCCTCGGCGACGGCCACGAAATACGTCAGCTGCTGGAACTGCATGCACACCAGCCTATCGGCTGCGATAGCCGGAGCCTATGAACATGAGCCGCTTCATGTCTTGGACTGATGAGGTCGTTCGGCCCTAGCGTCGTGTCCATGGCATTGGCAACGCGGACGGACCGACGGCCGTCCATGACGCGCACGCTCTGGGACTCGACCGTCGGCAAGAAGACGATCATGGCCGTGAGCGGCCTGGTCATGCTCCTCTACCTGGTCGCGCACATGGTGGGCAACCTGAAGATCTTCTTCGGGTCCGGCGAGTTCAACCACTACGCGCACTGGCTGCGGACCATGGGCGAGCCCGTCCTGCACTACGAGTGGGCCCTGTGGCTGGTGCGCGTGGTGCTGGTCGCCGCCGTGGTGCTGCACGCCGTCTCCGCGTACCAGCTGAGCCGACGCGACATCCGGGCCCGACCCACCGCCTACGTGCACCGCAGGCCGCGTGCCAGTTACGCCACCCGGACCATGCGCTGGGGCGGGATCATCCTCGGCCTCTTCATCGTCTGGCACATCCTCGACCTGACGACCGGCACGGTGCACTCCGGCGGATTCCAGGCCGGGCACCCGTACCAGAACGTCATCGACACCTTCTCCACCTGGTACGGCAACGTCATCTACATCGTCGCCGTGCTCGCCCTCGGACTCCACGTCCGGCACGGCTTCTGGAGCGCCGCCCAGACCCTCGGCGCGGGCAACGCGACCCGCGACCGCCTCCTGAAGACCCTCGCCGACGTCCTCGCCCTGGCGCTGACGGTGGGCTTCGTCTCCGTACCCGTCGCCGTCATGACCGGAGTCGTGAACTGACATGACCGACTACTCGCACTACGCGACGGGCACGCCCGTCGTCGACACCAAGGCCCCCGACGGCCCGGTCGCCGAGCGCTGGGACACCCGCCGCTTCCAGGCCAAGCTGGTCAACCCGGCCAACCGCCGCAAGCACACCGTCATCGTCGTCGGCACCGGCCTCGCCGGTGGCTCGGCCGGCGCGACCCTCGCCGAACAGGGCTACCACGTCGTCCAGTTCTGCTTCCAGGACTCGCCCCGCCGCGCCCACTCCGTCGCCGCCCAGGGCGGCATCAACGCCGCGAAGAACTACCGCAACGACGGCGACTCCATCCACCGCCTCTTCTACGACACGGTCAAGGGCGGCGACTTCCGCGCCCGCGAGTCCAACGTGCACCGGCTCGCCCAGATCTCCGTCGAGATCATCGACCAGTGCGTCGCCCAGGGCGTCCCGTTCGCCCGCGAGTACGGCGGCCTCCTCGACAACCGTTCCTTCGGCGGCGTCCAGGTCTCCCGCACCTTCTACGCCCGCGGCCAGACCGGACAGCAACTCCTCCTCGGTGCCTACCAGGCGCTGTCGCGGCAGATCGCCGCAGGCAACGTCGAACTCCATGCCCGCACCGAGATGCTCGACCTGATCGTCGTCGACGGCAGGGCGCGCGGCATCGTCGCCCGCGACCTGGTGACCGGGAAGATCGACACCTACTTCGCCGACGCGGTCGTGCTGGCCAGCGGCGGCTACGGCAACGTCTTCTACCTGTCGACGAACGCCATGAACTCCAACGCCACGGCCATCTGGCGAGCCCACCGCCGCGGCGCGTACTTCGCCAACCCCTGCTTCACCCAGATCCACCCCACCTGCATCCCGCGCACCGGCGACCACCAGTCCAAGCTGACGCTGATGAGCGAGTCCTTGCGCAACGACGGCCGGATCTGGGTGCCGAAGGCCAAGGGCGACGACCGCCCCGCGAACGAGATCCCCGAGGACGAGCGCGACTACTACCTGGAGCGCATCTACCCCTCCTTCGGCAACCTCGTGCCCCGCGACATCGCCTCCCGCGCCGCGAAGAACGTCTGCGACGAGGGGCGCGGCGTCGGCCCCGGCGGGCAGGGCGTGTACCTGGACTTCGCCGAGGCCATCCGGCGGATGGGCCGGGACAAGGTCGAGGAGAAGTACGGCAACCTCTTCGACATGTACGCGCGGATCACCGCGGAGAACCCGTACGAGACCCCGATGCGGATCTACCCGGCCGTGCACTACACGATGGGCGGACTCTGGGTCGACTACGACCTCCAGACCACCGTCCCCGGCCTCTTCGCCATCGGCGAGGCCAACTTCTCCGACCACGGCGCCAACCGGCTGGGCGCCTCCGCGCTGATGCAGGGCCTCGCCGACGGCTACTTCGTCCTGCCCTCCACCATCAACGACTACCTGGCCCGCAACCCGCACCGCGACGAGATCGACGCCTCGCACCCCGCGGTGGAGGAGGCCCTCGCCGAGACCGAGGACCGGCTGAACCTGCTGCTCGCCGTCGACGGGGACCGCACCCCGGACTCCTTCCACCGCGAGATCGGCGAACTCATGTGGGAGTACTGCGGGATGGCCCGCACCGCGGACGGGCTGCGCACGGCCCTCGAACGCATCCCGCGGATCCGCGAGGAGTTCTGGCGCCGGATCAAGGTGCCCGGTACCGGCGACGAGTTCAACCAGTCGCTGGAGAAGGCCAACCGCATCGTCGACTACCTGGAGCTCGCCGAGCTCATGTGCCTCGACGCCCTGCACCGCGCGGAGTCCTGCGGCGGCCACTTCCGCGAGGAGTCCCAGACCCCGGACGGCGAGGCCGCCCGACGGGACGAGGAGTTCTCCTACGCCGCCGCCTGGGAGTTCTCCGGCACCGGCGAGGCACCCGTCCTGCACAAGGAAGACCTGGTCTTCGAGTACGTCCACCCCACCCAGCGGAGCTACGCATGAAGCTCACCCTGCGCGTCTGGCGCCAGAAGAGTGCCGATGCCTCCGGCGCCATGTCCACCTACGAGGTGGACGGCATCTCGCAGGACATGTCGTTCCTCGAAATGCTCGACACCCTCAACGAGGAGCTCATCCTCGCCGGCGACGACCCCGTCGCCTTCGACCACGACTGCCGCGAGGGCATCTGCGGAGCGTGCAGTCTCGTCATCAACGGCGATGCGCACGGCCCCGAGCGCACCACCACCTGCCAGCTCCACATGCGGTCCTTCCGGGACGGCGACACCATCGACATCGAGCCCTGGCGCGCCGCCGCCTTCCCGGTCGTCAAGGACCTGGTGGTGGACCGTTCGGCCTTCGACCGGATCATCCAGGCGGGCGGCTACATCTCCGCCCCGACCGGCACCGCACCCGAGGCGCACGCCACCCCGGTGCCGAAGCCGGACGCCGACTTCGCCTTCGAACACGCCGAGTGCATCGGCTGCGGCGCCTGCGTCGCGGCCTGCCCCAACGGTTCGGCGATGCTCTTCACCTCGGCGAAGATCAACCACCTGAACGTCCTGCCGCAGGGCGCACCCGAGCGCGAGACCCGCGTCCTCGACATGGTCGGCCAGATGGACAGCGAGGGCTTCGGCGGCTGCACCCTCACCGGGGAATGTGCGACGGCCTGCCCGAAGGGCATCCCGCTGCCGTCGATCGCCGCCATGAACAAGGAATGGCTGCGTGCGACCCGGAAGGTGCGTCGCTGACCGGCGCGAACAGCAGGTTCCCGGTCCCGGGGGCCGCCCACCCCCGGGACCGGGAAGTCTCGTCCGGACGGATCAGGACGTCACGGAGAGGTCGTCCGCGTAGACCGTGCCCTGCCCGAACCAGCCGTGCAGGTAGACGGTGACCGCGCCGGTCGAACCGGTGGTGAAGGTCACCGACTGCTTCGCGTAGCCGTTCGACGAACCCCAGGTGTCGGCCGAGGCATCACCCCGCACCCCGAGGTAGCTGTAGCTGCCCTGCACCCAACCGCTCAGCGTGTACGTGGTGTTCGGGGCCAGGGTCAGCGCCTGCGTGCACTCGCCCGTCTGCGATGCGGTGGCCGCGACGGACAGCGCGTGCGAACCGCCGTGCACCGGCGTCGACACGACAGCGCCGCCCGGCTGGCAGGTCCAGGGATTCAGCGCACCCGACTCGAAGTCACCGTTCACCAGGGAGCCGGTGCCGCCACCCGGGCCCGACACCGTCAGGGTGAAGGCCGCCGCGTGGCCGAGCGTTCCCGAGGCGCCCGTCACCGTGATCCGGTACGTTCCCGGCGCGGCGGATTCCGATGTGGCCAACGTCAGTTTCGACGTTCCCCCCGCCGTGACGGAGGTGGGGTCGAGCACCGCCTTCACACCGGCCGGCGCCCCGCTCACCGTCAGGTCCACGGTCTTCGCGCTGCCGGAGGTGACCGCCGTGTTCACGGTCGCCGTGGTGGACTCGCCCGGGGCGACCGTGGCCGAACCGGGGGAGAGGGCCACCGAGTAGTCGTCCGTCGCCGGACCGGAGCCGCTGGTGAAGGGCGCGAAGGTGCGGCTGAAGTACCACGTGTCCTGGGGGATGCCGGAACAGGTGTCGTTGCCCCCGGTGCCGGGGCAGCCCCCGTTGTCGCGCTGGAGCGCCCAGAACGAGAGGGTGCTGAGGCCCTTGGACACGGCCCAGTCGTAGACCACCGGGGCGTCCGCCGTGGTGAAGGTCTCGGCGGGACCGTAGTCGTCGATGCCCGGCATCTCGATGATGCCGGTCATTCCCCACAGCTGTGCTTCGGTCTTCGACGGGTACAGATCGGCGAGCTGGTCCTTGAGACCGCTGATCGCCGTCTTGGTGTCCTGCGCCATGTTGTGCGAGGCGCCGTCGTAGTAGTCGAACGTCATCAGGTTCACGACGTCGACCTGCGTGCCGTTGGACACGGCGTTCTCCAGCACCGCCAGTCCGCTGTCGGCGAGGCCGCTCGTGGTCGTGGGCAGGGTGTAGGAGATCTGCAACGGGCGGCCGTTCGCGGCGGCCCAGTCCTGCACCTTCTTGATCGCCTTGTTGCGGCGGTCGATCCCGGCGCTGTTCTCCAGCGAGTTGTCCTCGATGTCCATGTCGAGGCGGGACACGTCGTAGGTCGTGATGACCTTCTCGTACGCCGCGGCGATCGAGTCGACGCTGGAACAGCTGTCGGCGATCTCGGTGCCGCCGTTGTCGGCCGTGTAGCCGCCGAACGACGGGATCACGTCGCCGCCGCGCGACCGGATGGTGGTGAAGTCGGCGCCGAACTCGGACGGCGCGATGGGCTGGCTCGAATCGCCGTTCCAGTACGGCGTGCACGAACCGCGGGCCTCCGTCTGGATGAAGGCCATGGTCAGGTACTTCGCGCCGGACTGCTGCGAGAGCGCGGCCGGGCTGTCGCCGTTCCACGACTCGAAGTACGGGGCGAAGACATGGGCGGGCATGGGAGTGGCGGCGGTCGCGGCGGCCTGCGCGCCGGCGCCCGATCCGAGGACCAGGCCGGCGGACGCGACGGTCGTCGCCAGGACACTCAGGACTGCGCCGAGTGTTCTTGGACGTCTCATGGGGTGCTCCCAGCGGGGTGAGACAACGGGCGGATTGCACGGTTTGGCCGCGCCCGGGGAGGGGCGCGGCCCGTTCCTGTGGATCCCGGCCGGGGGTCACATGCCGCGCGGCGAGGAGCGGCCGCGAGGCATGCCCATAGTTGGTCTGGACCAACTCGTGGTCAATGTTCTTTGCCGTTTCATGTCCGATTGCTTGCCTGAAGCGGCAACTCGCCGTGACAGCAGATGAGTTGAAAGGCGTCGAAATTCAGTCGTTCCCGAGGGCGGCCCGGAGGAAGGGGGCCGTGCGGCTGCCGTCCGCGCGGGCGACCTCCGCGGGCGTCCCCGCCGCCACGATCCGGCCGCCCCGGTCGCCGCCGCCGGGACCGAGATCGATCACCCGGTCGGCGCCCGCCACCACGGCCATGTCGTGCTCCACGACCACCACCGTGTCGCCCGCGTCCACCAGACCGTGCAACTGCCGCATCAGCACCTCGACATCGGCGGGGTGGAGCCCGGTCGTCGGCTCGTCGAGCAGATAGACGGTATGGCCCCGGCGGGTGCGCTGGAGCTCGGCGGCGAGCTTGATCCGCTGGGCCTCGCCGCCCGACAGTTCCGTGGCGGGCTGGCCGAGCCGCAGATAGCCGAGCCCGACATCGAGCAGCGTCCGCAGACTGCGCTCGGCGGCCGGCGTGCCCGCGAAGAAATCGGCCGCCGCCTCCACCGTCAGGTCCAGCACCTGCGCGATGTCGAGGCCGCGATGGGTCACCTCCAGGGTCTCCGGGTTGTACCGGGCGCCGTGGCAGTCGGGGCAGGGCGAGTACGTGCTGGGCAGGAAGAGCAGTTCCACGGAGACGAACCCCTCGCCCTGGCAGGTCTCGCACCTCCCGCCCGCCACGTTGAAGGAGAACCGCCCCGCCCGGTAGCCGCGCTCCCGTGCCATGTCCGTACCTGCGAACAACTTCCGTACCGCATCGAAGAGTCCGGTGTACGTGGCCAGATTGGACCGGGGGGTGCGGCCGATCGGCTTCTGGTCGACCTGGACGAGCCGGTCCACCGCCTCCACGCCCTCGACCGACGCGCATCCCGCGCCGCCGTCCGGAGCCGGACCGTCGGTGGCGGAGGACTGCCGGTCGGCGAGGACCCCGGCCAGCACCTGACCCACGAGGGTCGACTTCCCGGATCCGGACACGCCGGTCACCGCCGTGAACACACCCAGCGGGAACGCGACATCGACGCCCCGGACGTTGTGTCGGTTCACCCCGTTCAGCCGCAGCCAGCCCGTCGGGGTGCGCACCGGCCGCTCCGGCGCGGGGGCATCGGCGAACAGGAAGCGACGGGTCGCCGACTCCGTCACCTCGGCCAGCCCCGCCGGAGGCCCGCTGTGCAGCACCCGCCCCCCGTGCTCGCCCGCCAGCGGCCCCACGTCCACGAGCCAGTCGGCCCGGCGCACCACGTCCATCTGGTGCTCGACGACGAACACCGAGTTCCCGGCCTCCTTCAGCCGCCTCAGGACCGTCAGCAGCGACTCGGTGTCCGCCGGGTGCAGACCGGCCGACGGCTCGTCCAGAACATAGACGACACCGAACAGGCCGGACCTCAACTGAGTGGCGAGACGCAGCCGTTGGAGCTCGCCGGACGACAGCGTCGGAGCCGTCCGGTCCAGGCTGAGGTAGCCGAGGCCGAGTTCGGTGACCGTCTCGATCCGGGCCAGCAGCTCCGTCGTCAGCACCCGGGCCGTGTCACCGCCGCCCGCCGTGCGCAGCACCTCGGCGAGCGAACCGAGCGGAAGCGCAGCGAGGTCGGCGATGGTGCGCCCGGCGAAGGTGACGGCCATCGCCTCCGGCCGCAGTCGGCTGCCGCCGCACACTGAGCAGGGGGCACTGGTCAGGAAGCGCTCGGCCCGGGCACGCAGGGTGCGGCTCCTGGAGTCCGCGAAGGTGTGCATCACATAGCGCCGCGCACTCATGTAGGTGCCCCGGTAAGGGCGTTGGATGCGCCCCGCCTCCCGGACCGGATGAACCGTCACCACCGGCTGATCCTCGGTGAACAGGATCCACTCGCGGTCCCCGGCATCCAGCTCGCACCACGGCCGGTCGACGTCGTACCCGAGTGCGTCCAGCACGTCGCGCAGATTCTTGCCCTGCCACGCCCCCGGCCAGGCGGCGATCGCACCGGCCCGGATCGACAGCGAGGGGTCGGGGACGAGCAACTCCTCACTGGTGCGGTGGACGCGGCCCAGTCCGTGGCACTCGGGGCAGGCCCCCGCGGCCGTGTTCGGCGAGAACGCGTCGGAGTCCAGCCGTTCGGCACCGACCGGGTAGTCCCCGGCGCGCGAGAACAGCATGCGCAGGGAGTTGGACAGCGTGGTGACCGTGCCGACGGAGGAGCGGGCGCCGGGCGTCGACCGGCGCTGCTCCAGCGAGACGGCCGGCGGCAGCCCGGTGACCTCGCCGACCGCCGGTGCGCCGACCTGATGGATCAGCCGGCGGGCGTACGGTGCGACGGACTCGAAGTAGCGGCGCTGCGCCTCCGCGTAGAGGGTGCCGAACGCGAGCGAGGACTTCCCGGATCCCGAGACACCGGTGAAGACGGTGAGGGTGTCGCGCGGGATGTCGACCGAGACGTCCTGGAGGTTGTGCTCACGCGCGCCGCGCACCCGGACGTACGGATCGTGGGGGGAGGGCATGGCGGGACTCCGTGCGGCTCGGGGTGGGGCGAATGGTGGCAAACACTCCGATTCTAGTGCCGGGAGCGGCGAGCACTGCCGGGAGCGGCACCCGACATCCCCGAGATGCCGCGGTCCCGCTCGTGGGGCTCGCGCGGCATCTCCGCACGATGTGCGCGAACGCCCGACGGGTCCGCGGGGCCGTCAGCGCGACGGACGCAGTGCGCGTTTGATGGGCCGTCCGACGGCGCTGCGGGCCCGCTGGTACGTGGACCGTTGGGCGGGCACTGCGGCCTTCTTCGCGAGCTGCCGCTTGAGCTGGGTGTTCTGGGCGGAGAGGTCCGCCAGCTGCGACCGGAGCCAGTTGAGTCGGTCGCCCATTGTGGCGGCTTCGGTGCCGGTCCACGGGCGGACGCCCGGAGGGAAGGCCAGGGCGCTCATCCGCGCCTCGAACGCCGCGCCGCCGTCGCCGTGCGCGAAGGTGTTCTCCAGGCCGTTCTTGTCGAGGAAGCCCATGAACCGGTCGAACCGCTCCTGGTGACCGCGCTGCAGCGGCCCGAAATCGGCCTCCGCGCAGAGTTCGGCGGGGTCGGTGTCGGCGGGCGTCTTCGACAGCATTCGGTGCGGGATGTCGAAGTAGCGGCACAGTTCCAGGGTGCGTGAGTCGCCGCAGAGCACGGTGGCGGGCGTGCCGGCCAGCAGCGCCGCGATGTTGCCGTGGATGCGGGAGCCGAAGGAGAAGTCGAAGCCCCGAAGATCGTCCATCCAGGTGACCGGGTCGATGTAGACCCGGACCTTGCCCTCCCCGTACATCGGGTGGTCGGGGTGGGTGGGGATGCCGGTGATGGAGGCGTTCGGGTGGGACAGGTCGCGCCAGTGGAGCTGACGCGCGTCGGAGAGGTTCTGGCCGACGAACCGCAGATGCGGGTACCGGGCGTGGGCGTGGTCGATGATCCGCCCCAGCCCCTGCTTCCGCACCGCTTCGTGCGATCCGTTGACGGCGATCCGCGACTCGGGGCCGAGGCTGCCGGTCTCCCGGATGTCGAGCCTGCTGCCATGGAGGAACATCGACGGACAGCCGATGACATCCACGTCCCGGAATCCCATGTCCCGCAGGTAGCGTTCGGTGAACTCGCCGCGCACTCCGATGGAGGCGCTGTGGTCGAGTACGGCCGACACGAACGCTTGGACCGTGGGCTGCATGGGGCGCAACCGTTCCGCGGAGTAGTCCACGCCGGTCTGCGCGCCGACGCCCGGGACGACGACGGGTATGCGCAGCTTCGTGATGAGCTGGGTCAGGCGCTCCAACTGCCGCTCGAAGGACGGGCGGAAGGCGTTGGCGAGCGGGACGACGAACACGTCGTACTCGCTGTTGATGCGGTCGGCGTCGGCGACGCGGGTGGCGATGCCGTTCGACGTCACCTCGGCCCGAGGGGTTTCGAGGATCTTGTGCGCGGCGTCGCTGAAGACCAGGTTGCCCGCATTGGTGGCGAACACGTCCTCATGCAGGGCCCGCTCGACGGGGACGACGTCGTACGGACTCTTCCCGGAGCGCAGGAGTATTCGTTTCGCCTGATGATCGTTGGATGCCACAAACATGAATATAGCTTTACGAATGTGTAGGAATCCACACGCGTCATGCGCAAATTTTTGCCAACCGGATGGAACGTAAGTACAGGATCGTACATCCGTGCGCGGGCGCACGCAGTAGGAGAGGGGGCGGGAGCGCCCTTCTGATGGGATGGGGGCGTGAAGGACGACCACCGGCCCCTGGCCGTATTCGACTTGGACGGCACGCTCGCCGACACCGGGCACCGGCAGCACTGCCTGGAGGGGGTCCGGCGGGACTGGAGCGGCTTCTTCGCCGCCGCCGTCGACGATCCGCCGCTGCCCGAGGGGGTGGGGCTCGTCCTGAGCAGTGCCGGGGAGTGCGAGATCCGGTACCTCACCGGGCGGCCCGAGCGATGCCGTCGCGACACCCTGGCCTGGCTCGCCGAGCAGGGGCTGCCCGAGGGTCGGTTGTACATGCGGCGCAACGGCGACCGCAGGCCGGCACGGCACACCAAGCCCGACATCCTGAAACGGTTGGGCCGGGAGCGTGAGGTGCGCATGCTGGTCGACGACGACGAACTCGTCTGCGATGCGGCGGAGCGGGCCGGATTCGCCGTGGTGCGGGCCCGCTGGGCCGCGGTGTCGTCCGCGCTCGCGGATGCGCAGGAACGCGAGGGCCGCACCTGAGTCCCGGTACGCCGGGTCTCGCGTGTCATGACGCGCCGCCGCTGTGTGCGTCGAGGTGTGCCGGGCCTCGACACGCACAACACGGCGGCACGCCCTCGCCGGCGCCGGGTGCGCGGAACGGACCGCCGTTTCGCGCGAAGCGGCCCCGCGAGACCGGCCCCGTGAAGCAGGTGCCGCGAAACCTTTCGCCCCGGCTCAGCTCGGCTCGTCGAGTCGGAAGCCGACCTTCAGGCCTACCTGATAGTGCGCGATCCGGCCATCTTTGATCTCTCCGCGAACCTCGGTCATCTCGAACCAGTCGAGATTGTGCAACGTTTCCGATGCCCGGCCGATGGCCACGCGGATGGCGTCGTCGATGCCGTCGTGGGAGGTTCCTACGATCTCGGTGACCCGATAGGTGTGTTTTGACATGGTGTGTCCCCTCTCGCTCCTCCTACGGTGCCTCACCCGAGCCCGGTACGCGAGGGGTCGTTGTGCAGAATGCCCCGTGAACGGAACTTGACCGATTCAGTGGTCCATACCAAAATCCAGCCACACCCGTGCGAGCACAGCCCGCAGTCCCCCACACCGGGTTCTTGGATTCGTCGTGCCGTTTCGCAGAAGGTGAACCTGGTGAAGAATCGCATGATCGTCGGAGCCGTCGCGCTCGTCTCCACTGTCGCCCTGGGCGGATGCGGGGTCGTTGGCGGTTCGGAGGCGTCCGGCAACAAAAAAGTCACGATCTGGCTGATGAAGAACAGCGTGTCCAACGATTTCCTCAAGCGGTTCACGAAGGCATATGAGGACGAGCACCCCTCCATTCGGCTGGAGTTCAAGATCCAGAGTTGGAGCGGAATCGGTCCGAAGGTCATGGACGCGCTCAAGGGGAAGGACACACCGGACGTCATCGAGGTCGGCAACACCCAGGTTTCCCAGTACGCGGACAGCGGTGGCCTGCGCGACCTCACGCTGGAGTCCGTGCGCGACCTCGGCAGCGAGGACTGGCTGCCCGGTCTCGCGGTTCCGGGGAGCATCGACGGTGTCCAGTACGGAATCCCCTGGTACGCGGCGAACAGAGTGGTCATCTACAACAAGGACCTCTTCGCGCAGGCCGGAATCACCTCCCTTCCCAAGACCCGCGACGAGTGGATCGAGGCCGGCGAGCAGCTCAATCGGGACGGCAATCAGGGCATCTACCTCGCCGGCCAGAACTGGTACGTGCTCGCCGGATTCATCTGGGACGAGGGCGGCGAACTCGCCGAGGACAGGACCGGCGAGTGGAAAGGCACTCTCGACAGTCCCGAGGCACTTCGGGGCATGAATTTCTACAAGAAACTCCAGGCGCTCGGCGACGGCCCCAAGAATGCGGACGAGGAAAAGCCCCCGCAGGCCGAGGTGTTCGCCGAGGGAGATGTCGCACAGATCATCGCGGTGCCCGGTGACGCCGCGCGGATCGAGCAGCTGAACCCCGAACTCAAGGGGAAACTCGGCTACTTCCCGATTCCGGGCAAGACCGCGAATGCACCCGGTTCCGTATTCACCGGCGGATCCGACCTGATCGTTCCGCAGCGGGCGGATCAGCGGGCCGCGGGCATCGACGTGGTCAAGGCGCTGGCGAGCAGCAAGTGGCAGGAGGAACTCGCCAAGACCATGAGCTACGTGCCCAACAAGCCGAGCCTCGCCCATGTCGTCGTCGGGCAGGAGGGCACGGCGGCGATGGCCCGCGGGGCGACGCAGGGACGGGCGACCCCTAACTCGCCGCAGTGGGCAGCGGTCGAGTCCGCCAACCCGATCAAGCCGTACATGACCACCGTTCTGGAGGGCGGTGACCCGCGCAAGGCGGCCAAGGCGGCATCGGAGAAGATCACGGCCCAGCTCGCGGGCAACTGACCCGCGGGCCGACGGCCCGCACGGGTCGGGGCACTGCCGCCCGCACCCGGCTTCGGGCCGCACCCGGGATTCAGCCTCCGCACATCCCGGCTCTCCCGGCCGGTCATGTCGAATCCAGCCGGTCACGGAAGAAGTAGGGGGCCGGGCCTTCGCAGCGGTGCGACGGCCCGGCGGCCGCCCTTGCCGATCCGTCATCGGAGACCGTCATGAACGCGCTGCCTGTCACCTCCCTCCCCGCCATCCCCGTCGTTCCGACGCAACCCGGCCCCGCCACCCCCTTGCGCTACCGGGTGTCCCTCGCCGCCGACCAGGAGGAGGTGCGCGCGGCCCAACGCCTGCGGCACCTGGTCTTCGCGGGTGAACTCGGCGCCCGGCTGGAGGGGGCCGAACCCGGCCTGGACAGCGACGCCTTCGACGCCTACTGCGACCACCTGCTGGTTCGGGAACAGAACACCGGGGACATCGTCGCCACCTACCGCGTGCTGCCGCCCGACCGGGCACGGATCGCCGGACGGCTCTACGCGGAGGGCGAGTTCGACCTCGCACGGCTCGCCCCGATCCGGGACGACCTGGTCGAGGTCGGACGGTCCTGCGTCCACCCGGCCCACCGGGACGGCGCCGTCATCGCGCTGATCTGGGCCGGACTCGCCCACTACATGGAGCGCACCGGCCACAACTGGCTGGCGGGCTGCTGTTCGGTGTCCCTCGCCGACGGCGGCCTGACGGCGGCGGGAGCCTGGGAGACCGTTCGTGCGAAATACCTGGCACCCGAGGACCACTGGGTGACGCCCCACCGCCTGTGGCGGGCCGACGCGGCGGTTGCCGGACGCGCGGACCTGCCCACCGGGCTCGCCACGCTCCCCCCGCTGCTGCGCGGGTACCTGCGGCTGGGGGCGAGGGTCTGCGGGGCACCGGCACACGACCCCGACTTCAACGTCGCCGACCTGTACGTGCTGCTGTCGCTGAGCAGCACCGACCCCCGCTACCTGCGCCACTTCCTCTCGCTCGCCCCCCTGCGATGAACCCCTGGCTGCCCACCGCGCCCTGCACACCGCGCACCTGCGCCGGACACGACGGCCCCACCCGGCCGCGTCCCCTCGCCGCGGCGCTGTTGTGCGCCGGCTGTGCACTCGTCCTGGCCGGGGCCCTGGGCGCCCCCTTCGTGCTGATGCTCGGCCCGACCCGGCGGGAACGGCTGATCCGCCGCTGGGCGCGCGGGGTCGTGCGGGCCTTCGGCGTACGCGTGCGGATCACCGGGGGACAGGCGCCGGACAACGCGCCGCGCACCGCGCCGGGCACCCTGGTCGTCGCCAACCACATCTCCTGGCTGGACATCCCGCTCGTCGCCGCCGTGTACCCCGGCCGGATGCTGGCCAAGCGGGAGATAGCGGCCTGGCCGGTGCTCGGACCGCTCGCCACCGCGGGCGGCACCCTGTTCGTCGAACGCGACCGGCTGCGCGCACTGCCCACGACCGTGCGCGAGATCGGCGCTGCGCTGCGCGAGGGGTCCCGGGTGATCGCGTTCCCGGAGGGTACGACCCGGTGCGGGCGCGGCGGCGGTCGTTACGGACCCGCCGTGTTCCAGGCCGCGATCGACGCGGACGCCGAGATCCGGCCGGTGCGCATCAGCTACCGGATCCGGCCGCCGCGCGGAACCGGGCGCGGCGGCCGGGCATCCGGTCCGGCCTGCTGTGCTCCGGCCGAACCACAAGGCCCGGCCGGTGCGGCCGCGTTCGTCGGCGACGACCCGCTCACCGCCTCGCTGTGGCGCGTGGTGACGGCAGCCGGGCTGACCGCCGACATCCGCGTCCTGCCACCGATCCGGGCCGGTGACCGGCCGGACCGCCGAGCACTGGCCCGGTTCGCTCAGACCGCCGTGGCCAACGACAGCGCGAACCGGTCGGCGGAATCCGTCCACCACTGATCCAACCTGAGCCCGGCAGCGGCGAGTTCGTCCCGGACGCCCTCCTCGCGGAACTTGGCCGACACCTCCGTGCGGACCTCCTCGCCGGCCTCGAACGGCACCACCAGATCCAGACCCCGGATCTTCACGGTCAGCGCCTCACGGGCCCGCAGCCGCATCTCGATCCACTCGTGCTGCGGGTCCCACAGCGCCACGTGCTCGAAGGCCGCCGGGTCGAAGTCCGCGCCCAGCTCCCGGTTCAGGACGTGCAGGACGTTCTTGTCGAACTCGGCGGTGACCCCCGCGGCGTCGTCGTACGCGGCGACCAGCACCTCCTCGTCCTTCACCAGGTCCGTACCGAGCAGCAGCGCGTCGCCGGGGGAGAGCAGCGACCGCACCGATCTCAGGAACGCCGCCCGCTCGTCGGGCAGCAGATTGCCGATCGTGCCGCCGAGGAACGCCACAAGCCGGGGCCCCGGGGTCCCCGGCAGCGCGAGACCGCCCGTGAAGTCGGCCACCAGGGCGTGCACGGAGAGCCCGGGGCGCTGCGCCAGCAGGGCCTCGGCGGCACCGCGCAGCGCGCTCTCGCTGACGTCGACCGGCACGTAGCTGTGCAGTGCGGGCAGTGCGTCCAGCAGGTGCCGGGTCTTGTCCGACGAGCCGGAGCCAAGCTCCACCAGCGTCCGTGCCTCCGAGACCGCGGCGATCTTTGCCGCGCGCCCGATGAGGATCTCGCGCTCGGCACGGGTCGGGTAGTACTCCGGGAGCCGGGTGATCTCCTCGAACAGTTCGCTGCCGCGAGCGTCGTAGAACCACTTCGGCGGCAGCGTCTTGGGCCGGCGGGTCAGACCGTGCAGCACATCGGCGCGCAGCGCCGCGTCCGTCGCGTCCGCCCGCAGGGTGCGGGTCAGCAGGAAGGGACTCACTGGGCGGGCTCCTTGAGCGGGGTCAGCAGAACGTCGTCGCGGGTGGCGGTCAGCAGCGTCCGGTCGGGTACCGCGCGCCAGCGCGGGTCGTCGTCGTACGGCTCCGAGGCCACGACCGTGCACGGGCCGGGACCGGTGAGGTACCACAGGGTGTCGCCCCATGCCGTCGCCACGATCCCGGTGCCATCGGTGATCAGCAGGTTCAGCCGCGATCCGGGAGCGGCCGACGCCACGTCGAGCACGGTGTCGGCGACAGCCTGCGCCGGTGCGTCGCCCTCGGCCAGCCGGTGCCGGACCAGGGCCCAGATCAGGGCCGAGTCGCACCGGGCGGTGAGGGACAGCAGCGCGGCCGGGGGCAGCGCGTGGGCGAGCGGGGCCAGGGAATCGGGCCAGCCCACCACCGCGCCGTTGTGGCTGAACAGCAGCGTGCCGTCGGCGAACGGTGCGGCTGCGGCCTCGCCGTCGTCGCTCGCCTCGGTCGCGTCGCGCACCGCGGCGAGCAGCGCGGTGCTGCGCACCACCCGGGCCAGATCGGAGAACGTCCGGTCGCCCCAGACCGGGCCCGCGCGCCGGTACCGTCCCGGCACCGCGTCGCCGTCCGCGTACCAGCCCACACCGAATCCGTCGGCGTTGACGGTCCCGTGCCGCTGGTGTCGCGGCGCCCACGACTGACGCACCAGGCCGTGCGGGGGCAGCACGAGCACCTCGCCCAGGGCCACTGCAGGCCCCAGGTAGGCGATATGACGGCACATCAGGCATCCCTCGCGGTGCGGAACCCGGAGAAGATCTGGCGCCGCACCGGCAGGTCCCAGTTGCGGAACGTCGCCCGGCAGGCCACAGGGTCCACGGCGAACGAACCGCCGCGCAGCACCTTGTGGGCCGGCCCGAAGAACACCTCCGAGTACTCGCGGTACGGGAACGCCGCGAAGCCCGGGTGGGGGAGGAAGTCGCTCGACGTCCACTCCCACACGTCACCGATCAACTGCCGTACGCCGAAGGGAGACTGGCCAGCGCCATAGGCTCCTGCCCGGGCCGGCCGCAGGTGGCGCTGCCCCAGGTTGGCCCGCTCGGGCGTCGGGTCCTCGTCGCCCCACGGATAGCGTGTGGAACGTCCCGACACCGGGTCGTGGCGTGCCGCCTTCTCCCACTCCGCCTCCGAGGGCAGTCGGCGTCCCGCCCAGCGGGCGTACGCGTCCGCCTCGTACCAGCTGACGTGCAGCACCGGCTCGTCCTCGGGCACCGTCTCGGTCACTCCGAAGCGGCGGCGCAGCCACCGGCCGCCGTCCCGGTGCCAGAACAGCGGGGCGGCGAGTTCGTGCTCGCGGACCATCGTCCAGCCCTCCGGGGCCCACCAGCGCCGTTGGGCGTACCCGCCGTCCTCGACGAAGCGCAGATAGGCGCCGCAGGTCACCGGGGTGGTGTCGAGGAAGAACGCGGGTACGTCGCGCACATGGGCGGGCCGTTCGTTGTCGAGGGCCCACGGTTCGGTCGACGTCCCCATCGTGAACGGTCCGCCGGGGACGAGCACCTCGGCGGCGAGGGTGTCCGCGTCGGTGGGGCCGGGCGGTACCGGCGCGGACAGCACCGCGGGTCCGGCCCGCAACTGATGGGTGATCAGCATCGTTTCGTCGTGCTGCTGCTCGTGCTGCGCGATCATGCCGAACGCGAAGCCGTCCCGCAGCAGCGGCCGGTCCTCGCGCAACGCCGTCCCGTCCAGGACGTCCAGCACGCGCCCCCGTACCTCCGATGCGTACGCGCGGGCCTCGGTGGGCGGCAGCAGCGGCAGTGCGGGGCGGGTCTCCCGGGGGTGCTCGAAGGCGTCGTACAGCCCGTCGATCTCCGGGCGCATCGCGTCCTGCCCGGCCACCGCGCGCAGCAGCCACAGTTCTTCCTGATTGCCGATGTGCGCGAGGTCCCAGACCAGGGGGGACATCAACGGCGAATGCTGGGCGGTCAGTTCGTGGTCGTCCACGCTGTCGGTCAGCAGCGCGGTGCGTTCCCGGGCGGCGAGCAGAGCGGCACGTGCGTGCTGCCGGAGCGCCTCGGGGTCCGTCCGGTCGGGGCCGGACGGCACACCGGCCCCTGCCGCGTCGGGTGCGGGGGAGTGAGTCATGAGTGGGGTCCCTCGTTGTGGCCGGAGTCGTTCGCCGGGTCCGGTGCGAACAGTCCGGGAAGGTCGTCGGCGGGGCACCGGCCGCGGGCGACGAAGCGGTCGTCGAACTCCGCGACCGTCTGCTGCACGGCCGCGCTCGCCCCCACCCGGGGCAGTGCCTCCAGCGCGGCCCGGAAACAGGTAGCGGCGGCAGCCCGCAGGTCCGGGTCGCCGAGCCCGTCGCGGGCGGCGCCCACCCACAACGGGTTGCGCGGCGCGGGGCCCGGCCCCGCCGTCTCGGCAAGCGGCTTGACGGCGCGGTACACGGTCTCGGCGGCCTCCGGGTCGTCGAACAGGGCGGTGACGACGGCCAGCGGCACCAGCCACCCGTCCGGGCCGTGCTGCGCGTCGATCATGCGGAATTCGAGGTGTCCGCGCGGACGCACGGGCGGAAAGAGGGTGCTGATGTGGTAGTCGAGGTCGTCGCGCACCGGTGGTCGTGGCAGGCCGGTGCGGATCCAGTCGCGAAAGGTCAGACCCTCCGGCACGGCCCACGGCCCGCGCTCCTCCCGGATGCACATCACCGGCGTGTCCAGGACGTGCGCGGCCCAGGCGTCGCGGGGTGGCAGCGGGCCGGCCGGTGCCAGGGCCCGCCGCGGATCGAGGTCGTTCCAGAGCGACTGCCGGGTGGACCGCCACGCGGTCGGACGGCCTTGGCGCAGGGGGGAATTGGCGAAGACCGCCACCAGCACCGCGCCCAGCAGATGGGCAAGTTGCCAGCGCCGCCCGTAGCCGAGCGGTCCGGGTTCCTCCTCTCCGGCGTCCAGGCACACCTGGACGGATGCCGAGGTGCACATCATGGCGCGGCCGGCCGGACCCGACCGGTCCAACGCGCTCTCCATGGCGTCGTAACGGGGCTCGCGCAGCCGACGGTGCGGAGCGTGCCACGGATCGACACCGAACCCCACCGGAGCGAGGTCCAGTCGGTCCAGGGCGCCGCGTACGGCGGCGAGATCGGCGGCCGTGGCATCGATGCAGGCCATCAGGGAGTCGGCGGGGCGCGAGCTGAGCTCCAGCTGGCCGCCGGGTTCGAAGGTGAGCGCCGCGCTCAGGGGCAGCTGCCGCAGGGCGGCGACGGCGTCGTCGAGCAGGTCGTGCGGGACCGGGACGCGGGGCCGGTCCCGGTGGTGAATGAGCCATTCGAGCTCCACACCGACCGCGGTGGGCGGCCCGGTCTTGAAACAGATGCAGCGCAGTAAGTCCTCCGCCCCGCTCTCGTCCAGGGGCGGGGCCTGGCCGGGCGGACCGTGGTCGCCGGATGCTTCGGATGACATGGCGGGCCTCCTTCCGGTCGGTTCGTCCTCCCACCCAAACTCCTGCCGGGGGATCGCACAAGAGCGCCCCGGCGGGTCGGAAATTCGCTTGCGCGCATGCTGTCGGACCATCGAGCATGCCCCGTATGCACCACATGGGGGAGTATCGATGAGCGCAAGGCTGCGCGCCATCGCGCGCGAGACCGAGGACATCGTGGCGGCCGGCCGCTACCGCACCCCGCAGGGCCGCGAGGTGAACATCGAACGGGCCCTCGCCGCCGCGCTCTCGGGCACCCGGATGTACGGTCCCGCTCCGGTCCCGGTCGCGGCCCTCGATGCGGACCGCACACCCGCCGTCGAGGTGACCGACGAGAGCAGCCTGCGGGCCGCGCACCGCATGACCGGCGAGGCACCCGGCAGGATCGCGGTCCTCAACTACGCCTCCGCCCGCAACCCGGGCGGCGGATACCTCAACGGCGCACAGGCCCAGGAAGAAGCCCTCTGCCGGAGTTCGGCGCTGCACGCCACACTGCTGCGCGCGCCCGAGTACTACGCCCACCACCGCGCCGAACGCAGCGTCCTCTACACCGACCGGGTGATTCACTCACCGGGCGTTCCGGTCTTCCGCGACGACCGGGGGCGACTGCTCGACACCCCGTTCACCGTCGGATTCCTCACTTCTCCGGCGCCCAACGCCTCGGCCGTCCGCAGCCGAACCCCCGAGGACGCCCACCGCATCCCCGCCGCCCTGGCCTCGCGCGCCGAACGGGTGCTGGAGGTCGCCGCGGTGCGCGGTTACCGCAGACTGGTCCTGGGTGCCTGGGGTTGCGGCGTGTTCGGCAACGATCCGGCACAGGTGGCCCGTACGTTCCGGGCCCTGCTCCTGGACGGCGGCAGGTTCGCCGGACACTTCGAGCAGATCGTCTTCGGCATCCTCGACCGCGGCCCCGATGCCCCCACCCGGTCCGCCTTCAGCCGGGTGTTCGGCGGTCAGCCCCAGCCGTAGCGTTCCCGCAGCCGCCCGACGACCCGATCGAACCGGTCGCGGTCGAGGGCGCATGCCTCACGCCGCATCCCGCCCTCGTGGACGCGCAGCACCCGGTCCAGATCGACCCAGGACGGACGGCCCGAGCTGTCCCACGGCCCGGCCCCGAGCGCCACCCATTCGCGGTCCCGGTCGTGCTGCTTGCTGGACAACCGCACGGCCAGGAGCGTGCCCGCCGACTCCCGGGCCACCACCAGCACCGGACGGTCCTTGCCGCGTCCGTCGTTCTCCTCGAACGGCACCCACGTCCAGACGATCTCGCCCGGATCGGGGTCGCCGTCCCGGTCGGGGGCGTACGAGGTACGGACCGGACCCACGTCGCGCGGATCGGCCTCACGAGTCGCGCCGGGCCCGGTGCGACCGGGGAAGGAGGCAGGGCCCTCGGCGTCGTGGTCATGGTGCTGCGTGTTCATCCCCTCACCGTAGAGCCCGCGTCGCCCGGCCCGGCGGGCGGGGCGGGGGAGCGTACGCGGGCCGGTGCGGCACCGGCCCGGCGATCCGTTTCCCGGCGATCGTCCACCGCTGTCCCGATGATGCGTCATATCGGCCTGAACGAGGCGCTCATGGCGTCCGGTCTGCAAGACTGCCCGTCGCCATGAGCCAGTTACCGAACCAGCCCACCGAGGGCCCCGTCCCGACCAGCGCCGATGTCGCACGAGTCGCCGGCGTCTCCCGGGCCACCGTGTCGTACGTGCTGAACGACAACAGCGCCGTACGCATCAGCGAACCCACCCGGCGCCGGGTCAGGGAGGCCGCCGCCGAACTCGGCTACGTCCCGCACGCGGCGGCCCGCAGCCTGCGCGCCGGACACACCCGCACGGTGGTCCTGCCCACCGTCGACCTCCCGTCCGGTCCGCTCCACCACCGCTTCGTCCACGACCTGGAGGCCGGGCTGCGCCGCCTCGACTACACCGTGGTCCAGTACGGCAGCTCCGGCCTGGGCGCCGACGACGCCGCCCGGGCCTGGGCCGAACTGCGCCCCGTCGCCGTCGTCGCACCCGGCACCATCGCCCTCACCCCGCAGGGCATATCCGTGCTCAGACGATCGGGGGCCAGGGCCGTCATCACCCTGGGGCCCCGCCCGGTGGCCGGGGCCCACGCGCTGATCATGGACCAGCAGGAGGTGGGCGGCAGCGCCGTCGGGCATCTGCTGGGACGCGGCCGTCGCCGCATCGGCGTGGTCATGCCGCAGGAGGACGGCCTCGGTCCGATCGCGGAACCCAGGCTGGCCGGGGCCCGGCATGCCGCGCGGGGCCACGGGGCCCACATCGAACCACTGCCGCTGCGCTACGAGGAGGAATCGGCCGCCCGGTTGGCCTCCGGCTGGCGTGCCCTGGGCCTGGACGCCGTGTTCGCGTACAACGACGAGTACGCGATGCTCCTGATGAGAGCGTTCCAGGACGTGGGCGTCGACGTGCCCCGCGAGACGGCCGTGGTCGGTGCCGACGATCTGATGCTCGGCAGACTGCTGCGGCCCCGGCTCAGCACCGTGCGGATGGAACCCGTCACGGCCCGGCCGCTCGCGGACCTCGTCGACCGACTGGTGCGCCACCCGAAAGGCGCACCCGAGCACCACGACCTGCTGCGGGTCGACGTGGTCCACCGCGAATCCAGCTGACCCCGGTATCCGCTCCCGGCCCGCCGGGCGGGCCCGGGTGCGCCGCGAGGCGCGTTCCGGGCCCCGTGCCCGAGGCCGTCCCGCACCCCCGGCGGACCCACGAGGAAGGCCGGGGGCATCTTTCTCCGCCGCGGACAGCGGGGCACCGGACTCCGCCGCGTGCTCCACTGCCGATCGTGGGCGAGGTCGTTAGCGTCTTGCCCATGAGCCACCCGCAGAGTTTCGAGATCCTGATCGTCCCCGAATTCACCGAGGGCACCACCGACGCCACCCGGACGGGCGCTGCCATCCGCTCCGCGGTGGTGACGGCGACCGGCGAGACCGGGGCATCGGGCTACCCCCGGTACGCGGGCGAAGGGGTCGTGGCGGACATCGACCCGGCGACGCACGCCGTCGAAGCCCTCCTCGTCGACGGGGCCGAGCTGGACTACGGGCTCTCCGTCCGGATCAGGGAGACGAACAACGACGACGGCTCCGGCGTCCGTGCCGACGGCTGACGCCGGACCGCCGGGGCCCGCCCGGGACCGCTGCCCCGGGCGGGCCCCGACGCCCACTGCCGGTGCTACTGCTGCTGCTCCTTCTGCCCGCTCTCGATGGACTTGCGGACCTCGTCCATGTCCAGCTTCCGGGCCTGCCCGATGACATCCTCCAGCGCCGCCTCCGGCAGCGCCCCGGGCTGCGCGAAGACCGCCACGTTCTCCCGGACGATCATCAGCGTGGGGATGGAACGGATGTCGAACGCCGCCGCCAGCTCCTGCTGCGCCTCCGTGTCGACCTTGGCGAAGACCAGGTCCTCGTGGCGTTCCGACGCCGCGTCGTACACCGGCGCGAACTGCCGGCAGGGGCCGCACCAGGAAGCCCAGAAGTCGATCAGGACGAAGTCGTTGTCACTGACGACCTGATCGAAGTTTTCCTTGGTGAGCTCGATGGTGCTCATGCCTCTTACCTCTTCCCTCGGCGGCGCGGATCTGTCCGGCACAACGGCGCCGTGCACCCGCGGTATTCCGCCTGCCCATGTGGCCGTCGCTCACACCCGCCACCAGACTGTTCCCCATGACGAATCCCTCCCTGAACGCCGAGTACGACGTCGTGGTGATCGGAGCGGGGCCGGTGGGCGAGAACGTCGCCGACCGGGCCCGCGCCGCCGGCCTGAGCACGGCGGTCGTCGAGTCGGAACTCATCGGCGGCGAATGCTCGTACTGGGCCTGCATGCCCAGCAAGGCACTGCTGCGTCCGGTCGTCGCCCGGGCAGATGCCCGCAGGGTCCCCGGCCTCGCCGACGCCGTGCGGGGGCCGCTGGACACCGCCGCGGTCCTCGCGCACCGGGACGACTACGCCTCGCACTGGAAGGACGACGGACAGGCCGCCTGGCTGGACGGCATCGGGGCGGACATCTTCCGCGGCCCGGGCAGACTGACCGGCGAGCGATCGGTCTCGGTCACCGCGCCCGACGGGACCGAACACCACCTCACCGCCCGGCACGCCGTCGCGGTCTGCACCGGCAGCCGCGCCGTCGTACCCGACCTGCCCGGCATCGACGAGGCCCGTCCCTGGACCAGCCGGGAGGCGACCAGCGCCAAGAAGGTGCCCGGCCGTCTCGTGATCGTCGGAGGCGGCGTCGTCGGAACGGAGATGGCCACCGTCTGGCAGGCACTCGGCTCCCGCGTGACGATGCTGATCCGCGGCAAGGGACTGCTGCCGAGGATGGAACCCTTCGCGGGTGAACTCGTCGCGCGGGCACTGGTGGAGGCGGGCGCCGACATCCGCACCGGAACGTCGGCGACCGCCGTACGGCGCCCGGTGCCCGACGGCCCGGTGACCGTCGAACTCGACGACGGCGGGCACATCGAGGCCGATGAGATCCTCTTCGCCACCGGCCGCGCCCCGCGCACCGACGACCTGGGACTCGAAACGGTCGGCCTGGCTCCGGGCTCCTGGCTCACCGTCGACGACAGTTGCCGCGTCGACGGCAGCACCTGGCTGTATGCCGTCGGCGACGTCAACCACCGGGCGCTCCTCACCCATCAGGGCAAGTACCAGGCGCGCGTCGCCGGGGACGCGATCGCCGCCCGCGCCCACGGCGCGCCGCTGGAGACCGGGTCCTGGGGCGCCCATGCCGCCACTGCCGACCACGGAGCCGTGCCCCAGGTCGTCTTCACCGATCCGGAGGCCGCCTCGGTCGGTCTCACCCTCGCGGAGGCGGAACGAGCCGGTCACCGCGTACGCGTCGTCGACGCCGATCTCGCCTCGGCGGCAGGCGCCGGCCTGTACGCGGACGGCTACCGGGGCCGCGCCCGCATGGTCGTGGACCTCGACCGGCAGATCCTGCTGGGGGTCACCTTCGTCGGCCCCGGCATCGGTGAACTGCTCCACTCGGCGACGATCGCCGTCGCGGGCGAGGTCCCCCTGCACCGACTGTGGCATGCCGTCCCCTCCTACCCGACCATCAGCGAGATCTGGCTGCGCCTGCTGGAGGCGTACCGGGACGCGTAGGCGGTGCGGCGACCGGGCGGCCGCACCCTCGCCACCGGCCCCGCCCCCACCCACGGCCCCTTCGCGTCGCGACGGCGTGCCGCTGCGGACCGCGGGACCCCGGGGCGGGGCACCCGTCGACCTGCTTCCCGGACCGCTACCGTGCCCCGGCGGGGGACAGCGGATGACCGCAGCTCAGGTTCCACCGCCCCGACCGGCCGCTGAGCCCGGTCAGCGTCAGCGGCGCGACATCCAGCCGCCAGAACGCGGCCGTCGGCAGGGCGAGAGCCCGCACGACCGATGCCCGCACCACCGCGGGCTCGACGACCGCCACCGTCCGGACACGGTCGCCGCCGTCCGGGTCCGGCACCGACTCCAGCCACGCACCGATCCGCCCGCAGAACGCCAGGAGCGACTCCCCGCCGTGCGGAGCCGCCGAGGGATCGGCCAGCCACGCCGACACCGCGTCCGGTTCGTCCGCGCCCACGTCCGCCAGCCGCCGTCCGGCCCATCGGCCCATGTCCCAGCCGCGCAGCACGGGTTCGGTGACGGCTCGCAGCCCCAGCGCCTCGGCGGTGCCGGTGCACCGCCCCGACGGGCCGCACACGTACCGGTCGGCGGACGGCACCGCCGAGGCGGCCTTTCGGGCGTGCCGGTGCCCGGCCGGGTCGAGCGGGGCGTCACCGTCGAATCGCGCCTCGCGCAGCGCCGCGTTGAGCGCGGGTGAGATCATCATCACGTGTTCCGTCATGGGCAGGTCAATCCCCCTCGAACCATGGGCACCGGGAGCGCCCACCCTTCCATGCCGGTGCGCAGCGGTACGCGGGGGCCATGGCCGTGCTCACGCCCAGGCGGTATCGTCCGCAGCACATGACGAAGGTGTGACGGAAGCCCGGTGAGACTCCGGCACGGTCGCGCCACTGTGTACCCGTACCCGTACGGGAAGTCAGACCCAGCACCTTCGTTTCGGCACCACGATCGGGACGCGTGTTCCCCCAGGAGGTTCTGCCATGGCACAGTCCGCTGCCCCCGCCGCCGTACCGGCGATCACCCCCATCTCCCTGAAGACTCTTGCCCCTTGGGCTGTCTTCTTCGGCATCCTCATGCTCGTCCTGCTGTACTTCGTCGGCGCCGAGCAGGGCGCCACCTCCGTCATCTCCGGCGCCGGAGTGCACGAGTGGGTCCACGACGGGCGCCACCTCCTCGGTTTCCCCTGCCACTGACGTACTGTCCGAACCAGGGGAAGACCCATGAACTCCATATCCGTCAGAGCCCTTCTCGTCCGCGGCATGCTGGCCGGACTCGTAGCGGGCGTGCTCGCCCTGGCCGTCGCGTACTTCCTGGGCGAGTCCCGGGTGGACGCGGCCATCGCGCTCGAAGAGGCGCACAGCCATGACCACGGCGGCGAGGAACTCGTCAGCCGCACCATGCAGTCCACCGCCGGTCTCGCCACCGGTGTGCTGGTCTTCGGCGTGGCGATCGGCGGCATCGCCGCCCTCGTCTTCTGCTACGCCCTCGGCAGGATCGGCAGGTTCGGCCCGCGAGCCACCGCGGCGCTTATCGCGGGCGCGGCACTGCTCACCGTGTACGTGGTGCCCTTCCTGAAGTACCCGGCCAACCCGCCGGCCGTCGGCAACCCCGACACCATCGGCCGGCGCACCGGACTGTTCTTCCTGATGGTCGCCCTGAGCGTGCTGCTGGCCGTCGCCGCCGTGATCCTCGGCCGACGGCTCGCTCCCCGCCTGGGCAACTGGAACGCGACGATCACCGCAGCCGGCGGGTACATCGTCGTGATCGGCCTCGCCTACGCGTTCCTGCCCTCGTTCAACGAGGTGGGCGAGGACTTCCCGGCCTCCCTGCTGTGGGAGTTCCGGCTGGCCACCCTCGCCGTCCAGGTCACCCTCTGGGCCGTCTTCGGCGTCGTCTTCGGTCACCTGACGGAACGGCTCCTCCTGCCCGGCGCCACCGCGACGGGTTCCTCGTCCGCCGCGTCGGACCGGACCGCCGCGGCGGCCGGCTGACCGGCGCGTCACTCACCACGCGCGGACATCGGGGCCCGCCGGGAACCACCCGGCGGGCCCCGCCGTCGCCGCGCGCCGTTCACCCTCGACCGGTGCGGCCCGCATCGAAGTCCCCGGAGAAGGCCGCCGCCATGCGCAGGTGGCCGCTCGCCTCCGCACTCCGCCCCTGGCGCTCCAGCGTGCGGCCGAGCATCAGCCGGGCGTAGGGCTCCACCGGGTCACGCTCCAGAATGACCCGCAGCTGCGTCTCGGCCCTGCCGAGACGGGCCGAGTGGTAGTACGCGCGGGCCAGCAGCAGGCGCGGGGACACCTGCTCCGGCACCTCCTCGACCAGCCCTTCGAGGATCCGGGCGGCGCTCATGTATTCCTTCGCCTCGAAGAACATCCGGGCACGGTCCCAGCGGTCGGCCGCCGTGCCGAACTCGAAGTAGCTGTCGCTCATGTGGCCTCCTCGCTCAAGGACCGCGCGCCGGATTCCCGCCCGCGCGGCTCCGACCCGCCCATGCGTCCGGATCATTGCGTCTGCGGCAACACGACATGTTGGTTGAATATTCCACTAAGTGCTCGGCGTGGGTACCGGTGCCTCCGGGCTCCCGCGGGAATAGGTTGAGCGCCATGAACAACATCGTTCCCTGAGCTGTAGCAGGTCAGAGGAGTGAACACCCCCTGACCTGCAACGCAGCATGCATGTACGAGTAGTTCGTCGCATCTTCGCGCAGCACGTTGCAGCGATCTGCGTGATCGATTTCCCATCGGTTTCCCAGTTTCCCACCTGACCGAGAGGGTAGAATCCGGGCGAAATCGCCACAGGGGGCCGGAGGCCAGTGATGGGACGCTGTTGGCGAATTCCGGTTCTCGCGTGACGTCGGCTCCCAAGACCCTGTTGTGGTCTGGGGAGCCGACGTTGTCGTATGGGGAGGATGCCGATGTCGATGCAGCCGAGGGAGCCGGGGGAGATCCCGGTGGAGACGGTGCGGGTGGCACGCGCGGCCTTCCCGAAGGGCAGTCTGGCGATCCGGGTCCGTGATGAGCTGGGTGTCCTGTTCACCGATGAGCAGTTCGAGGGTCTGTTCCCGGTGAGAGGGAAGCCTGCCTGGTCACCGGGGCGGCTGGCGATGGTGCTGGTGTTGCAGTTCGTGGAGGGGCTGACCGACCGGCAGGCCGCTGAGGCGGTGCGGGCCCGGATCGACTGGAAGTTCGCGTTGGGACTGGAGCTGGCCGATCCCGGCTTCGACTTCTCGGTGCTCTCAGAGTTCAGGGACCGTCTGGTGGGCGGGGATGCGGGGCGGGTGGTGCTGGACGCGATCCTGGTCGCGGCCAAGGACCGGGGGCTGCTCGCGTCGGGTGGGAGGGCGCGGACCGACTCCACGCATGTGCTCTCCTCGGCGCGTGAGCTGAACTGGCTGGAGCTGGTCGGCGAGACGTTACGGGCAGCGATGAACGCGGTGGCCGACGCCGAGCCGGACTGGCTCAGGGCCCGTGCGCTGCCGGACTGGTTCAAGCACTACGCGACCCGGATCGAGGACTCCCGCTTCCCTAAAGCCCACACCAAGCGGGTTGAGGTGGGCCGGCGGATCGGAGCCGACGGCATGCGTCTGCTGCGCATGGTCTGGTCGGACGACGCGCCACCGGCGCTTCGGGAACTGCCGGAAGTCGGCATTCTGCGGCAGGTATGGGTCCAGCACTTCCACGTGGTGGAGGGCGAGGTGGCACGGAGGGACCCAAAAGACCGCCCGCCGGGCGCGAAGCGCCTGGTCACCCCGTATGACATCGAGGCCCGCGGCAGCGTCAAACGCGACACGATGTGGGACGGCTACAAGGTCCACCTCACCGAGACGTGCGAGCCGGACGCGGTGCATCTGGTCACGGAGGTGACCACCACCGTCGCCACTGTCCCCGACGACCGGATGGCCGCCGTCGTCCACACAGGTCTCGCGAGGCGGGGCCTGCTGCCGGACGAACACTGGGTCGACGCCGGTTACGCCAACTCCAGCGCCCTGGCAGCCTCCCGCATCGACCATGATGTCGACCTGCACGGGCCACTGGTGCCGGTGACCGTCGCCCAGGCCCGTGGCGAGGGCACCTACGGACAGGACGCCTTCACCATCGACTGGGACAACCAGCACGTGACCTGCCCGAACGGAATTACCAGCACCCAGTGGCACCACCGCCGCTCCGAAGAACAACTCCCTCTGATCCGGGTCCGGTTCTCCCCGGCGGACTGCCGCACCTGCCCCAGCCTCCGGGACTGTGTCAGCTCGCCGAAGGCCCAGCGCCGGGAGATCACCCTGCGGCCCCGCCACGAATACGAAGCCCTCCACCAGGCACGGCAGCTCCAGGCAACCGACGAGTGGAAGGACCGCTACAAGATCCGTGCCGGGGTCGAAGGGACCATCTCCCAAGGAGTGCAAGCCTGCGGCCTGCGCAGATCCCGCTACCGCGGACTCGGAAAGACCAGCCTCCAGCACCAGCTCACCGGCGCCGCGATCAACCTCATCCGCATCAACGCCTGGCTCACCGACACACCCCGCGCCCGCACCCGGACCAGCCCCCTGGCAGCACTTCGCCCCGCCGCATAACGACGGGGCGAAGCATCAGGGCCCGGAATTACTGACTTCGGCGTATTAGGGTCTGTCCGGTCTGTCGAGAGCGAGGCCCGTCCCGGCAAGGAATCCGCCGAGGATGCCGTGCCGGTACTGCAGCGCTTTGAGCCGCCTGCGGAGCAGAGTCTCCAGCTCGTTGAGGGTGCGGGCGGCCAGGTTGGCCAGGCTCCGCTTGATGTG
>NZ_JBHJWQ010000028.1:0-108635 GCF_042266885.1 Streptomyces sp. NPDC056061 | reverse complement strand
TTACGCCATCCGATGGCTCACCCAACACCTCAACCCACCCCGCCGAAAACGCTCACACCCGCGAGTCGTCAAACGCAAGGTCCTGAAATGGGCCGCGAAACGCTCCCACCACGCACACTGGCCCCAGCCCGAACACGGCCCTCACGTCACCATCCGAGTCAATAACTGAACGGTATTGGGGCCGGCCTCCATCCACGGCGTTTCGGCCGGGGCAGCCGCACGAGGGGCGTGTGAGGCGGAGCCTGAAGGCCACCATGGCGACCTTCAACCGGAGTTCGGCAATGGCTCGGCGTTCCGAAACACGCACTGGTCCTGTCGTTCAACGTGCGGTCCAGATCCAGCCCAGTGGAGTGAGGCCGAGAGCGCGGGCAACGGCTTGGGATGCGTGGTTGTCCGCGGTGGTGCGGTAGAAGAGCACGGTCTTGGTGCGGTGCTCACGCTGGGACCAGGCGGCTACGACGGTCGGTGCGAGGCGCTTGCCGCGAAAGTCGGGGCGGGTCCAGATGCCGGCCTCTCCGGCGGTGGCGTTCGACGCGGGTGTGAAGCAGATCGACACCGGCTCCCGGTCGTGGACGGCCATGGCCCACTCACCCATGCGCCCGTTGATCAGTTCGTTCCACTCGTCGGGCTGCCAGTTGTCCGGCCGGATCAGGTGTTGGGCGGTGCGCCGGCCGTCGCTGGTGGAGGTGATGACGGGCAGTGGGGTCGGAACGGGGATGTCGAGACGGTCCGGGAAGACGAAGCACGGGCCGCCCTCGACAGACACCGTCCGGTTGTCGAGGGATGCGACGAGACAGTGAAGCGCGTCGGGCAGACGGCCGGGGCTGTACTCCTGCTCCATGCCGCAGATGGAGTTGGGGAGCGCGAGGCCGGACGCGAGCGCCAGGAGACGTGCGCGGGGGGACCATGCCCACACCACAAGCAGGGAAGGATCTCTCAGGGTTGATCGAGGAGTGTCCGGGTTCGTCGCGAGGCCGTAGTTCACGTCGACCTCCAGGGCCAGCAGGCGTCCTTCGTCCCAGCTCATGGCAAGAGGTTAGCTCTGACACCGCCTCGGTGTCCGGCCGGATCAGCCGGTCGGCGGCCGGTCTCGCCGCCCGCCACGGTCACCTGGTGCGGTGGTGTTCTCCGGCTGTGTGGGGGACGGTGCTGCGAGCAGCGCCTGGGCGAGCATCGCAGTCTCGCCTCCTGCGCCGCAGGCAGCGGCTCAAGGCGCCGATGCGCCCACCCCATCGCGCACACGCCGCTTCCAGCACCGCCCCGGCCCGGCTGCGCCCCTTGTCCCGCCCGACGCCGCCCGACGCCGCCCGACGCCGCCCGTGCCGAGCATCGTTCCGCGCGAACGGACAGCCCCGCGGGGACGGCGACGGCGGAGACGGAGTACCTGGCCAGTTACGGTCGTGACCCTGCGGCGAGAAGCCCGGGAGACTTCGACCGGCGGCCGTTCCGCCATGAACCACTCGCTCGGACAGGCACGGCACAACAACGCCAACAACGGGGAGAACCATGAGGAAGCGGCTCGTCACAGCCCTGTCAGCAACCGTGATGTTCTGTTGCGCACTCGCAGCATCTCCGGCTTCGGCGAACACATCGCAAGCGTTGAGCCCCGCGGCGATCGCCGGGGGATGCACAGAGTGGTTCGACTCGGCCGGCCCGGGAGGTGCCGGCCGCTACCACGTCGACTGCCGGGGGAACGTCTACGTACAGGCGACGGTGTGGTGCAAGGACGGCAGCACGAGCGTCAGCGCCTGGCACTACTCGTACGCCAAGGCCGAGTGCCCCTACGGTGTGAAAGCGGCGTCGGGGGATTTCGACACACGAGTGTGAGCCACCGGCACCCCCCGATCGGCATCGGGCCGAGGCTGGTTCCGCCGCATTCGAAGGGCATTCCCGACGGTGCCGTCGTCTCCGGCCGCGTCGACCGGATGCGCTACCTCCTCCGGCAGATGGCCGCCGCGCACCTCACCGAGGGAGAGGCCGGAGGAGCGCTTACGCCTCCGGGGCAACACCTATGAGCACACGCCGCCGGAGCCGCTGACGGTCGGTCGTCCTCTCCTCCTTGCGGGTCTGGACGAATCGATGCCGATCGAGGTGGCCGTGCCCGCTGGCCCGAGAGCCGAGTGCGGGACCGGCGATGAGCCGCCGTTGATCCTCACCGGTGGCTCCGGGGACCGGACGGTCGTGGAGGAGACCGGGGCAGTCGGCCGAGGCGCATACCGTGGTCCGTGGGGAATTCACAGGGACAGACAAGTGGGCCGTGGCTCGATTACCCTGTTGCCCGCTCGAACCGGCACGGGCCTCGGCGAGGGCGCCGGGCCTCGCAGTGGGATGCATGGGATCCGAGTGGTTCGAACAGCAGACGACGCGGCGCGGGCACGACCAGTGAGGGGTGACAGTCGGCATGTCCCAACCGGACCGCCGTCCACATGCAGCGTCAGACGCCGTTGGGGAAACGGAATGGCCGACCACTCCGCCACCGCCCCGCCCACTGGGGCCCGGGGATCCCGCCGAGACGGGCCCGTACCGGATCGAGGCAGTACTGGGCGCTGGTGGAATGGGCCGGGTCTACCTGGCACGCACTCCGGCCGGCAGCGCCGTGGCAGTCAAGCTCGTGCACCGCGAATACGCGAGTGACCGTGGCTTTCGCAAGCGGTTCGAGCAGGAAGTGTCCGCGGCCCGGCGGGTCCAGGGGCTGTACACCGTGCCGGTGGTCGACGCGGATCTGCAGGCTGACGAACCGTGGCTGGCCACGGCTTACGTGCCCGGTCCCGCCTTGCACGATGCGGTGGCCGGACACGGGCCGCTGTCGGTCACCGCGGTACTGGCGCTGACGGCTCGGGTGGCCGAGGCACTGCAGTCCATCCACGCCGCCGGAGTGATCCACCGTGACCTCAAGCCCTCCAACATCCTCCTCACGCCCGATGGCCCCAAGGTCATCGACTTCGGCATAGCGCGAGCCGCGGACGTCACGTCCGTGACCAGTACCGGAATGCTCGCCGGGACGCCCGGATACATGGCACCCGAGTACATCAGGGGACAGACCGTCACAGAAGCCGGCGACGTCTTTGCCCTCGGGGCCATCGCCGCGTTCGCCGCCACCGCACGACCGGCCTTCGGCGGCACCGGGCACGGTGTGCTGTACCGCATCCTGGAACAGGACCCCGACCTCGACGGTTGCCCCGAACCCGTCCGGACCATCGCCGCACGGTGCCTCGAAAAGGATCCGCAGCACCGGCCCACCCTCGATGAGGTCATACGCCACTGCCGCTCGGCCTCGGCGCCAGGACGCGCGGGCGGTGCAGGGCATACCCTCCCTTCCCAGCCAAGGGCCCGGACCGTCGTCGACCCGGTACAGGGATTTCACGACGCCGTTACCTCCCCTGCCCCGTCCGCGACCCCTCCGGGACAGGGCGGGGGAGCCGGGCCCGGCGCCTCGGCGTGTCCACCGGCCGCGGGCAGGCGGCCCGAGACGGACAGCCCGCTCCCTCCCGCCGTCGTCACGCCGCACCTGCCCGCTGCGGCGGCGCTGAGCGGAATCGGGGTACTCGTCCTGGCCGCCGTGCTCATCGCCGTCCTGCTTCCCGGTCAGTCGGCGGACCGAGCCACGCCATCCACGATCGAGCCGACCAGCACGCTCACCGCTTTTCCCGAGAAGCCCGCGAACGTGGCGTTCAGCCCCGACGGCAAGACCCTCGCCATGGGCGGCAACGACGGCAAGGTGCGGCTGTGGGATGTGGTCGGCCGCCGGACCCGCACCGTCCTCGCCCAGCGCTCCAAGTCCAGCGCCGGCGGGCCCCCGGTCGTCGCCATCGCGTTCAGTCCCAACGGGAAACTGCTGGCCGCCAGCACCCGCGACGATGTGCTCGGGCTGTGGGACGTGGTCAAGCGCCGACTGGTCGCCACCGTCACCGGCGACTCTCGCCACGAGGGATTCGACAGCGTGGCGTTCAGCCCCGACAGCCGCCTCCTCGCCACCGGGGGTGGCAATGGCGTACGGCTGTGGAACGCGGACAGCGGCAAGGATCAGGGCAGACAAATCGCCGTCCTCGACGACGAAATGAGGGCCAGTCAGGTCGCGTTCAGCCCTGACGGCAAGACTCTGGCCACTGCGGGCTACCGCAACGACGAGTACGGCCATACCGACGGGTACGAGGCGCAACTGTGGGATGTGGCCAAGCGCACGGCACACGAGCGCTTCGACCTTTGCGAGGACAGTCTGGCCGTGGCGTACAGCCCGAACGGCAAGAGCCTCGCCACCGCATGCGACGACGACACCGCGCCGGTACAACTGTGGCAAGCGCCCAGCGGCCGCTCCGAAGCCTCCCTCGACGAGACGACGACCGGGAAGGTCGGAGTCACCTACAGCCCCCGTGGTACGACACTCGCTGTTTTCGGTGGCGAGGTGGTGCAATTGTGGGACGCGACCGAGCGCGACCTGCAGGCGCAGTTGGTCGGAAACACATCGAACGTATCGAACGTGGCATTCGGCCCCGACGGCCGCCTCGTCGCAACCGCCACCTTCGACGGTGCCGTACGACTATGGAAGACGCCACAGCCGTGATTGGATCGGGCGGTTCGCGGGGCAGTGGCCATGTGCGCGAGCAGCGAGTCCGGTCAGTGCCCGGTTTTTGATCTCGGGGGTGCTCGTTCGTGTCGTGATCCGGCTGAGATGATGTGAGCATGCCTGCCCTGATCAAGGGCGGGCGGAAGCACCTGTGGCGGGCTGTCGACCAGGACGGAGAGGTGCCGGACATCCTGGTGCAGAACCGCCGGGACACGGCTGCGGCCAGGCTCTTCTTCCGTAGTCCACCCGGCAGCACGCATGGGCGATGAAACGCTTCCGCAGCGTGAGCGCCGCGCGGCGGTTCCTTTCCGCGTTCAGCGGCATCTCACCCTCGTTTCCGGCCCCGCCGCCACCTGATGACCGGCACCCGACACCGTGCCGAAATGACCGTCCGCTTCACCGTCCGGGAGCAGATCACCGGCGTCACCGGCCGACCTGCCGCCGCCCGAGTCCAGGGCCGTCACGCGGCCCCACAACACCTCGACACACCGTCAGGTGTCCACATGCCCGACGGCGTGACAACGCCCTGCCCCGTCCTCGAAGCAGCGTGACCCCGATGGGCCGCCCGGGCTCTTCTGCCTCCGCCCGGCTCGCCTCCCGCCACTCGGTGACGGCCTCCTCGCGCGCTCGGCGACCCGCCGCGCGGGGGACCTGCGGGCTGAAGCCGAACCGGTGCATCGGCCTCCTCGCCCCAAAGGCGCTGTGGGAGACGTGGAACTTCCTGCCGATAGGTATGGCCACCCTCGCCGTGGTCCACACCTGGTCCGCCATCCAGCCGTGCACGGCCGGGCCCTGCTCCGGACACACGGCCGGCTTCTCCGGACAGCGCGGGGATACGGGGAGGGCTCCTGCAAATGAAGGAGGGGGTTCCTGCAAATGGAATTGCGATGTACGGTGCTGCAAACGTGCTTGCAGCACATCTCTCGTGCCAGGGAGCAAGACCTGTGTCCGCATTGCAGAACCGCGACCCCGCCGGCGGCAACGTCCAGTGGCTCGGCGACGCCCTGCCCGATGTGCCGCTGTCCAAGGCCCAGGCCCGGGTCGTCGACGTCGTCGTCCGCAATCCGCAGTTGGCCTCGTACGCGGAGATCGCGGAGATCGCCGAGCGGGCTGACGTGAACAGCTCGACGGTGGTACGGGCAGCCCAGACGCTGGGCTACCGGGGCTGGCCGGATCTGCAACGCGAGTTGCGGGCCCGCTACTTGGTGCACATCTCCACCGAGGAGACGCTTACCGAACACGGCGAGCACCGCAGCCCGCTGCACAGCGCGCTCACACACGACATCGAGAATCTGCGCCAGACCCTGGAGAGCAACTCGGCCGCCGACGCGGAGGCGGCGATCGCCGCGCTGGCCTCGGCCCGGTCGATCCTGGTGGTCGGGGTCGGCTCCTTCGCCGGTCCGGCCAGTGTCATGGCACACCTCGGCTCCACCATGGGCTACCCCATCACACTGGAGAGCCGGGCCGGCGTCCATCTGGCGACCGCCGTCAACTGCCTCGGTCCGGGTGACGTGCTCGTGGTCGTCAACATGTGGCGGTCCACGAAGCAGGTCATCGTCGCAGCCGACGCAGCCCGTGCGGAGGGCGCCACGGTGGTGGCGATCACCGACATGCGGCGCGGCCGGCTCGCCACCTCCATCGCCCACCATCTGCTGATCGTGCCGTCGGAAGGCATCTCCTTCTTCCAGTCCGTCACGGCCGCCACCTCGGTGGTCTATGGACTCCTCGCCGGTATGCAGACAGCTCGGCCCGAGCGCAGCCGTGCCGCCATCCGCCGCACCCAGCAACTCTGGAAGGACCTGGACGTCTACCTCGACTGAATCGTTCTCGCGCCGCGCGGACGTCCGGTCCGGTCCGCGCGGTCGGACGCCCCGCGGCACCGCCTGCATCGGGCGATGCACCCCACCAGTCCCCACCGCCGTACCGCACACGCTTCCCCGCCGCCCGACCGGTGCCGCCTCCGTCACGCCGGTGGCCCACGCGAACCTCGGCGCACCTCTTTCACCGCCCGTGTGTGAGCGCTGACCGCGCCGACGGGCCCGCCCGACCCGGACCCCGTCCCAAGGTCCGTCGGGCCCCACCGCCTGAACACCGTCCTTCTCTCCCCGGGCCGGCGAGGTCCATCTTCTTGGCCTCGCTCGTGTCCGTACGCACGCCCCCTCATGACAGGAGCACTGATGAGCAAGCACATCGCCGTCGTCGGCCTCGGCTCGATGGGCGGTGCCATGGCTTCCGCCCTGCTGCGGGCGGGGTGGCAGGTGCGCGGATTCGATCCGGCGCCCGCCGCCCGATCCGCCGCAGCAAGGGCCGGCGTGGAGGCCGTCGAGGACCTCGATCAGTTGGCCGGAACGCCCTACGTGGTCCTGTCGCTGCCCTCGGCCCGCGCGGTCGAGGCGACCGTGCCCGCTCTGCTGGCGCGGTCGGGCACCCTCGTCATCGTCGACACCACGACGTCGGAGCCGGGCACGTCCGCCAAGTGCGCGGCCCTCGCGGCGGACAGCGGAGCGGCCTTCGTGGACGCACCCGTCTCGGGCGGCCGTGATGGCGCGGCCGACGGCCGACTCGCCGCGTTCGTCGGTGCCGACACCGACGCGCTCGACGCGGCCCGGCCCGTCCTGGACGCACTCACCGGCGGCCAGTACCGCCACCTCGGCGCCCCCGGCTCCGGAAACGTGGTCAAGCTCCTCAACAACGCCCTTGCGGCCGTCAACCTGGTCGCGGTCGGCGAGGCCCTCGCCGTGGCGAAGGCATACGGCGTCGATCCCTCCGCCGCCGCGGCGGGCATCAGCGGTGCGTCCGGTGCCAGCAAGGCATCTGCGGCCATGTACCCGGACTGGGTGCTCCCCGGCACCTACGACTCCGGTTTCGCCCTGGGGCTCATGGCTCGGGACGCCGCACTCGCCGTGGAGACCGCCGGGCAGCGCGGTGAGACCCCACAGCTGCTGGCCGCCGCCAGCAGCGTCTGGCAGCAGGCCCTGGCCGCGCTCGGCCCCGGCGCCGACTTCACCGAGATCGCCCGCACCGTAGCCCCCTCCCTCACCTCCGAAGGAGCCACAGAAGCATGAGCACCACCATCTTTCCGACGGACCTGAGCACGTCCGGTGCCGTCACTGCCCGCGCCGCTCTCGACGCCGCCTTCCCGCAGGGCCTGGGCTCGTTCATCGATGGTCGGGTCGTCACCGGCCGCGGCGAGACCGTGCACCTCACCGCCGCCGCGACCGGAGAGGGCTTCGCCGACTACGCCGACGCCGGGGCCGAAGGGGCCGAATCCGTGCTGGCCTCCGCCATCCGCGGGGCCGAGGTCTGGGCCGCGACCGACCCGTTCGAACGGGCCACGATCCTGCGCGAAGTCTCCCGGACGATCGGCGAGCACACAGAGGAACTCGCCCTCCTCGAATCCGCCACCACGGGCAAGCCCGTCCGCGACACCCGCGCCGAGGCCGCCAAGGTCGCCGAGATGTTCGGCTACTACGCGGGATGGGCGGACAAGCTGCTGGGCCACACGATCCCCGTCCCGGGCAACTGGCACACCTACACCGAACGGGTCCCCTGGGGCGTCGTGGTGGCCGTCACCCCGTGGAACGCGCCCCTGTTCACGGGCGGCTGGAACTCGGCCGCGCCGCTCGCGGCCGGCAACGCCGTCGTCGTCAAGCCCAGCGAATTCACTCCTGCCTCCACACTGCGGCTGGCCGAGCTGGCCCACCGGGCGGGGCTGCCGGACGGCGTCTTCAACGTCGCCACCGGCCTCGGCACCACGGTCGGCGCCGCCCTCACCTCCGACTCCCGGGTCGGCAAGGTGTCCTTCATCGGCTCGGTCGCCACCGGCCGCCGGGTGGCGGTCGCCGCGGCGGGCGCCGGCATCCCGACCGTCCTCGAACTCGGTGGCAAGAGCGCCAACATCGTCTTCGCCGACGCCGACCTGGACCGCGCGGCCGACGGCGCCGTGTCGGCGGTCTTCTCCGGAGCGGGCCAGTCGTGCGTGGCCGGCTCCAGGCTGCTCGTGGAGCGTTCCGTGCACGCGGAGTTCATCGCCCGCGTGGCCGAGCGCGCGTCCCTGCTGAGGCTGGGCGACCCCCTCGACCCCGCCACCGAGGTCGGCCCCATCATCACCCGGCCCCAGTTCGGCACGGTCACCTCGCTGATCGAGGCCGGGCTCGACGGCGGTGCCCGCCGGGTGACCGGCACACAACTGCCCGACCGGCTCACCGGCTCGGCGCTGGCAGGCGGGCACTGGGTGCCGCCCACCCTGCTGGACGGGGTCACCCCCGCCAACCCGCTGGAGACCACCGAGGTCTTCGGACCGGTGGTCGGCGCCGACGCCTTCGACACCGAGGCGGAGGCCATCGCCCGCGCCAATGCCACGGACTTCGGCCTGGCCGGGGCGGTCTGGACGCAGGACGTCGCCCGCGCCCACCACGTGGCCCGCGCCGTGAAATCCGGCACCTTCTGGATCAACGCCTACAAGACCATCCACGTCGCCGTGCCCTTCGGCGGCTTCGGGGACTCCGGACACGGCCGCTCCTCCGGCCCCGGTGTGCTGGACGAGTACACGCAGACCAAGGCCGTCTGGACGCCCACCCGGGCCGCCGGCGCCCCGTTCCCCTCGCTGAGCTACTAGGAGACCCCCGTGACCACGAAGAATCCCGCCGGCTCCGGAAACCGGCTCAAGGCCGACACCTCCACGGGCGTGTCGGACTGGCAGGACCGCGTGCTCGCGCTGGCCCGCGCCCTGCACGCGCACCCCGAAACCGCCTTCCAGGAAACCGAGTCCGCCGCGGCGATCACCGAGCTGCTCACCGAGGGCGGGTTCGCGGTCGAGCGCGGCACGGGCGGTCTGCCGACCGCGTTCACCGCCACCGCGGGCAGCGGCGAGCTGACGGTCGCGCTCTGTGTCGAGTACGACGCGCTGCCCGAGGTCGGCCATGCCTGCGGCCACAACCTCATCGCCGGCGCCTCGGTGGCCGCCGCGCTGGCCCTGGCCCCGTACGCCGACGAACTCGGCATCACACTGAAGGCGATAGGCACCCCGGCCGAGGAACACGGCGGCGGCAAGGCGCTGCTGCTGGAGGCCGGCGCGTTCGACGGGGTGGGCCTGGCCCTGATGGTCCACCCGGTGCAGGACGGGCTCGGCTACAACCCCACAGGCAGCACCTCGCAGGCGGTCGGCCGGTACCGGGCGGTGTTCCGGGGACGTGCGGCGCATGCCGCGGCCGCACCCCACCAGGGCGTGAACGCCGCCGACGCCGCCACGCTTTCCCAGGTGGCCGTCGGTCTGCTGCGCCAGCAGATGCCGGGCGACCAGCGGGTGGCGCTGTTCGTCTCCGAAGGCGGTGTCGCCACCAACATCATCCCCGAGCGGGCCGTTGTCGACTTCGAATGCCGGGCGTTCACCCTGCCCGAGTACGAGGCACTGCTGGAGCGTGTCCGGCGGTGTTTCGAGGGCGCGGCCCTGGCGACCGGCACCGAGCTGACCGTCGAGGCCACCGAGCCGCTCTACGAGCCGCTCGTGCAGGACGACGCGCTGGCGGGGTTCTGGACGTCGGCCATGGCCGCCCTCGGGCGGGACGTCACCCCCGGCGCCCGGCTCGCCGGCGGTTCGACCGACATGGGCAACGTCAGCCAGGTCATCCCCAGCCTGCATCCATGGCTGAGCATTCCGGGGGCCGACGAGCCCATCCACTCCCATGCCTTCGCGGCCGTCGCCGACACATCCCTGGCGTACGACATGATGTTCGAGGCGGCCCGTGCGCTCGCCTGGACCGTCGTCGACGCGGCGGGCCACGCCGAGCACCGGCACCGCTTCATCGCCGCGGCCTACCGCCGTGACGTCGGCGAGGAGGCGGTGGCGACATGAGCGGCCTCACCACCACGCCCGAGGACCGCGTCGCCGGGTCGCGTCAGACCCTGCCGATCGCCGCCCTCGCTCTGGTCATCGCCCTGGTCGTGCAGGCCGTCGGACAGCTCGACATCGACCTGGGCATCGGCTCCGTCATCGTTTTCCCCATGGTGTGGGGCCTGATCCTGGGCCTGCTGGTGTCGGTCCAGAAGATCCGGCCCCTCGGCATCCACCTCCAGAGGGTGGCGTCCGCGCTCGTCGGCGTCGCCGTGATGCTCCTGGTCGCCCGGCTCGCCTTCAACATCGGCCCCAGCCTGCCGACGCTCGTCAAGGCCGGGCCCGCGCTGCTGCTCCAGGAGATCGGCCATCTACTGGGCACGGTGGCCGTCGCACTGCCGCTCGCCGTCGTACTGCGCCTGGGCAAGGCCACGGTCGGTGCCACCTTCTCACTGGACCGCGAGCCGTCCTTCGCGATGGTCTCGGAGAAGTACGGACCGGACTCCGACCAGTACCGCGGCGTCCTGGCCATGTATGTGTTCGGCACGATGTTCGGCGCGGTGTTCATCACGCTCCTGACCTCGCTGGTGTCGAACTGGAACATCTTCGACCCGCTGGCCCTCGCCATGGGCGCCGGCGTCGGCTCGGGATCGATGATGGCCGCGTCCTCGGCCAGCATCGTGGCCGCGTACCCGGGGCACGAGGAGGCCATCCTCGGCATGGCGGCGGTGTCGAACCTCATCACCACCATCCTCGGGGTCTACGTGGGCATCTACGTGGCACTGCCGTTGGCGGACCGCTTCTACCGCTTCCTCACCCGCCGGCAGGACACCCGCGCGCCGGGGACGACGACGCCCGACGCTCCCTCCGCCCCGGACGGCCCGACGGACGCCGCCGCCAACCGCGCCTTCCGGGAAGAAGTCGCCGTCGCCTCGGGCGAGGTCAGGATTCCGCTCTGGCTGTCGCTCGGCGTCCTGACAGTGCTCGGTCTGGGCACTGCCTCGGTCGCGGCCGGCACGATCGGCTGGGACATCGTCGGCGGCTACGCCGTGCTGCTGGGCCTGGTGCTGCTCGGCCTCTTCCTCGCCAAGGTCAGCCGGAAGATCTCCGCGATCGTGTGGATCACCACGGTGGGTACGTACGTCTCCAGCCCGTGGTTCTTCGCCTCCGGCAGCCTCAACAGGCTGGTCGGATCGGTGGACTTCCTGTCCATCGCCACGATCATGCTGACCCTCGCCGGACTGTCGCTCGGCAAGGACCTGCCGTTGCTGCGGCACATCGGCTGGAAGATCATCCCGGTCGGGCTCGTCGCGATCACCGCTTCGTTCCTGCTCTCGGTGGTGATCGCCGAGTTCACCCTCGGTGCATGGGGCTGACCCTCCCTCCGAGCAGCGGTGCGGCTCCGGAGCGCGGGGGAGTGTCCGGCCCCCACCGGCCGTACGGTCGATACGTCGTTCGTCTGAGCCGTAGGTGACCCCGGGGCGGCGATCCTGCCCGATCGCCGTCCCGCACCCCTACCGCGCTCCGAGCCGGGCACAGGCGCGGTACCACGTGGCCCCGGCCGGAGGGGGCGGGAGCCGGGCGGCCTGCTTCCCGGCCGGTGAGCGCGTAGTGTGACTAGACAGGGCGACGGTGGAAACGAGCCCGATGGCGCCGGGAGGCAGCACCATGGCGCACAATCCGTGGGAACCGCCGTTCGGTGGCCCGCAGCCGGAGGCCGCACGGGCCACCGAGTTGCAGGACCGGGGCCGGGGCCCCACCCGGGACGGCGTGGCCGCGCCGCCGCGACGTGCACTGGATCGGCACCTGCTGCGGCGCCTGCTGGACGCGGTCGGAGCGGTCAGCACCGACATGGCCACCCCCGCCGTGCTCCACCACATCGTGGAAGCGGCAACCGACCTCGTCGCCGCCCGCTACGGGGCGCTGGGCGTGCTCTCGGACAGTGGCGAGATCATCGATCTGATCACCGTGGGCATCGACGACCCGCATCTGTGCGCTGCCATGGGTCTGCCGCAGGGCCACGGCCTGCTCCGCACCTTGGTGGACGACCGGCGGTCGTTGCGGGTGGCGGATGTGGCCACGCACCCTCTCTCCGTGGGCTTTCCGCCCAGGCACCCGGTCATGCGGACCCTGATGGGCGTTCCGCTCATGGTGCGGGACACCCTCTACGGCGATCTCTACGTCGCCGACAAGGTCGACGGCACGCCGTTCGATGACGACGACGAGGGCCTGCTGACGGCCTTGGCCAGCGCCGCGGGCATCAGCCTCGAAAACGCCCGTCTGTACGAGCGCCTCAGGGGCGCCACCGAGCACTTCCGGCGCCGCATGCTGCCCCTTCTTCCCGACCTGGCGCCACTCGAAGCCGCGGCCCGCTACGAGCCCGCCTCCGAGCTGCCCGGGCTGGGCGGGGACTGGTACGACGCCGTGAAGCTTCCCGATGGCGCCACGTGCGTGGTGATGGGCGACGTGACCGGCCATGACATCGAGGCCGCCCCGCTGATGGGCCAGATCCGCAACATGCTGCGCGCGATCGCCTTCGACCGGGGCGGGCCGCCCGGCCTGGTCATCTCGCGCCTGGACCATGCCCTGTCGATGTTCGACGAGCCGCCCACGGCCACTCTGGTACTCGGCCGCATCGAGCGCCGCAGTGCGGAGGGCGGGAGGTATACGTTCAGCTGGAGCAACGCCGGGCATCTGCCGCCGCTGCTGGTCGGAGCGGACGGCAGCACGCGCTACCTGGCACCCGCCCGGCACGGAATCCCGGTGGGTATCGACGCCTCCGTCCCCCGGTTCAGCCACGAACACCCCCTTCCGCCCGGTAGTACCCTGCTGCTGTTCACCGACGGGCTGGTCGAGCGCCGCGACCAGGACATCGACACCGGACTCGACGGCCTTGCTGCACAAGCCGCTCGCCTTGCCACGGCCCCGCTGGACGACCTGTGCGATGCTCTGATCGGTCGTGACCTGCAGGTGTTCGACGACGATGTCGCCGTGTTCGCCCTACGCACTCCGGGCGGCCCGGGGCAGTGAGCGGCGGCTGCCCGGCCCGTTCCGGTCCCGGCCTCGTGGCAGTGTCCGGGGAGGGGGCGCCCAGGTTGGCGGCAGGGTACGCAGGGCGCAGGGCAGGATGCTGCCGTGGCGGCAGTGTCTGCCCCGGTGGGGCCGGAGCGCCGATGCGTGCCGACGGGTGGTGAAGCGGGTGGTGCCGTCGGCGGTGACGGTGGCCTTGGGGCCTTGTGGGGCGGCTCCGTGGTGCCGGCCGGGCCGTGGGCGGTGTAGATGTCCTCGTCGGCTGACGGCTGCCCCGTCACCCCGGTGGATCAGCGCGCGGCGCCGGATGCGGTGCATCGCAGGGCGGAGGGGCGTTCGCATGCGGGATGTATTCGGATGTTCCGACAACGCGGCGAGGCGCCGTAGCCGTCGTCACGAGCCCGCCGGGGATAGCGGGACAAGCCCTCGGGCCGAGGGCTTCGCGGGTTTGCCCCGGCCGGAATCGCAGGAGCGGGATGTCCGGGCCGACGAGGTCGAGGCCGGAGCGGGGATGCACGCGCAGGGCTCGGCGAGCACAGTTCTCGCGCACGGCAGGGCGGTGCCGTTGGCGGCCCGGGGCGTTCCTCAGCCGGAGACGGGGTGCGGCCAGTTCGCGAGGCCGTCGGGTGAGGGAGCGGACTGCGTCGCTTCCGATGCGGATGGATGGAATTCGTAGCTTTCGCGCATGCCGCTCAGATCGAAGATCTTGAGCATGCGGCCGGAGACGGACGCGATACGCAGCGAGCCCTTGCGCTCACGGATGCGTTTGGTGATCGCCACGATCACGCCCAGCCCCATCGAATCCATGAAGGTGACGAAGCCGAGGTCCAGGACGAAGTGGCGGTGTCCCTCATCGAGGAGCTTGATCACAGCCTCCCGGATCATGGGGGCGGTGTGGGCGTCCATCTCACCATCGGCCTCAAGGACGGTCCAGCCGTTGACCACGTGGTAACTCACCATCATGTTCTCGTGCCGGATGATGTTCGTTCGCATGGCGCTTCCTCTTCACGTCTCCGGACAGTCCGCGGCACGGCGATCGGGGACGGCCGACCCGTCCCCGATCGCCACCTGTGCAAGGGCGGGTTCGCGTGAACGACGGTGGCGCGACCGTCCGCGCCCTGAGGGCGGTCATCGGCTCCCGGTCAGCCAGTCGGCGAGAACGGCGGCCTGGCTGTGATCGACATCCTTGGTGGCGGTCAGCAGCATGACCTTGTCGCGTGCCGCCAGGTCGCGCAGATGTCGGGCCGCCTCACGGTGCCCGGTGTCGCCCAGCTCTGCCAGGTACCGGCGGCGGAACTCGGCGAAGCGACTGGGCTCGTGGCCGTACCACTTGCGCAGTTCGCTCGACGGGGCGACAGCACGCAGCCACTCGTCCAGATGTGCGTCCGCCTTGCGCATGCCCCGGGGCCAGACCCGGTCCACCAGCACGCGCTTGCCGTCCTTGGGCGCGGTCTCCTCGTAGACTCTGCGACAGGTGATCTGTTTGGCCATAATGGTGCCCTTCCAGATCGGTCGGCCGCCTCTCCTCAAGCAGGTGGCCGGCTGCGTGGCCTGCTGCGAAGCAGATCGTCCCGACCCACCCATTCTATCGGCGGCAGCTCATGCCAACCCGTCGGGATCCTGCCAGGCCTGCCGGCACGACTGCCGCCCGGGCACCGAGTGACGGCGTCCGGCACGGCATATTCACGAGGAGCACGATGTGTCCAGCAGACGCCCCCCGCCCGATTCGCACGACTATCCCGCGCGGACGGCTCCCCGGACGAGCTCACCGAGCAAACTCGATGCGGCGGTGACCACCTGCCGGGCGTGCCCACGCCTGGTGGCCTGGCGGGAGGAGGCCGCGCGGATCAAGCGCAGGGCATTTCGGGACTGGCAGTACTGGGCGCGCCCCGTTCCCGGTTTCGGCCCGGCGGACGCACCACTGGCGATCGTCGGTCTGGCGCCGGCCGCGCACGGCGGCAATCGCACCGGGCGCATCTTCACCGGTGACCCGTCCGGCGACGCGTTGTACGCCGCCCTCCACGACATCGGGCTCGCCTCGCAGCCCACTGCCACCCACCGGGGCGACGGACTGGAGTTGTACGGGGTGCGGATCACGGTGCCGGTGCACTGCGCCCCACCCGGCAATCGGCCCACCACCGGTGAGCGGGACACCTGTCGGCCATGGCTGGCCCGTGAGCTGGAACTGCTGCGGCCCACACTGCGGGCGATCCTGGTTCTCGGCGGGTTCGCCTGGCAGGCGCTCCTGCCGGTGCTCACCGACACCGGCTGGCAACTGCCCCGTCCTCGCCCGGTCTTCGGACACGGGGCCGAGGCGCTGCTCGCCGATCCCGGTGACGGACGGCCGCTGCACCTGGTCGGCGGCTACCACCCCAGTCAGCGCAACATGTCCACCCGCACCCTGACCCCCGCCATGCTCCGCGACGTGCTACGCCGCGGAGCCGAGATCGCCGAACTCCCGGCACGGCCGCCGCACCGCGGCCGACCCGGCCCTTGAGCACCCGAGTCCCTCCGACTCGGTAGCCGACATCAGGCGCTGGTGAACTTGTCGAGTGGCACGTCGGAATCAGCGAGCGCGGCACGCTCGACCGTGCTGCCGGAGCGGACGAGGCGCCGGACGGCGTCGTCGACGTCCCAGATGCTGACGTCCATTCCGGCCGGTACACGGTCGACGGCGAACCAGAAGGCGATGAACTCCCTGCTCGTCAGGTCGCCGCGGGCCCCCACGTCGTCGTGGCCGCCGGGCTCCGCGCAGCGCGCCGTTGCGGCTCTCCCCGTACGCGGCTCTGTCGCCGTCGCGTGGACTCCGAGCACTCCGCCCGCGGATACGCGGCCGGCGCCGTCGACTGCATCAGCACACCCTTCGACCCTCGGCCCTGCGCGCCAAGGTCGCCGTGTTCACCTCCATCTACCTGGAGCGCCACACCCAGCAGTGATCACCCGCGTGCCACAGCACCAGCGCGCGCCCCCGCCGATGGTGTTCGGCGGGGCCGCGCGGTTCGCTGCGACCAGGGGACGGGCGGGCCGGCGGGGGAGCGGCGGCCGCCGACGAACGCGGAGGGGGAGACCGGGGGCGATGAGGTTGGCGAGGCGCTCAGGGGAAGAACGGCCAACGCGCCAGCCGCGTCCGCTCTGCGGGCCGGCGGTGAGATGCCCGCCGACGGCCTCGACCCATCCGCCGCACCCGCACCACGCCGAAGGATCGGCCTCGGGAACGCCCCGGCAACCGCCGTCCGCGCCCTCGCCGCATGGGGCCGGTCCCGTTCGGCAAGTCCGCCATTCCACGAACAACCGTGCAGGAGCGATGAGATGAACCAGAGGACGGATGCCCTCTCGTCCCCCGAAGGGTCCGGCGCGGTGATCGCCGCCGCGGGTTACCTGACCAGGATCTACGGCGAGGGCGAGACCCGCGTCATGGCGCTGGCCGGGGTGTCGGCCCGCTTCCTGCGCGGCGAGTTCACCGCGATCATGGGACCCTCCGGCTCCGGCAAGTCCACGTTCATGCACTGCCTGGCGGGACTCGACACTCCCACGTCCGGTACGGTGCGGATCGGCGACACCGACTTGGGCTCGCTGAACGACGCGCAGCTGACCCGGGTACGCGCGAGCGCATCGGCTTCGTCTTCCAGGCGTTCAACCTGCTGCCCACCCTCACCGCCTGGGAGAACATCACCCTGCCGTGCCATCTTGCCGGGCGCATCCCTGACCGGACGTGGTTGACGGACCTGATCAACCTCCTGGGGCTGGCGGGCCGGCTCGACCACCGTCCCGCCCAGCTCTCCGGCGGCCAACAGCAGCGGGTCGCCTGCGCCAGGGCCCTGGCCACCCGGCCTGCCGTCGTCTTCGCCGATGAACCCACCGGCAACCTCGACTCCCGGGCGGGGGCCGAAATCCTGTCCTTCCTGCGGTCCTCCGCACACGAGTTGGACCAGACGATCGTGATGGTCACCCACGATCCGGTCGCCGCGGCCCACGCCGACCGCGCCCTGTTCCTGGCCGACGGAAGCCTTGTCCACGAGATGCCGGCCCCGACCGCGGCCGGGGTGCTGGAGCAGGTGAAGGCATTCGATGTCTCGCAGCGAGTCGGCTGACCGCGATGACCCACCGAGCGATCCCCTCCCGAAGGCCGTCGATGTTCCGCGCCGCTGTCCGCACCCTTCGCTCCCACCGCCTCCGCTTCGCGATGCCCGCCCTGGCCGTGCTGCTGGGCGTGGCGTTCGTGACCGGCTCGCTGATCTACAGCGAGTCCGTCAGCACAGCCGTGGCTCGTGCACGGACCAACTCCCGCCCCGATGTATCGGTGGAGATCACGCCGGGCCGTTCTGCCGAACCGCCATCTGCGGACTCCTCCGGCGGCACCCCGCAACTCGACGACTCGCTCCTGCGGCGGCTGCGCGCGCTGCCCGGCGTCTCCGCGGCCCGTGGCACGGTCGAGGGCCACTCCTTCCTCGTCCAATCCGACGGCACCCTGGTCGGCCACCTGTACCAGGCCGCAGGCATCAACTACGTCCCCGACAGTACGGGCAAGGCCCCTTGCTACCCGCTGACGGCAGGCCGCGGCCCCCGTACCACCGGGGAGATCGCCGTCGACCGGCAGGCCGCCGAACGGGCCGGGTACCAGGTGGGCGACCGGGTACGCATCGTTGTCGACGGCACGGCCCAAAGCGCCAGACTGGTCGGCATCTTCACCGCGCAGGACAGTCGCACGGCGGTCGGCGGCACCCTCACCGCGTTCGACACCCGCACCGCGCAACGTCAGTTCGCCATCGCCCCGGGCCACTACTCGGCGATCACGTTGACCGCGGCCGACGGCATACCGCATACCCAACTCGCCGAACAGGCACAGAGACTGCTGCCCTCAGGATTCCGCGCCGCGACCCGGGCGGACCTGGACGCCGAGGCGGCGTCCACCGGCGACGACCAGAAGCTCACCACAATACTGCTGGGCTTCGCCGGCACCGCCCTGTTCGTCTCCACGTTCCTGGTCGCCAACACCTTCACCATGCTCAGTGCGGCCCGCGCCCGCGAGCACGCGCTGCTGCGCGCGGTCGGCGCCACCAGGAAGTACGTGATGCGCCCGGTCCTGGCTGAGGCCGCCATCGTCGGAGCGGTCGCCTCCGTCGCCGGCTACGTGCTGGGCATCGGGGTCGCGACGCTGTTGAACAGGCTGTTCAGTGTCACCGGAGGACCGAGTGCGGCTTTGCGGATCCTCTCCGTCACACCTGTGCTCGCGGCGTTCGCGGTCGGCATCGGCGTCACCACGCTGTCGGCGTACCTCCCGGCCCGTCGAGCGGCAGCCGTCGCGCCCGTGGCGGCGCTGCGCACCAGCGAGCCCCCGACCGCTGCCTCGCTGCGCCGCCGCAACACCATCGGCCTGGCCATCACCGCGTTCGGAGCCCTGCTGGTCGCTGCCGCCGTCGGCAGCCCAAACCTCCTCTTCGGCGCCGTGCCCGTCCTCCTGATCGGACTGATCGTCCTCACCCCGCTGCTCGCTCTGGGGGTCACCGGGCTGCTGCGCTCCCCGCTGACCCGGGTGGCAGGCATCCGCGGCAAGCTCGCCGAGGAGAACGCACGCCGCAACCCACGCCGTACGGCGGCCACCGCGACCACCCTCATGGTCGGCCTCGCGATGGTCACCGCCGTCACCGTGGTCATCACCTCGGTCAGCCGCATGGACGAGCAGCAAGCCGACAGGTCCATGACCTCGGACCTGCGCATCACGGCCGTCGATTTCGCGGAGATCGGCGATGACACCGCCGCTCGTGTGGCACGGCTTGCGGACGCCGAGGCCGTCACACCGATCATCCGCACCTACTTCGACCTCTCCGACACCGACTCCCTGCCGACGACTGCCGTCGACCCCGCCACGGTGCAGCGCCTGGCACCCGTCACCGTCCGGAAGAGCTCTTTCGGCCGGCTCGACCACGGCATCGCGGTCACCGAAAGGACGGCTACCACGCACGGCCGGCGACTCGGTTCCCGAGTCACCGGTACCCCCGGCGATGCGGGCACGAGGACCAGCCTGCCCATCGTCGCGATCTACGACGGCTCGGACGACCTGACCCCCGTCCTCATCTCCGACAAGGCCCTACCGCGCGCCTCCAGCACCGAGGACCGGCCACGCACCGTATCCATCCTGATCAAGGCCGCCCATGGCCGGACGGCCGCGCTCCGCAAGGAGATCCGGCGGACCCTGGACAACCCGGCACTTCTTGTCCAGGACCGTGCCGACGCGAGGGCGGCTGCCGCTGCGAAGAGCGCCCCGTTCCTGAACATCATGTACGCGTTGCTCAGCGTCACCGTGTTGATCGGCGCCCTCGGGGTGGTCAACACCATGGGCATGGCCGTCTTCGAACGCGTCCGTGAGATCGGCGTACTGCGGGCTCTCGGCCTGGACCGCCGACGCGTCGGCTCCGTCCTGTGCATCGAATCGGTGACCATCTGTCTCCTCGGCTTGGCACTCGGCCTCATCGTCGGCAGCGCGATCGGCGCGGCGGCCGTCCTCGGCCAAGAAGACGTCCCCCTCATCATCCCGTGGGACAGGACGCTCCTCTTCTTCGTGGCCACCACCGCGATCGGCATCCTCGCCTCCCTCTGGCCGGGGCGCCGGGCCGCGAGAATCCCCATGCTCAAGGCCATCACCACAGACACCGAATGACAGCCGAGAGACGCGGCTCCTGCCGCGCCGCCTTCCGGACCGGCCTCGCCGACGCTCGCCGGCGCGAGGCCGCACCACCTGCTCCCGCTGCGACCACCGCACCGCGCGTCCTGCCGATGCCGACCGGGTTGTCTGCCGGGGACGTGGGCTCAACTCGCCTGGCCCCGCGCCGCCGGGTGCCCGAGCGACCTGTCCGCGCGACGTCGAGAACGGTGCCGACCAGTGGGCCGACGCCCAGGTCCGCATCGCCGAGGACGACGTCCGCGAGCGCGGCGGACCGCCCGCGAGCGATCTGACGGACCGTCATGACGAGGGCCGGCCAGGCCCGATCGTCCCGGAGCGCTGTTACACAACGATCATTGAGTACCTCCGAGCGCCCCCGGAATACTTCAAGACCTCGGGGTCGTACGAGTATTCGAGAGCGCCCCGTGCGGGCCGGGCCCTCGCCCGCCCGATTCACTCCTGAGCAGGGGCAATCTTGCGTAAACGATCAAAACAGGCGTATGCCGTCGTGGCCGCGGCCGCCGTCGTCCTGACGGCGGGCATGACCGGCCCGGCATCGGCGAGGACCAGCGGCCCGGACCCGGCATTCCCGGTCGTCGCCAAGGACACGGGGGCGGCCGACAAGGCCATGCGCACCGTCACCCTGATCACCGGTGACCGGGTCCTCGTGGACTCCCGTGGCCGGGTCGGCGGTATCCAGCGGGCGAAGGGCAGGCAGGACATCCCCTTCTTCACCCGGACCTACGACGGCCGTACCTATGCGGTGCCGCGTGATGCCCGGCGGTTGATCGCCGACGGCACGCTGGACCAGCGGCTGTTCGACATCACCGGACTCGCCGAACCGGAAAGCCTCAAGGCCAATCGGGCCGGCCTCAAGGTGATCGTCGGCTACCGGGGGTCGGCGGCCGGTTCCGCCCGCGCCGAGGTGCGTTCCTCCGACGGCACCACCGTCCGCCGGACCCTGTCGGCCCTCGACGCCGACGCCGTCACCAGCACCACCGACAGCGCGGGTTCCCTCTGGGACGCGCTGACCCGTCGGCGAGACGACGGTTCGGCGGCCACGACCTCCGGCATCGCGCGCATCTGGCTGGACGGCGTACGGAAGGCGTCGCTCGACCGCAGCACCGGCCGGATCGGCGCCCCAGCGGCCTGGGCCCGCTCCTACGACGGCACCGGTGTGAAGATTGCCGTCGTGGACACCGGGATCGACGCCACCCACCCGGACCTGACGGGCCGGGTGGTGGCGGAACGGAACTTCAGCGCCTCCCCGGACGCCCGGGACCGGGTCGGACACGGCACGCACGTGGCCTCCATCGCCGCCGGTACGGGGGTCAAGGACGCCCGGTTCAAGGGCGTGGCGCCCGGGGCCCGGTTGATCAGCGCCAAGGTGCTGGACGACCAGGGCAGTGGTGACGACTCCAGCATCCTGGCGGGGGTCGACTGGGCCGTCGCCCAGGGGGCCGACATCATCAACATGAGTCTGGGCAGCCCGGACACCCCGGGGATCGACCCGCTGGAAGCCCAGGTCGACAAGCTCTCCGCCGAGAAGGGCGTCCTGTTCGCGGTGGCCGCGGGCAACAGCGGGCCGGGCCGGGGCACGGTCGCATCCCCCGGCAGCGCCGACGCGGCGCTGACGGTCGGTGCCGTCGACGACGACGACCTGATCGCCGACTTCTCCGGCGTCGGGCCCCGCACCGGGGACGGCGCCGTCAAGCCCGACATCACCGCACCGGGCGTGGAGATCACGGCGGCGGCGGCGAGCGGTACCCCGGACCAGAACCCTCCCGGGTACGTCAGCAAGAGCGGCACGTCGATGGCGACCCCGCACGTCGCGGGCGCCGCGGCGATCCTCAAGCAGAAGAACCCCGCCTGGACGGGTGCACAGATCAAGGCGGTCCTGACGGGCTCGGCCAAGGGCGGCGCCCACTCGGTCTTCCAGCAGGGGGCGGGCCGACTCGCCGTCGACAAGGCGATCGACCAGACGCTCGTCTCCGAACCGGCCTCGGTCGGCCTGGGCATCCAGCAGTGGCCCCACACCGACGACACACCCGTCGGCAAGCAGGTGAGGTACCGGAACAGCGGTGCCACCGACGTGACGCTGGACCTGTCGCTGGAGGCGCCCACCGGCGGGGACGAGAAGCCCGCCCCGGCCGGGTTCTTCACCCTCGGGGCGAAGCGGATCACGGTTCCGGCGGGCGGCACCGCCGCCGTGGACCTCACCGCCGACACCCGGCTCGGCGGAACGGTCGACGGCTCGTACTCGGTAACGGTCGTCGCGACCGGGGGCGGCCGGAGCGTGCGCACCGCGGCATCGGTGGAGCGCGAGGCCGAGTCGTACGACGTCACCTTCAACACCGTCGGACGGGACGGTGCGGCAAGTACCAACTGGCAGGCCGACCTGAAGGGCTACAGCGGGTCCGCCACGGGCCGTCGGTTCTTCCCGGACCTGTCGTCGGGCTCCGCCACGGTCCGGCTGCCGCGAGGCACCTACAGTCTCGCCGCCGACATGCTGGTCGACCCCACCGCCCCGGGCAAGGGCATCGACCTGATCAACAATCCGCGGTTCTCGGTGACCGGTCCCACCACGGTCACCCTCGACGCCCGGACCACCCGGCCCGTCGCCTTCAAGGTGCCGGACGCCGCCGCACGTTACACGCGCGCCGGAATGATGTACACCCTGAGCACACCCGAGACCCTCATCATCGAGGGCGGAGAGTTCGGCAGTTTCGACAATCTGCGCACCGCGTACCAGGGGCCGGAGATGGACGACGGCTCCCTCGCCCAGCAGTGGTCCGCGCACTGGGCGCGGGGCAGCAACGAGTACAACGTCCTCACCGGCGGCCCGGTCAAGGAACTGGCCACCGGTTACAGCAAGACCTACACGTCCGGGGACATGGCCCTGGTGAAGGCGCAGGTCGGATCGTCCGTACCCGGCCTCGACGGCGCCCTCGCGGCGCACGGCATCCTGGACTACGGAGGCGGCGTCGAGGCCCCCTACACCGTGCAGTCGGCACCGGGAACGCGCAACGTTTACCTGTCCACCGCCGACGGGGCCGCCTGGAACATCGTCGCGGGCGTACTGGGCGGAGCGGATCCCTCGGGCCGGCGGAACTTCGATGCGGTCTACGGCCCCGACGAGCCGCGGCGGTACGAGGCGGGGAAGACGTACACCGAGACCTTCAACGTCGGTGCACCGGGGCCGCGGATGAACGCGAACGAGGGGATCGTGCGCGACGGCGACACCATCTTCGGTTCGCTGCCGCTGGTCAGTGACGGGGCGGGCCATTCCGGGTTCGCCCGGTACTCGGGCGCGAGCACCACCGTCCACCGCAACGGTGAGCTGTACGTGAAGAAGGACGTGGCCATCGACCAGGAGCCCTTCGCGCTGCCGTCCGAACCCGCCGCGTACACGGTGTCGACCACGATTCACCGGAACCCGGAGTTCAACCGCACCGGGACCCGGATCGACGCCTCGTGGACCTTCGACTCGGCCCGTACCGAGAGCCCGACCATGCTCCCGGTCTCCACGGTCCGCTTCCTGCCGCAGCTCGCACTCGACTCCACAGTTCCGGCGGGCGGCACGCAGGCCGTCCCCGTCGAGGTGCAGGGTGCGGCGGCAGGCGCCAACCTGAAGACCCTGCGGGTCATGGTGTCGTACGACGACACGACGTGGCTGCCCGTCCCGGTCACGGCGGACAGGATCACGGTGAAGGCCCCGGCGAAGGGCAAGGCGATCTCGCTGAAGGCCGTCGTCACCGACAAGGACGACAACGAGTCGACGGTCACGATCCACAACGCCTTCTTCGGCAGGTAACGCCTTCTTCGGCAGGTAACGCCTTCTTCGGCAGGTGAGGCGAGACCGGGCCGACGGCCACGGGCGCCGCGCGACCGGATGAGAGAACGACGGGCGGAGCACGGCCCCGGGTGAGCCGGGGCGAGCGGCCCGCCGGAACCGATGTTCCGGCGGGCCGCTCCTTTCCGCGCCGCCGCCCGGGGCCGGTGCGGGAACGACGCCGGCTCGTCCGCACGTCACGGAGGCCGCCCCCTCGACCGGTGCCGGACCAGGCGCCCGTCCGCCGCCCATGGCTCAGTGTGTCGGCACCCGGACGGGTCGAACGGGGCAGTCGGCCGGAGCGAGGCGCCCGTCCTGCCCGACCAGGGCCACGGACACGGCCCCCTGCACATGCGCCGCGAACGCGGCCGTGCAGACGATCTGGTCGCGGGCGGCGGCGGTCAGCCCCTTCACCCGCAGACGCAGCACGACCTCGACGTTGCGGTCACCCGTTGCGGCCCGGTCCGCGGCGGATGCCGCACGGGACAGCGAAGCGGCATTGTGGAGACCGGCCCGCCGTTCGGCCTTGTCCGGCCCGGCGAGCAGGGCGGCGACGGCCGCGAGTGGCGAGGGGGACTCGCTCATTCCCTCGCCCGGCGGGGACGAACCGCCGAGGCCGACCCGCCCGTGCGGCGACTCGTCCGGGCGGGGCGACGCGCCATCCGACCCGGCGGAGCCCGCGGTTCCGTTCTGCCACGGTGCTTCGACGATTCGTGGCACGGGCAGCAGTTCGTCGTCGGGGGAGAGGAAGAACAACAGCATCCGTTCCTCGCGCGGGGGAAGCAGATCGGCGACAACCGGCCTGCCGGCCTCGATCACGGCCGTCTCCTGGATGCCGCAGCCCACGAGCGGGCCCCCGGCGAGCATCAGCAGCGCGGCGAGCCGGACCGTCCGGCGCCCGCGGAACGACGACTTCCTCACGCGATGGTCTCCGTCCGGACGTGGTTCTTCGCCGGCCCCGTGCCATCGTGCGCGGGTGACGGACCGTCCGGCGCGCCGCTCCCGGACGCGGGCCCGTCGAAGGGCAGCTCCACGGTGAACAGGGCGCCGCCGCCGGTCGCGTTCCGCGCGTGGATCGCGCCGCCGTGCAGTTGTACGTTCTCCCTGGTGATCGCGAGCCCGAGGCCGCTGCCCGGCGAGCGGGAACGTGCGGCGTCCGCCTTGTAGAAGCGGTCGAAGACGTGCGGCAGCGCATCCGGTGGGATCCCGGGGCCGCTGTCGCGCACCTCGGTGATCAGCGCACCCCCGCGTGCCGACAGCCGCACGGTGACAGGTTCGGCACCATGGCGCAGGGCGTTGCCGACCAGGTTGGCCACGATGACGTCGAAGCGGCGCGTGTCGAGGCGGATACGCAGGCCGTCGGGGAGCTCGGCGCGGACCCGGCCGAGCCACTGCCTGCCGGACAGGGTGTTGCGCACGGCCTCCGCCGCGTCCACCTCATCGGTGGTGAGTTCCGCCGCGCGGGCGTCGAAACGGGAGATCTCCATCAGATCCTCCACCAGCACGGCAAGTTTGCCGGTCTCGGCGCTGATCAGGCGCACCGCCCGAGCGGTGTTCGGGGCGAGCGTCCCGGCCTCCTCGTCCACCACGTCCGTGACGGCGAGCATACCGGCGAGCGGGGTGCGCAACTCGTGCGAGACGTCCGAGGCGAATCGCCGGGCCCGTGCTCCGGCTTCCCGCAACTCCTCCACGGAGCGTTCGAGGCGGGCCGCCGACTCGTTGAACGTCCTGGCCAGGTCGGCCATCTCGTCCCGGCCGCGTACGGTGATACGCGTGTCGAGCTGCCCGCCGCCCATGGAATGTGCGGCACGCCGCAGTTCGCGGACGGGGCGCAGCACGCTGCGCGCCGCGAGCAGTGCGGGCACCAGGGCCACGGCCAGCCCCGGCAGGGCGCCGTCGCGGGCAGCGGTCACCAGGGAGTCGATGTCCACTTCCTCGTTCGTCATGGGCATCACGGCGAAGAGGACCAGGCCGCTCGGCACCGCGGCGCCCCCGGCGACGACCCGGGTCATCACCGGCATCCCGATGGTCAGATACGCGTTCCCGTCCTTGACGACCCGCTCGAAGCTGCCACGTGCCGAGGTGAGCGTGGTCCGGCGCAGTTGCGGGGTCACGACACCGGAGACCGGCCGGTCACCCGAGGAGACGCGCAGCGAACCGTACTCGGCGAAGACGATCCACGGATGTGGTTTGGCGCGCGCAGCGATTGCGTAGAGGTCCCACCGCAGCGAATCCGGGTCCAGGGGCAGGCGGGGGACGAACTGCTCGACCTCCTCGCGGAAGGAGGTGACGGCGGTGTCCTGCGCACGCACGAGGACCGCGTTGCGCGCCTGCCGATAGGTCAGTGCGGCGGTCGTGACGGCGCTGACGGCGGCCACCAGCAGGAACGCGATCACCAGCCGGGTGCGCAGTCCGAACGCGGCGGCCGCGCCGGGCATTCTCACAGCGGACCGAAACGGTAGCCGTGGCCCCGCAGGGTCTGAATGTAGCGAGGATCGCGGGACGGATCCTCGATCTTGGCGCGCAGTCGGCGCACACAGGCGTCCACCAGGCGGATGTCGCTGTGGAAACTGTGATCCCAGACCTCCTTCAGGAGCCGCTGCCGGCTGAAGACCTGTTCCGGTACCGCGGACAGGTGCAGCAACAGCTTCAGCTCGGAGGGTGCGAGGGCGACCGGGGCGCCCGACCTGAGGACGGTGTGACCGGCGCGGTCGATGTCGAGTTCACCGTGGTGTTCGACGGCGGGCCTCGCGCCGACCGGGCTCTCGGCGCGGCGCAGCACAGCACGTATGCGGGCCTCGATGACCTCGGTACGGGCGGGCTTGACGATGTAGTCGTCCGCCCCCGCCTCCAGGCCGACGACGATGTCGACGTCGTCGCCGCGCGCGGTCAGCATGATGATCGGTAACTGGCTCGTCTCGCGTACCCGGGAGCACACCTGGACGCCGCTCATCGCGGGGAGCATCAGGTCGAGCAGCAGGATGTCGGGGCGGAAGACACCCAGCGCCTCAAGGCCCGCCTCGCCGGTCACGGCGGCCAGGACCTCGTGCCCGCGCTGGCGCAGCCCGATCTCGACGCCCTCGCGAACGGAGGGGTCGTCTTCGACGAGGAGGACGCGTGGCATGGCGGTGTCTCCGGGATCGTGGGGAGTGGGTGGTCAGGGGTTACGCGGCCGGGGCGGGGGAGGGACCGACGAGCGGACGACCGCGTGCGCGCCGGTCCGCGTGCCGCGGGTCGTCCTGCATCCCGTGTCAGTGGTCCGGGTGCGGACCTGTCCGGTGCCGCAACGCGTCCGGCCCGGTCGGCCGCAGGAGCCGGGCCGGCCGTGTGAACGCGGCGGCGACCGCCATCGGCACGTCGGCGGCCCCGGCGAACGGTCCTCCCGGCTCTCCCCCGCCCGGCGCGGGGGAGACCAGGAGCATGAGGTTGCGGCGGGGCATGTCGTACTCCAGGCGGCGCGGCAGCGGTGGCTCCCCATACTCTCAGGCGTGCGCGGGGCGATGCCGGGCGGTCAGTTGTCCCGGCGCGACCGGGTTCGGCATGGCCCGGGGCGAACGGGATGCGCGGACCGCGTCCGAAACGGATTACGGCATACCCAGTGCCGCAGCGACATCATGGAAGGCTGCCTTGCCGGTGGCCGGCCCGACCATCAGGCCCACCCGAGCAACCCGGCGACATCACGAGTTCGACCTCAGTAATCTGTGCATGCCGGATCCCGAGCTGCTCGAACGGATCACCGCGCGGCGCGTCGAGCCGGACGAACTCGCGGTCACCGAAGGGGTCTTTGAGCGGGATACCGAGGGACTTGCCCGTTCGCCGACCGGGTGCCCGCCGCTCCCGGCCGCCGGCCATTCGACCGCTGCCGTCATCGCCGTCCCGATCGGCCTCCCGGTACGGGCGACGGGACGCCGGCCCGGTCCGCTCACCGGCTCCGGATGCATCGTTCGACCGCACAGCCCCCGGCGGACGGCCCGAACCGCTCCGGCAGGTCCCGCCACCGCGCACCCGTCCGCACCCGGTGCAGCACCCCGCTGATCAGCCGCCGGTGATCATTCCACCGATTCCCACTCGCACCACCACGAGGCAGGTCCGACGCCAGCCGGTCCCACTCCGCGTGCGCCACACCCCCACGGGCCGTACAGCCACCCCGCTCCCAACACGCCACCCGTGTCCGGAGATCCGACAAGCAGTGCCTGGAGCTGGCGGATGGGCACTGGATGTGGCGGCTCGTGCGCTCAGTGGCGCCCGAGGCGGCCGGCCTGCGTGGATTCCCTGCGTTCCGGCCTGGGTTGCTCGGCAGGATGCGGCCCGGCCGCCGGGTTGGGGGTGGCGCGGCGAAGCTCGCTGCGTCGGCCGGTGGTCCCGGCGGCGGGGTACGGCGCGCGTGCCACGGAGCGTCAGCTGCGGTCCCCGGCCGTCGGCGTCGCGGAGGTTGCGAGAATCCGGTCCAGGTGGTGGTGGAGTACCGCGATGGCCGACTCCGGGCTCCGCTGACCCACGAGGATGCTGGTGCCCATGGCCGCCGCCATCGCGAGCAGGCTGATCGCCTCCGTGCGGGCGTCGATGCCGGTATGGGCCAGGCCTGCCGCCCGGGCCTGTTCGAGGAGGCCGGTCAGGGCGTTCTCCGCGGCGTCGGGGTTGTCGATGAACGGCTGGGCGGCCAGCGCCTCGTCGGTCACGGACAGGATCGAGTAGGAGCTGTAGACGAGGTGGAAGGTGCGGCTCTCCTCGTCGGTCGGGAGGGAGGCCAGCAGCAGCGCCTCGATGGTGGCGCGCGGGCCCGGGTCCGGACCCGCGGCCGCCAGGCGGGCGCCGACGCGTGCGGTGAAGCGGCCGGTCAGGTGCTCGAGCCCGTAGAAGAGGAGCTTCTCCTTGGTCTCGAAGTAGTACTGCACGAGCCGGAGCGACACGCCGGCCTCGGCGGCCACGTCGCGCATGCCGACGGCGTGCAGCCCGCGTCGTCCGGCGACCCGGATGAGCGCTTCGGCGATCTGGGTGCGCCGTTCCTCGTGGTCCACGCGCTTCGGCATGTGCCGGTGTCTCCGCCCGTCGGTGGTTGGGTTCGTGGCCCGGGCTTCTCGGACCCCGTTCATGGTACCGCCGTATCAGCATCGTGATACGGTCGTATCACGAAGAATCTTCCCGGAGGTGCCCCGTGCCCGAGAACACGACCCGTGTGCGCCGCGACGTCGGCCGCTACGTCAACGACGAGCTCCGCGATCGCTATTTCGCCGCCGCAGACGTGCTCTACGCGATGGGAGCGCCCATCCGCTCCGAGACGGACGTCGAGACCAGCTTCGGCACCACGCACGTCTACCGGTACGGCCCCGAGGACCCCGCAGCCGAATCCCGCACCCCGATCGTCCTGATCCACGGCGCCGGCTACTCCTCCGCCATGTGGTACCCCAACACCTCCGGGCTCAGCCTCGACCGCCCCGTCTACGCTCTCGACACCCCCGGTGATGCAGGCCGCAGCGTCCACCGCGAGCCCATGTGGCAGCCCGAGCGGGCCGCGCAGTGGATGGACGAGGCCCTGGACGCACTCGGTCTCGACCGAGTCCACCTCGTCGGCTCCTCGTACGGCGGCTGGCTCGTGCTCAACCAGGCCCATCGGCGCCCTGAACGGCTCGCCTCCGTCACCGCCCTCGACCCCGGCGGCCTGGAGAAGGTGGGGCTGCGCTTCTTCGCCTGGGTGTTCGTCAGCCTGTTCGCCACCTTCGCCCCCAAGGCACTGCGTCCGCGTCTCGCCGCCTGGCTGGACCAGCCGGTCATCGCCGTCCCCGAGATGCGGAAGTGGATCCAGCTCGGCGCCCGTGCGTTCCGGATCCGTCGCCCCGCACCCCTGCCGCTTTCCGAGGACGCGCTGCGATCCATTCGGACCCCGCTCTACCTCGTCATGGGCAAGCACAGCCTGCTCGTACACCCGAAGCGGCAGCTCGAACGCGTACCGCGCCTCGTGACCGGGGCCCGCGCCGAGATCATCGCCGCGACGGGCCACGGACCGCAGATCGACCACCCCGAGGTCGTCAACGCCCGGATGCTCCGCTTCATGGAAGACGTCGACTCCCTGGCCCCTGCCACAACCGACATGTAGGACCGCCGACCCCGGGGACCGGGACGTGCGCCGCGCGAGCCGCCGGTCAGCTGTCCCTCACCCACCGGGCCAACAGGCCCCTGCGCCACCTGGCCGCCCGGAACATCGGCCGGCTCGGACAGCCGCCCCGTGACAACGCTCCGGCCCCGGCATTGCAGCTGCCGGGGCCGGAGCGTTTCGCTTCGTGGCCACGGCCCCATGCACCGGTGGCCACCCACTGGGCAGCGCCCGCACGTCAGCTGTGTTCGGCGGCCATGGCCTCGAAGGTCTCCCGCATCATGTGATCGATGGTTCCGGGCCGTCCGGTCAGGGAATCGAAGAGGTCGGCGAGCAGCCACAACACGAAGCCGTGTGCCAGAGCCTCCTCCGGTGGAATCTGTCCGAACCGGTCGCGCCACGCCACGGTGTCCATGCCCATCGCCGCGGCCATGAGGACGCCGGTGACCATCGGCACCTGAGCCGGGTCGGCCATCTCGAAGGCGGGGAGCCTGCGGATCACGGCGGGGATCAGATCACTGAGCGGATCGAGCCGGTCCTCGCCACCGGGCTGTTCGGCGATCAGGGATCCGGTCAGCACGCCCACCAAGAAGACCGTGCCTCGGGAAACCTCCTCGCGCCCGTATGCGTCCACGGCGGCCTTGACCCGCTGCTGCGCATCCTGGCGGTCCTTGGCGGAAGTCCGCTTCTCCAGGACCCGGTACGAGTCCCATGCTGCGCGGATCGCCTCGTCCACGACTACGCCGTCACTGTTCATGGATCGACCGTACGTGAGACAACGCGCTGCCCGGGATCTCCTTTCAGGAACAGCCGGCGTCACGGACGCTGTGGCCCCGTTGCTTGCCCGACCGCCGCATCGAGCCGGCGCAACGCGCATCCCCGGCCAGTAGCTCACCAGGAGCCGCTGGGGCGTTCGGCACAGAGCTGCACCCCGCGTCGGTATTCGCGGAAGTCCGGCAGGTCGCTCACAGCGCGGCCCTCCTCCTCCGCCCGGCTGAAGCCACCCAGGGACTGGAAGACGTCGCCCTTGCCCGTGCGGCGCCCGACTGCCTCTGCCTGCCGGCTTCCGCGACCGTGAACGCGCCAGTTGCCACCGTCGGGCATCCGGTCGGCCTTCTTCACGTCCACGTGCACCATGTGGCCGGGCCGTCGAGCAGTGGTCGTCTGCGGCTCTCGGCTGATCTCGTCGTTGGGTCGATGGAGTTGCGTGGGTTCTGCCCGAGGGCGGTCAGGTGGCGGGTGACCGTGCGGGGTGGGATCACAATCCCGCTGACGGCGGGCTTGTGGGCGACGCGGGTGGCCGACCACGCAGTCGCGCAGGTGGGAGCCGGTCACCTGCGTGCCGGTTCCCGGGGGCGTGCTGGGCAGGTGGATTCGACTTCCTTCGACGTACCGATCGACCACCCCTGCGCCCTCGTTCGTTCAGGTGGCCGCGGTGATCAGCCCTTCGGGAAGAACCGCGCGACGGCCGGTCGCAGCCGGACGGATTCGAAGTCGTCGATGGGCAGAGCGAGTTGCTCCAACAACAGGCCATTGATGACGGTCAGCAGATCCGCGGCGTCGGCCTCGGGGTCTGCGGATCCGGCGCCGCGCAGTTCGCCGGCGAAGGCCGCCCGCTGCGTGGTTCCCCATTCGTCGAGGCTGGCCCGTAGTTGGCGGCAGCGAGCGACTTCCAGGAAGAACTCGTACCGGGCGATGCCGGAGTCCCCACGCTCGATCCGAACGCACCCGAGGCCGAGGTACTGGTGTTGTCCGGCGGGCGCGTACTCGCAGCGGGGGACCGGGACGCCATGGTGGAAGCGGCAGGGTCCGACGCCCTTCAGGTCGATATCGAAGGCGGCGTGGTGATGCCCGGTCGGCGAGCGTGCTCGGCCGGCCCGAGATAGGTTCGCTCGCACCGGGAAACCACGCGGACCTGGTGGTCGTGGATCGCGATCCGGTGACTTGCCCGGTGGAAGATCTCCGTGGTAACCAGGGTGCTGCGGACGCTGCTGGGCGGAAGGACCGTCCATGACAGCGGGGAGCTCTCCCGCCCGGCCGGGGAGGCGCAGGCGGTGGTGTCATGACGGCTGATCCGACGAACCGGTTGTTCGCCCGCATCGACAGCATGCGCGAGGAGGGGGTGGCCATGCTCGCCGAGGCCGTCTCCATTGGTCACGACCGGCTCCGACGCCGGTGGCGCCTGGCTGCTCCCGAACGGGCGCACGGCAACCTGGACACCGTCGCAGCCCTTGAACAACAGACCTGAGTCCCACCGTGTGCGCCCATGACCACGGTCGAAGGATGAGCGATGGCTTCCGCGCGCGGCAAGCCCCGCCCGGTCGTCGCCGTTTCGGGGGCGAACGCGCCGCAGCCCGGTATCGCGGTGATGGAGGCGCCGGCCGAAGCAGAGAGTGTGGCGATCCCCAACACCGTCACGCGCTTCACACGCCTCAGCGGTGAAGCAGTGCTCTGCGCCTGGGACACAGTGGAAATCGGACAGCCAGTATGGGATCTGGCTGCCATGGAGGCCCACTGTCGACGCTTCGGCCATGGAGACCGGCATCACTCGGCCTTCGCCGAAGCCTACGGCTGGCACGTCGGGGCCCGGTGAGGCCGCCGGACAGTCGCTGCCATCCGGGAGCTTCGGGTGATCACGACGAACGCACCGAAGGCGCGGCACGCTCCCGAGAGCCCCGCAGCAGGTGCTGCGCCGCGTGGATGGCCTCCGTCGCCGGGACAGGTACCTGCCACGGGAGATCCTCTGAAGCGTCCGGCGGCACAGGACCGTGTACGGTGCTGAATTGGAGGTCGGTGAATCCGGCGCCACACGGCCGAGGTCCGAAACGTCCGGAAGCCTGGTGAAGCGACAGGTTGTCGACTCGCACAATTCGGCCACGAGGTCCCCGGACCGGCACTCGACTGCTACGGTCCGGGGAACCGGTCCACCCGCTGCGCTCTGGGAACCTGCATGTCATATCGACCGTCGCTGTGGCCGGTCCCGGTCACAGCCGTGGCCCAGGACCATGAGGTGCGGGTCCTGCTGCCCGGCAACGAACACGAGGAGTGGGAACTTCCCGGCGGGCGCCTGGAGATCGGCCCACCGTCCGGACCACACCCTGCCGACCGCAGTCCCGAAGAGACCACCGTTCGCGAACCGGGCGAGGAGAGCGGTTGGGACGCCGGGACCGGAGAACTTCTCGGCACCTGGATCCACGAGCCGGTCCCCGGACGCCGCGTTCTGATCCTCACGTACGACTGTGCCATTCTCGCAGAGGTAGTGGGGCAGGCGTGCCGACCGCAAACGATCTCCACGCCTTGCCCGAACTGAACTTCCGTGTCGAAACGCTGGGACAGGACGACACGCAAACCCTCTGGTCGAAAAGGTGAAACACAATTTCTGAAGTGAGGTTACCGATGAGCATGAGCCCTGAACTCGAAGCCCGGATCGGCATCGGCGTCCCCCATTCGGCCCGGGTCTGGAACTACTGGATCAACGGCAAGGACTACTACCCGGTCGACCAGGAACTGGGTGACCAGGTCATCGCGATCTACCCCCAGACACGGGAACTCGCCCTGGCGTCACGCGCCTTCCAGACCCGGGCCGTCCAGTACCTGGCAGGCAGCGCGGGAATCACGCAATTCCTCGACATCGGCACGGGACTCCCCGTTCAGAACAGCACGCACGAGGTCGCCCAGACCATCCGGCCCCAGGCGCGCATCGCCTACGTCGACAACGACCCACTGGTCCTCGCCCATGCCCGGGCCCTGCTGACGAGCGCACCGGAAGGCATGACCGACTACATCCACGCCGACATGACGGACGCCGAGCACGTGCTCCAGGAAGCCGCCCGGACCCTGGACATGACGCAACCCGTCGCCGTCATGCTCCTGTCCACCCTCGGACACGTCGAACCCCAGGCCGGCATCGACCTCACACAACGGTACATGGCCAGCCTTCCGGCAGGCAGCCACCTCGTCCTCTGCGACACAGTCTCCACCCCGCAGACCCTCGCCGCCCAAGAAGCCTACGCAGCCGGAGAAACCCCGCCGTACCTGGTACGCCGGCCCGAGGAGATCCTCGCGAGCGCCGACGGAATGACACTCGTCGATCCGGGATTCGGCTCCATCACCCTGTGGCGCCCACGACCCAACGAAGAGGGGATCAGCCCGGTCGACCAATGGGGATTCGTCGCGTCCAAGTGAAGCCGCGTCCCGGCGAGCCCCGCCCGGTCCGACGCGACCGCCACAGAGAGCTGCGAGGAGGATTGAGAAAGGAGTGCCCTCGCAGACCAGGGCACTCCTGCCGACTCGGTACTCCAGCCGCTCGACGAGTTCACGCATCTGCCCGGCCGTTGTGGTGGCAGCATCGTCGCCCGGTGCCAGCCGCAGTGCGCCCAGCGGTGCGGTCCACGAGGTACGTCCCGTTTCAGGGTCGCAGATCACCGAGTACGGCCGGCCGGGAACGGGAATGTGCCGGCCCTTGCCCGCCCGTGGGTGTGGCACAGGATCCATTGCGGTGAGGTGTGCGTGCCGGGCCGCAGCCACCACGTGATGTCGACGGCCGGGACCAGCCGGCCGCCCGCACGTACGGCAGTTGTCAGTCCGAGCGATCAAGTGCGAGGACTCGTTCGGGCACCGAGGTTGCAGATCAAGTCACTGGAGGATGAGTTCTTCCTCGGTGTGCTGCCAGCCGTAGCGCCGGTACTCACGTGGTGACATCCCGTGGGCGCGTGTGAAGACCCGGGTGAGGGCGGAGGCGTCCGCGTAGCCGAGCTTCCGTGCGGCTTGGCCGGTCGGCATGCGTTCTTCGAGGTACTGGCGGGCCAGGTTCATGCGGAGCTGGTCTCGCCGCTGCGCATAGGTCTGACCCGTCGCGGCGATGAAGTCGTGGCCGAGGGTCCTGGCGTCCACCCCGAGTTCCGCCGTGAATCCCGCGGGGGTCGAGAAGCCGACCTGCCTGCCGGTCCAGCCGATGTCGTGGCCGAGGCCGAGAAGGCTCGCCGCGGTGGCGACCCGCGCGGCGGTGCGCCACCGTGCGAAGGGAAGTCCCGTCTCCTTCAGGAACTGCTGCTGCAGCGTTCGTACGCCGACACCGGCCGACTGCGCCAGTTCAACGACCCCCGCGCCATGGCTCGGATTCTGGAGCAGCGTCCGCGCGGCGGCGAGGGCTTCGGGGGACGTGGGGAGCGGCGGGGCGGGCAGCGGGCGGCAGTCGCGATGCGCCGTGTCCGCCGGGCGTGCGTTGGCGACGAGGTCGAGCAACCCGCTATCGTCCGCGCATTTCTGAAGAACGCGCCGATCCTCCTCCTCGACGAAGCGACAGCGGCACCCGACGCGGCAACTGAACGTCACGTCGTGAAGGCGCTGCGTGAACTGTCCGGCACGATCATCGCGGTCACCCAGCGTGAAACCGGCAGCTGGGGGCCACGGACGTCATCACCCTCCCCGGGCAGGCCCCTGGCGCATGACCCGGCGAAGGCCCACACAGGGCCCTGCGATGCGAGAGCGTCGACAGGGCTGGTGACACGCGTGTGACACCGCGTGAGAGACGGCGATGCCCGTCGGGCCTCCCTGGGCTGATGGTGAAGCCGGCCCGGGGCGCGGTGCTGGTCCTTCGACTGGCCCGATTCCCCGGAGCCGCTTCCCGAGCCGGGCATGCGACTTGGCACCGCACCCGGCTCTCCACAAGCCCCGAGGGCTTCGTGGCGGCTGCCCCGTCGCGTGCCAGGGAGTGGGAATCACCATGCCCCCGGTAGCGGTAGGGAGTTGCGCCTACCGTGATCGGATTGGACAACTCCCTGTTCCCACCGGCCCACCAAGATCTGCGACCGCGGCGCGTCGAGGAACTCCTTGATTCCGACCCACAGCGCGATGGACGACGCGGTGAGCCCGCCCACTCCGGCCGTGCGTGCGCGACCGACTCGACGCGGGGGCGATCGAACGGGGACCGGGTCGGGTCGGCAACGGCCCGGGCCCGCGGGCCTCAGCTGCCCGACTCCTGCGGCATGAGCCGTGCCTTCAGCCGCCCCACCGCGTCGATGTCCTCAGCGATCAGGCAGAAGGGCACCACCCCGGTGTCCTTGTCCCGCCACGAGTTCAGAAGTACGACTCCGGTGCGCGTCTCCCGGTCGTAGCCCAGCCCCTCGGTGTCCACGTACTTGCGGGCCTCCGCGAACGAGGAGATCGGCCACGAGACGTACTCCGCCAGCACGCGGTCACGGGCGTAGTCCTCCCCGGCCAGCCGCTTGCCGAGCTGGTAGATATGCGTCGAGCCGGTCACCACGCCGTTGTACTCGGTGAACACGACCTCCGGGCCGCCGTCGGCGCCGTCCACCACGATGGCGTCGGCGCTGAGCACACCGCGATACCCCATCACCCGTACGGCCTCGCTGAGCCCGCGGCCCCCCGCCATGAGGGCGCGCTCCTGGTCGGCGGTGAGGCCGGGGGCCGGGAGGAAGGAGTGGTCGGCGACCGGCTCGGCCACCAACTCGCCCAGGCCGCCCAGCTCGACGCCCTCGTCGCTGATCCAGAACTCGGCGAACACCGCCTGGCTGCCCGGGTGGTACTCCTCGACGACGACTTGGTGCACATGGCCCGCGGTGAGCCATTCCCAGCGCTCGTTGAGGTAGACGCGCACGGCGTCGCGGGCGTCGGGGAGCACGACCGTACGGGCGGCGCCGTTGACCTTGATGCCCTCGGCCAGGGTCAGCACCTCGTTGCCGCTGCCGGCCTGCGCGAACTCCTTTTTCAGGATGACCGCGCGGCCCGCGTCCAGGAACCGGGTGATCAGGCGGTACGCGCTCTCAGGGTTGGCGCTGACGCCGCCCTCGGGCAGCGGGACCCCGGCACCGGCCGCCACCATGCGGAAGATCGCCTTGCTGTCGGCGATGCGGGCGCCGCCCTGGTCGAGGAAGGCGTGTCCGGGCACGGCCGAGCGCGCGCCGAGCGCGTCGGCGAACTCGACCACGGCCTCGTTGGGACAGAGCGCGAACACCTCGGTCGGTGCGATACCGCCCAGAGCGCTGCGCGTGCGTTCCGCCAGCTCCGGGTCGAGCAGCCAGTTGCCCGGGCGGTTCCCGCCGGTCCGTACGACGAACGTGAGACTCGCGGGGTCCGTTTCGAGCAACTGCGTTGCGTACGCGAGGAACTCCTCGTCCGGAGCCTCGGGCAGCACCAGGACGTCACCGTCGCGCACGAACCAGAACAGGCGTTGGGCCCACCAGCCCATGAGTGGTTTGTTCCAGTCTCCCACCAGGTCTTCACTCGGGCCGTTGCCGATCAGGAGTCGGGGCATGTCTGTTCGTCCACCTCTTCGTCGCGGGTCGTTGCGTGTGCACACGGAATGATGGGATCGAGGGAGGCCGGTCCGAGAAGTGACCCCCGGTTCGGCCGAAAACGCTCTCACGACCCCGGCGGAGCCGGGCGATTCGTCCTGCGGGTCGGGGAAAGCACGTACGGGGTGTGCGCCGATGCCGATCGAAGCACATCCGGTACCGCCCCGGCCCGGGGTGTGGCCCACGCCACTTCCACGTGGGTGGCGGATGCAAGGATCAGGACACATCGACGACCTGCCGAATTGCTCCAGCTAAGCGTTGGGCCGCCTGTGCGACACCACCTCCGCGACGACGCTGACCAGGCACGTCTCGCCGATCCGACCGGAATCCGGTCCGCGCGTGTCACCTTGAGGACGCTGCGCCCCGCAGAAGACCGAAAAGCAGTGAACCCGGAAATGGGACCCTTGCCCTTGCCCGTCCCGACGGCAAGTGTGGAGAACGCAACGGCCCCGTCCCAGGGATCGGTCCCGGCCGAGGGGGGCGGTGGCACGCCCCAGGCGATCCAGGGAGCGCGCGATGATGCTGAACAGCTTCGACGAATGGTCCACCCTGAAGGAGGTCGTCGTCGGATCGGCGGCCAACTACACCTCGCACGAGCGGGAGTTGTCCTTCGACCTCTTCTTCCACGACAACATTGCCGGCGACAACGCCAGCCGGTCCGAGTGGTATTACCCCCGGCTCACCGTCGGCGGCGAATCGGGCGGCGAGAGCGGCCGCCGGGGCCGCGTCCCCATCAAGCAGCGGTACGTCGACGAGCTGGTCGAGGACCTCGATGGCATCGCCTCGGCCCTGACCGGCCTGGGTGTCACCGTGCACCGCCCGATGGACCTCGACGCATCCACCAGCGAAGTGCGCACCCCCGCCTGGTCGGCCTCGGTCGTCCCGCCGCTGAACATCCGCGACAACACCCTGATCCTGGGCGACGAGATCATCGAGACCCCGCCCATGATCCGCTCCCGCTACTTCGAGACGCAGTTCCTCACCCAGGTTTTCCAGCGCTACTTTGAACGCGGCGCCCGCTGGACGGTCATGCCCCGGCCCCTGATGACCGACGCCTCCTTCGACCTCACCTACGCTCGTGAAAGCACGGTCGGCGGCCCCACCGAACCCATCGGAGCGCCCAGCCCGTCCCCGTACGACGTCGGCATCGAGATGATGTTCGACGGCGCCCAGGTCCTGCGCCTGGGACGCGATCTGGTGGTCAATATCTCCACCACCCACCACGCGCTCGCCTGCGACTGGCTGGAACGCCACCTGGGCGACCGGTTCCGCATCCACCGCGTCCACCAGCTCAGTGACAGCCACATCGACAGCATGGTCCTCGCCCTGCGCCCCGGCACCCTGCTGGTGCGCTCCGAGGCCGTCGCCGACAAGCTTCCCGAGGTGCTGCGCGGCTGGGACCGGATCGTCGCCCCCACCCCGGAGAGCGACAACTTCCCCCGGTACGAGGACAAGGACCTGGTCCTGACCAGTCCGTTCATCGACCTCAACGTGCTCTCCGCCGGACCCGACACCGTACTCGTCAACGAAGCCTGCCCCGAGCTGATGCGCACGCTGGAGAAGCACCAGTTCACCGTCGTCCCCGTACGCCACCGTCACCGCCGGCTGTTCGGCGGCGGCTTCCACTGCTTCACGCTCGACACCGTGCGCGAAGGCGGCCCGGAGGACTACCTCGGATGACCGCGACCGTCGTCGGACCCCGGCTCACGGGCGTCGGCACCGCCGTCCCCGACACCACCTACACCCAGCGCGAACTCCTGGACCTGCTGGACGTCACGGACCCCCGCGTCCGCTCGGTCTTCCTCAACAGTGCCATCGAACGCCGCGGGCTCACCCTCCCCGCCCCTCGCCCCGACGGCACCCAACTCGCCGAATCCCAGGGCGAGCTGCTGCGCAAACATGCCCGGCAGGGCATCGACCTGGGCCGCCGGGCCATCGAGAACTGCCTCAAGGACGCCGACGCCGACCTCTCCGACGTCCGCTACCTGTGCTGCGTCACCTCCACCGGCTTCCTCACCCCCGGCTTCTCGGCCCTGCTCATCAAGGAACTCGGCATCGACGTGTCCTGCTCACGGCTCGACGTCGTCGGCATGGGGTGCAACGCGGGCCTCAACGCGCTCAACGCCGTCGACGGCTGGGCCCGCGCCCACCCCGGCGAACTCGCCCTGCTGGTATGTGTGGAAGTGTGCTCGGCCGCGTACGTCTTCGACGGCACGATGCGCTCCTCCGTCGTCAACAGCCTGTTCGGCGACGGAGCGGCGGCCGTCGCCGTCACCACCGCGGACACGCGTGCGGGCAGCGCACCCGAGCCGGCCCTGCTGCGCTTCTCCAGTCGCATCATCCCCGAAGCCGTCGACGCCATGCGTTACGACTGGGACGACGGCCACGGCAAGTTCAGCTTCTGGCTCGACCCGCAGATCCCGTATGTCGTCGGCGCCCACGCGCCCGGCGCCCTGGAACGCCTGCTGCGCGGCACCGGCCTGCTCCCCTCGGACATCACCCACTGGGTCGTGCACTCCGGCGGCAAGAAGGTCGTGGACTCCGTCCGTGTCAACCTGGGCCTGTCCCGGCACGACGTACGCCACACCACGGGCGTGCTGCGCGACCACGGCAACCTCTCCAGCGGCTCCTTCCTCTTCTCCTACCAGCGCCTCTCGGCCGAAGGAACGGCACGGCCGGGCGACGTGGGGGTCCTGATGACGATGGGGCCGGGCTCGACGATCGAGATGGCGCTGGCACGGTGGTGACCCCGGCGCCGGAGCGACGCGAAAACACCACGACGAGAGGAACCGCGGTGCGCACACACAACAGTCGGCCGAGCCCTCTCCCGGGCGACACGCAGGACGGCCTGCCCGACGGCCTCGACATCACCCTGGACCTGGACCCCGCTCTGCCGCTGCCCCGGCTGACCGGCGCCGTCACCGAAGCCTGCGACCGCGCCGAGCAACGCACCGAGCGCACGGTCGTCGTCGTCCGCCTGCCGCACACACCCACCGCCGCCCGAGCCTGGCCCGGCACTGCCGACATCCAGCAGATCAACCGCTGGGAGCGCGCCGTCCGCAGACTGGAACGCCTGCCCGCCCTGTCCATCGCCGTCGCCGACGGCGCCTGCGGCGGCCCGGCCCTCGACTTGCTGCTCGTCAGCGACTACCGCATTGGCGCCCCCGACCTGCGCCTCCTTGCCCCCGTCAACGACGGACACTTCTGGCCCGGCATGGTCGTCTACCGCCTCTCCCAGCAGCTCGGGGCCGCCCGCGCCCGCCAGATCGTGCTCTGGGGCGACGACCTCGACGCGCCCCGCGCCCACGATCTCGGCCTCCTGGACCAGGTGACGGCCGACACCGACGAGGCCGTGCACACCGCGAGCGTCCTCATGGGCCGCATCTCCGACACGGAACTCGCCATCCGCAGGCAGCTGCTGTTGGAGGCGCAGACCCTGGAGTACGACGACGCGCTCGGCGCCCACCTGGCAGCCTGCGACCGGGAACTGCGCCGCCTGGCCGCGCTCGACGCGGCACGGGGAGCCACCGGGTGAACGAGACCACGAATCAGCTGTACGGCGAGGCCCCGCTGCCCGCCACCGACGGGTCCTGGACGGCACCCACCGCCCCCGCGGGCGAACTGGCCATCGACGCCGAAGCCCTGGCCCACCGCGTGGCCGAAGCCGAACGGCTCCTGGCCCAACTGCCCCCGGTCCCCGACCGTACGCAGGCCGAAGCCCGCCGCGCGAACGTCCTCCACGCGGGCTGCCGGGCCGCCCGGCACACCTTCCTCGACCGGCACGCCGACGCCGTCTACGACACCCTGACCGCAGGCCGCACCCGACGCCCCCGGCTGGCCGAACTCGCCGCCGAGGCCGCCGTCCGCTTCGCGGGCCTGGTGCCGGACGCCGAGCAGTTGGCCGAGGAGCGCACCCGCGTACAGGCGCACAAGGAAGGCCGCGAGATCGACCAGGGCATCTTCTTCGGCGCCCTCCTACGGTCCCCGGTCGCGGGCACCCATCTCATCGAGTCGATGCTGCGCCCCGCCCCCGAATCGGCCGCCCGCCTGGCCGAATTCCGCAGCTTGAACCGCCTGGAGCTGGACGCCGTACTCCTGGAACGCCACGGCGACGCCGCCCACGTCACCTTCCGCAACGCCCACTGCCTCAATGCCGAGGACAACCGGCTCATCACCGACCTCGAAACGGCCGTCGACGTCGTCCTCCTCGACGACCGGGTACGCGTGGGCGTCCTGCGCGGCGGACCGGTCGACCATCCGCGCCACGCCGGAAAGCGCGTCTTCAGCGCGGGGATCAACCTCAAGGAACTGCGCGCCGGAGCCATCTCCTTCGTCGACTTCCTGCTCGGCCGCGAACTCGGGTACGTGAACAAACTGGCCCGCGGCCTGCTCGGCGACGACCCCGCCGGCACGGTGACCAAACCCTGGGTCGGCGTCGTCGACTCCTTCGCCATCGGTGGGGGGATGCAACTGCTGCTCGTCCTGGACCGCGTCATCGCCGAAGAAGGCGCCTTCCTCAGCCTCCCCGCCGCCGACGAGGGCATCGTCCCCGGCCTCGGCAACTTGCGCCTCACCCGCCTGACCGGCGCCCGTACCGCACGGCAGGTCATCCTCTCCGGCCGCCGGATCCACACCGACGAACCAGCCGCCGCCCTCCTCATCGACGAGGTCGTGCCCACCGAGCGGCTCGACGAGGCCGTGCAGCGTGCCGTGCACGACCTGGCGGGCCCGGCCGTGGCCGCCAACCGCGCCATGCTCACCCTTGCCGAGGAACCCCTGGAGCTGCTGCGAGGCTACCTGGCCCGGTTCGCCGTGGTTCAGGCCGAACGCACCTACAGCCCCGACGTCCTGGCCAAGGCGGAACGCCACTGGGCCCGCTCGCATCGTGGGACCGAGGGAGCCGCCGGGTGAGCGTCACCGCAAGTTCCCGTACGGGCGTCCTCCTCGACCGGGATGCCCTGCACCCCTCGCTGAGCGACCCGGTCCTGGAGTCGATCGGCTTCCTCAACGAAGTCATGGGCCGCCACCCGGACGCCGTCTCCTTCGCCCCGGGCGCGCCGCACCCCGACCCGTACGCCGCCCTGGACACCACCCGCTACCTGGAGCGCTTCGTCACCCATGCGGCCGCGGCCGCAGGACGCACCCGCGAGTCGGCGACGCGGCTGCTGTACGAGTACGGACCCGCGCAGGGGATCATCAACGACATCGTGGCCGAGGCCCTCCGCCGCGACCAGGGCATCGATGTCGACCCCGAAAGCCTCGTCGTCACCGTCGGCGCCCAGGAGGCGATGTTCCTGACCCTGCGGGCCCTCATCACCGGCCCGCACGACCTCCTGGCGGTCGCGGACCCCTGCTTCGTCGGCATCACCAGCGCCGCAGCCCTCCTGGGCACCGAAGTCGTCCCCATCCCCGAGGACCACGGCGGCCTGGATGTCGGCGCCCTGGCCCAGGCATGCCGCGCGGCACGCCGCACCGGCCGCCGTGTCCGCGCCTGCTACGTCGCCCCGGACTATGCCAACCCCAGCGGTACGCGCATGGAACGCGCCCGGCGCGAGCAACTCCTGACCCTGGCCGAAGCCGAGGACTTCCTCGTCATCGAGGACAACGCGTACGGCTTCACGGCCGCACCCGGCACCGAACTCCCCGCCCTCAAGGCCCTCGACTCCGCCCAACGGGTCGTCCACGTCGGCACGTTCGCCAAGGTGTGCTTCCCCGGGGCTCGCGTCGGCTACGCGGTCGCCGACCAACGCGTACGCACCAGGTCGGGCGTCGTGCTGCTCGCCGCCGAACTCGCACGCCTGAAGACGGCCGTCACCGTGAACACCTCCCCGATCAGCCAGGCGCTGATCGCGGGCATGTTCCTGGAGCACGGCGGCTCTCTGGCCGGACCGATCCGTACGCGCTCCGCGCTGTACCGGCGCAACCTCGCCCACCTGCTGCGGGCCCTGGACCGCGAGAGCGCCGAAGACCCGCCGCAAGGAGTTGAGTGGAACCGCCCCGACGGCGGCTTCTTCGTCCTGATGCGGCTGCCGGTCCCGGTGGATACCGCGCTGCTCGAAGTCGCGGCGGCCGAGTACGGGGTGCTGTGGACGCCGATGGCCCCCTTCCACCTGGGCGGGGGTGGCACTCACACGCTGCGGCTGTCGTGCAGCTACCTGGACCCTGACGGGATCGACGAAGGAGCACGCCGGCTCATGGCCTTCCTGCGGGAGCGAGCCCGAACGGACAGCGGGACCTTCGTGCCCCCCGAAGGAGCACGCGGATGATGCAGCAGAACCCCCCGGAGATGCGGACCGGCTCCGAGGACCAGAAGTGCCCGATGGCGCGGGCCGGTTCGGAAGACGTGCCCCCGCACCCGACGACCCGGGACCCGCACCGCCCCTTCGACCCGCCGCCCGCACTCATGGCGGCGCGCGACAAGGGCCCCCTCACGCGGCTTCGCTACCCCGACGGGCACATCGGCTGGCTGGTCACGGAACATGAACTCGCGCGCAGGGTCCTCGCCGACCCGCGCTTCAGCGCCCGCTCCGAGCTGAAACGGGCGCCGGTGGCCCGCCCCGGCACCGACCCCTTCTACGGCAGCCCCGCCCTGCCGGGCTGGCTCGTCGACATGGACGCTCCACACCACACCCGGCTGCGCAGGCGCCTGATGGGCTGGTTCACGGTGCGACGGACCGGCGCGCTGGCGCCGCGCATCGAGGAGATCGTGGAGGAGCGGCTGGACGCAATGGCGCGCCTCGGCGGAGAGGGCGAACCGGTTGACCTGGTCGAGCAGTTCGCGCTTCCCGTCCCCTCATTGGTGATCTGCGAACTGCTCGGCGTCCCCTACGCCGAACGGGCCGACTTCCAGCGCAACAGCGCCACCCTGTTCCAGCTGGACGCCACGGCGGAGCAGGCGGCCACCGCGATGCGGGAGCTGGACGCCTTCCTCACGGACCTGGCGGAACACCGCCGCCGCAGCCCCGGCGACGACCTGCTGAGCGAACTGGCCCGGGGAGACGACCTGTCCACTGCGGAGGTCGCCGGGGCCGGGGCGCTGCTCCTTTCGGCGGGCCACGAGACGACGGCGGGCTCGCTCGGCCTCGGCGTCTTCGCGTTGCTGTCCCACCCCGACCAGCTGGCCCGCCTGACGGCCGACCCGGCACTGGCCGCCAACGCCGTCGAGGAACTGCTCCGCTATCTGACAATCTTCCACTTCGGCGTCCCGCGCAGTCCCTTGGAAGACCTGGACCTGGCAGGCCACCGCCTCCGCGCGGGGGAGTCGGTCACCGTCTCCCTGTCCACCGCCAACCGCGACCCGTCCCGCTTCGAGGACCCCGACCACCTCGACGTCACCCGCCCCGCCTCCGGCCACCTGGCCTTCGGACACGGCGCGCACCAGTGCATCGGCCAGCACCTGGCCCGCACCGAAATGAAGATCGCCTTCCCCGCCCTCTTCGCCCGCTTCCCGGGAATGAAGCCGGCGATTCCACCGTCCCAGGTCCTCCGGGGCGAGGACATGGGTTTCTACGGCGTGCACGCGCTGCCGGTCACCTGGTGAGGTTCCGGCACCGCCCTCCCACGGATACGCAGGTGGTGCGGCGGAGTCCGGTCCCGGCTGCGGACCCGCCGCCGGGACCGGCGACGGCGTCCCGGCGCCACCTCGGCGCGCGCTGACGGTTCGCCGTCACCCGTGCCACGACTTCCACAGCTCTGCGTACGCCCCACCCCGACCCACCAGCTCGGCGTGCGGACCGCTCTCGACGATCAGGCCGTCCTCCATGACCACCACCCGGTCCGCATCGTGCGCGGTGTGCAGGCGGTGGGCGATCGAGATGACCGTGCCGCTCAGGAGTTTCGCCAAGGAGCGCTCCAGGGTGCGGGCGGCAGGCGGGTCCAGCAGAGCGGTCGCCTCGTCCAGGACCACCACCGGCGGATCCCGCAGCACCAGCCGTGCCAACGCCAGCTGCTGCGCCTGCGCCGGGGTCAGCCCATCGGGTCCTGAGCCGACTTCGCACTCCAGGCCCTTCGCCGACGCCCACTGCCACGCCGCGACGGCCCGCAGTGCGCGCTCCAGGTCCGCCGGGCCCGCGTCCGGGCATGCGATGAGCAGGTTGTCCGCCAGGCTGCCCCGGAACACGTGGCATTCCTGCGTGACCAGCACGACGTCACGGCGCAACTCGGCCGTCGCCAGGTCGGTCGGTGATATCCCGCCCAGGGCCACACTGCCCCCGTCGGGTGTGTCGATCCCGGCCAGCAGCCGGCCGAGTGTGGACTTGCCCGCCCCGGACGGTCCCACCACCGCCAGCCGTTCGCCCGGAGCCACCCGCAGGTCGATCCCGCGCAGGCTCTCCCGCCCGTCCCGGTAGGCGAAGCGCACCCCCTTCAGCTCGACCCCACCCTCCGGAGCCGCATCCGTCCCTCCTGTGGCCTTCACCGAGCCCCGCTCCGGCTCCGTCGCGTCCTGTATGCCCAGCACCCGGGCCAACGAGGCACCGCCCACCTGGAGTTCGTCCATCCAGAAGAGCAGGGTGTCCACGGGCGCGATGATCTGCTGCACGTACAGTGTCGCGGCCGTGACCGCTGCCAGACCGACCAGCCCGTCGACGTACATCAGCCCGCCGATCACCAGCGTCGCGGCCACGGGCAGGATGTAGCCCGTGTCGGCGATCGGCAGGTAGACGCTGCGCAGGTTCAGCGTGTACAGCTCGGCCGCGTACGACGCCGCGATGTCCCGGTCCGTACGCGCGCGACGCCTCCCGCCCAGCCCCAGTGCCTCCACCGTACGGGCGCCCGTGACGGTCTCGGCCAGATGGTCGGTGAGATGCGCGTACGAGGCGTTGGCACGGAGGTATCCCGCCCGCGCCCGTCGCAGATACCAGCGCGTCGACAGCCACAGCACCGGTACGGCGACCAGACAGGGCAGCACGAGGAGCGGATCGGTCAGGCACACGGCGCCGAGTGTCAGCACGATCGTGGTGCCCGCGACGAGCGTGTCCGGGACGGCCCGCTGCACGGTGAGGGCCAGGATGTCGATGTCCCGGGTGGTGCGCGTGACCAGTTCGCCGGTCCCGGCCCGCTCGACCGTGTGCACCGGCAGAGCAAGGACGCGTGCCACGAACTCCTCGCGCAGATCGGCCAGTACGACCTCGCCGAGCCGCAGCGACGAGAGCCGCGCGTAACGGGTCAGGATCGCCTGCAGCACCACAGCCGCGCAGATGGTCAGAGCGACCGGGGTGACGGCGAGCGTGCCGTCCGCCGCGTTCTGCACAATCCGGCCGAGGAGTTGCGGCGCCACCAGCGCCGCGACACAGGCCAGCGCGTGCATCAGCAGCGATCGGGCCAGCGGCGCGCGATGGCGCAGCATTGTACGACGGGCGTACGCGCGTACCTCGTGCTGCGAGGCGACCGGCAGCCCGCCGGCGGGCGGGGTGGGGGCGGTCATGCGCCGACCTCCCGGGTGACGACGGCGCGGTAGCCGGGGTCCGCGAGCAGGTCGACGTGCTCGCCCTCGGCGACTGCCCTGCCGTCCCGGACGAACACGACGCGTTCGGTGTGGACGAGCACGAGGGGGCTCGTGGTGAGCACCACGGTGGTGCGGCCTTTCCGGTACGGACCCAGGCACACGGCGATCCGGCTCTCCGTGTGGGCGTCGAGGGCGTTCGTCGGATCGACGAGGACCAGCACCTCCGGATCGGCGAGCAGGGCGCGGGCCAGCCGGAGCCGCTGCTGCTGCCCGCCCGAGAACTCCCGGCCTCCCCCGATCTCCTGGTCCACCCCGTTCGGCAGGGCGTCGACCACATCCGTCGCGGAGGCCGCCTCCAGGGCGCGCAGCACGGCGTCCCGGTCGAAATCGCGACGCCGGAAGGGGCTTTGATGGACGACATCGAGTTCGGACGCCAGGTGCCCCGAGAACAGCGCCGCTCCGTTGTCGGCGACCAGGACCCGTCCGCGCACGTCCTCGGTGCGGTACGCCGACAGGGGAGTCGCACCGTGCCGGGCCGCCGGGTCCACGTACCGGCCGATCCGGTCCGCCAGGGCTCGCGCGTCCCCGTCCGTCGCACACACCACGCCGAGCAGCCCGCCGGGCGGCACGCCCAGACCGGTCACCGGGTCGTGCAGCCGCAGCTTCTCCACCGGCAACGACTGCTCACCAGACGGCAGTTCGGTCTTCAAGGAGAGGAAGTCGAGCAGCCGCCGCGCCGCCACCACCGCGCGCGTCAGCTGGTCCAGCATCGTGGTCACCCGCCCCAACTGCTCGGTGAGGAAGACCGCGTAGCCGTAGAAGGCGACAAGCAGACCGGGCTCGAGACGGCCCGTGGCCACCTGGTGCGCGCCCAGCCAGACGATGGCGACCAGCAGCGCACCCGGTAGCAGCACGCGCAGGCAGGCGATGTCGGCGACGGTGACCGCGACCCGTACGCCCTCGGCGCGTACACCCTGCGAGGCAGCACGGTAGCGCTGCCCGTACACGTCCTCGCCACCGATGCCCCGCAGCACCCGCAACCCGTCGATCAGGTCGACCGACAGATCGGTGAGCGCGCCCTGCCGGTCGCGCAGGCGCCCCTGGCGACTGTGGAGCAGCCGCATCAGCCGGGCCACGGCAGCGGCGATCAGCGGTACGCCGACGAGCACGACGAGCCCCAGCTGCCACGACGTGACCAGCATGAACACGGACGCGAAGACGATCGAGGCGATGGCGCCGCCGCCGCGTGCGGTGCCCTCGACGGCCGTGCCCAGGTGCCCGGCGTCCATCGCGCTCACGCTGACCACCGCACCGGTGGACGCCTGCCGGGGCAACTCCGCACCCAGCGCGGTGGAGTGCCGGACGACCAGCTGGGTGGCGCGGTAGACGGCCCCGAACCGGTTCGTCGTCGACGCCCGGTCCCGCAACGTCCCGACGACCGCCTGGAACATGCCCAGCAGCAGCACCGCCCCGCCCCACACCAACAGGGCTCCGCGATCGCGCGGAAGCAGACCCCGGTCGATGCCGAGACCGATCGCCACCGGCACCAGCGCCTGCGCGAGCGTGCACAGCACGCCGAACACGGTGGCCAGCGCGAGACCGCCCCAGTGCCGCGTGGCCAGCCACACCAGGAAGCGGACGGGGGACGTGGTGACCGGGACGCCGGGATCGGGAACGGGGTAGTTGCCACGGCCGCCGAGGGCGTTGCTCACGCCTTGGTGCCGATGGTCAGGCCGTGCTCGTACGGGTGGTCGGTCAGGGTCCGTACGTCGGCGAAGCCGGCCCGGCGGGCCCACTCCTCGTAGTCACGGGCGGGGTAGGCCATGCCCTGCCCGCTGGCGAGTACGTTCAGGTAGAGCGAGAGCCGCGCAGAGTACCAGCCCCCCGTCTCGTCGTCGGAGACGTTGTAGCCGTACACGAACACCCTTCCTCCGGAGGGGAGTACGTCGTATGCCTTCTTCAGCAGCCCGGTGATCTGCTCTCCGGAGAAGATCTCCAGTACGTGACTGAAGAGCACCGCGTCCGCGCCCGGGGGGAAGGGGTCGGTGAACAGGTCGCCGGGGTGGAAGACGATCCGCTCACCCTCCACGCCACCCGACTTGCTGTGTTCCGCGGCGATCTGCGAGACCGAGGGAATGTCGAAGATGGTGGTACGCAGGCCGGGATGACGGGCGATCAGGTGCTCGCTGGTGGTTCCGTCGCCGCCGCCCACGTCCAGGAGGTGCCGTACGGTCGCGAACTCCTCGCACTGCACCAGCGAGTCCAGGCTCTTGAGCGTGAAGGCGCTCATGCTGCGATGGAAGACACTTTCGAGCTCCGGATTGTGCGAGAGCCTGCGGTAGAGCGTCGGTTCCTCGCCGGGGTACGCGTCGAGCGCCGTGTTCGTCCCGGCGGTCAGCGCCTCGGTCATGCGTGGGAAGGCCGGGTAGTAGACCTCCCTCCAGCCGGTGAGGATGTGGTGCCAGCTGTCGGGCCCGTCGGGGAGCAGGAGCTGCTCTGCGGCCGGGGCGTTGCGATAGGCGCCGTCCGCGTCCCGCTCCAGCAGCCCGGTGGTGCACACGGCGTGCAGCAGGACCCGGAGCGAGTGGGCGGGAACGCCGGTGAACTCGCGCAGCTCCTCGAAGGAGGCGCCCGATTCGGGACGCTTGGCGAGGTGACCGAAGAGATTCCAATCCAGCGCAGTGACAAGCGCGTTGAAGAGCGCGGGAGCGTTGACCAGGAAGTGGAAGCGCTCGACGACGGGGTCGACGGCGCTGTCGCCGTCGGGAGTGTGTCGTGCGGGGAGCGGCCGTTGGGGATGGCGGTCGGAGTCGGCCAACGGATTCATTCCGTACCTCTCTTCGACAGATCGGCGCGGGCCGGGGATCGCCCTCCCCGCGATCGGTTGCAAGATCAAGCTTGCGCAGGCGCATGCTCACACGGGGCCCGAAACGCCCGCAAGCACGATCGTCACGATCCGGCCGGGGCCGACCGGTGAGGGGGGCGGGGGAGATGCAGTCGCGGAACGGGGGAGGCGCGCTCGGCCGCACGTACCGATGACACGTGCGAGCCGAGCAGTGTCAGGGCAGGGATGAAAGGCCCCCGCCGGGGGCCGTCGCCCCGCACTCGCGGAGCCCGGGCCGAACGACAACGGCCGGTTCCGGGTGGTCCCCGCCCACCGCCGAGGAGGTACAGAGGCACGGAACTGCCCGACCCGACGATGCGCTGTGCCGCAGCCCGTGAGGCGGGTGTTGTGATCGATACGTTCTGCCCGGAGCCATGTCCTGCGTGGCCGCTGTCCACCCCAGACCCTGTGGCAGGCGCAGCGTGACCCTCTCTTCCAAAAGTAGATTGAGTCAGGCCCGTTCAGAGGGTGCTGGGGGCCGGGACGGCGATTTCAGCCGAGGCACGGGCACCGGTGACGGCGGTGGCCGACGGTACGCGACTATTGATCAGAAACTCATTGGGTTCACTCGTCGAGGGTGTAGCGGAGGTGAGGGCCGCCGAAGTATCCGCGCGCGATGTGGGGCCGGCTCGGGGAACTGTCGTAAAGGGTGCAGGGGGACCGCGTGACCGAGTGCCGGGTCGGGTGGCCGGGGCGCCCTCCGTCACGAGGACCCGCCCTGGTCCGCACAGTCCGGGAGTTTCCGGCCACGCTGCAACGGTCTCGTCACCCGCAGATGGCCGTGTCGACCAGGTTCGTGACCTGCTCGATCTTCTGTATGGCCTCCTTGGTCATTGCCTCCATCGAGTCCTGCTTGGAGATGATCGCGCCGGGCAGGGCGTTGACGGCCACCGTGACCTCGCGGCCGTCGCTGGTCACACCACCGCGAGTCTCGTAGCCGTGGATGTCGCCGCCATGGCCCCACATCGCGGTGCAGGACAGAGTGATCTTGTCGAGGCCGAGACCGAAGACGGTGTTGGGCTCCTCGTCCGGTGATTCGACGGTCTTCTGCATCTCCTTCAGCTGCGCTGCGGGCACCACCTTGCCGCCGACCAGGCTCGCGAAGAAGCGGTTGAGGTCACGCGGGGTGGAGATCACCATGCCTGCGGCTCCGGAGACCGAGGGGTCTATCTCGGTGGCGTTCTTCAACTCGCCTCCGGGCGGCGCGATGTAGCCCTCCATACGCGGCTTCCGGACGTTCCTGTCCCCGGGCTCGGGCCAGTAGGTCTGCTTCAGGCCGAGCCGTTCGATGACGCGCTCGGTGACCGCCTCGCCCACCGGCTTGCGGGTGACCTTCTCGACGAGCATCCCCGCGACGATGTAGTTGGTGTTGCTGTACTGGCGCCTCTTCCCGACGGGGAACACCGCCTTGTGCCGCAGCGTGGGGCTGAGAAGTTCCTTCGCCGTGTAGGTCCGGCTCGGGGCGGTGGCGGTGCTCGCGTCCACGAACTCGGTGTAGTCGGGGAGGCCGCTGGTGTGCCCGAGCAGGTTCCGCACGGTGATCTTCTCGCCGTCGTAGTCCGGTCCCTCGACGACGCCCGGAAGGTAGGTGTCGATCGGCTCGTCCAGCTTCACCGTGCCCTCGCCGACCAGTTGCAGGACGGTCGCGGCGACGAACGTCTTGGTGTTGCTGCCGATCCGCACGTGCCCGTTCTTCGGCGGAGCGGTGCCAGTCTCGCGGTTGCCGACCCCGGCCGTGTAGTCGCGGGTCTTGCCGTCCTTGCCCTTGACGGAGACCAGCACGCCGGGGAATCCCGCCTGCACCAGCTCCCGCATCGCCTTCTGCAGGGCAATTTCGTTCTTGGCCGCGCCGATTTCCGCCTCGGCGTCGGACGCGTCGCCGTCTCTGCAGCCTGTCAGGCCGCCTACGGCGAGGACGCCGACCACGGTCGCCACGCTGATCCGTGACAGCCTCCGGCGGGGCTTGGACGGGACGTTCGGATGGGTGGCGGGCTGGAAGTGCTCGGACACCATTGCTCCTCAAAAACACCTGGTAAGTGGTGTGGGGGACGTTTCTCAGTAATGCTTCAAGAATCTCGATCAAGAGCATCCGGCTCCATAACGCACGCAGGAAGAAACATGGTGCAGCCAGCGCTACTGTCCCGTTGCAGCGACCACGACGGGCCGGCCGCCTACTGATCCGGCACAGAGCAGTCGGGTGCGCTGCCCGACGGGCAGCGCACCCGACTGATGCGGAGCGGTGCGAGGCGCTATTCGCGGATGCCTATTCCCTCGACCGGTGGGGTGCGGAGGAGCCGCCCGATCGGGATGATCGTGGACCCCAGCGCCAGCGCGGCCGTTCCGCCGATGATGACGACCAGGCCCAGCGCCGGAACGTACGGGATGGGCTGCCCGGCGACGGCGTTGACGATCGAGGACAGCGCGACCGCTGCGACCGCGACGCCGATCGTGAGCGCCACGCCCAGCAGAGCGGCCTGCTCCGCGTTCGCCATCCGCTTCACTTGGCGGCGGGTTACCCCGACCAGGCGCAGCAGCGACAGCTCCCGGGCCCGGGCCAGCGCGGCCATGATGAGCGTGTTGGCGGCCGCGAGCACCGCGTATCCGACCAGCACGGCGACCAGCAGCCGGTTGAGCCAGGAGCTGATCGCCAGGTCGTCGGCGAGCTTGCCGGTGAACTGATCGGTGCCGGTCACGGTGCTCGCCGGGTACGCGCCCGCGAGCTTCGTCAGGGCCGGCCCCACGTCGGCGCCCGGCGCGCTGCGGATCAGCACGTGGTCGTCCAGGCCGGTCGCGGTGTGTCCGGCGAGCGTTTCGTTGGTCAGTGTGACGTCGCCGAACCCGAAGCCCCGGCCGTAGACGGCGACGACCTTCAGGGTGACCGGCGTGCCGTCCCCGAGCCACAGCTTGGCCATGCTGCCGACCTTCCAGCCCGAAGTGCCCGCCTGGGACGAGGAGACCGCCACCGTGTCGCGGCCCTGCAGGTCGTCCAGGTGCCCGGACGTCACCTTCAGGTTCATGGTCCTGCTCGCGCCCTGGGGATCGATGCCTTGCGCGACCACCGCCATCGCCTCGTCCATGAAGGGCACGAGTACCGAGGTACGGCGGACCCCGGTCGCGGCGAGCACCCCGGGGATCCGCCGGGCCTGCGCGGCCGCTGCGGCGGGCAGGCCCGCGCCGCCGACCAGCGCGTGCTGGGCGATCGTGCCCTCCTTGCTCTGGATCACAGTCTGGCGTTCCAGGTTGTCCTGCAGGAACCAGATGGTGCCGCCGAACCCCACGGAGAGCACCAGCGCTGTCAGGACGGCGACCATGCCGCGCGCGTTTGCCCGCAGGTTCGCGGCGGCCAGATACCCGCTGTCGCCGAACACTGTCCGCAGAACCGGAGCGAGCGCCACGGCGGCGGCCCGGTTGATCCACGGGGCGAGCAGCGCGATCGCCAGAACGAACGTGCACAGCATGCCCACCGCGGAGCCCATGGCGGCCTGGCCGCCGGTGCTGCCGGTGAAGGCGATCAGTGCGAACGCGACGCCGAGGACCGCCACGCCGGACACGATCCGGACCTTGCCGCCCAGAGTCGGCTCCACGGATGCCTCGCCGAGCGCCTCGGTGGGACGGATGCGGGCGGTACGCCGGGCGGCGATCCAGCCGGAGAGCAGCGCTACGGCGGCCACCGCAGCGACCACCGCCGGCGCGGCCAGGACCCCGCTGCTCATGGTGAACGTCTCCGGGACAAACCCGCGGGTCACCAGCTCGGCCCTGATCCAGAGCCCGGCGAGCAGGCCGAGCGGGACCCCCACCACCGCTGCGAGCAGGCTGAGCATGCCCACCTCACCGAGGATCAGCATCCGCACCTGGCCAGGGGTCGCCGCGACCGCCCGCAACAGGGCGAAGTCGCGGCGGCGGTGCCGCACCGACAGGCCGACCGTCGCGGCGACCACGAAACTGGTAATGAGCGCGGCGTAGCCGCCGAACGCGCCGCCGGCCTCCACGGTGAAGGTCTTGGCGGCGACCGCCTCAGGCTGTTCGGCCAGCCCCCGCTCATCACCCGTGTAAACCTTCGTCCCGGTGCCGTCCACGATGCGCTTCAACGCAGCGGTGACGGCCGCCCGGTCGGCGCCCTTCGCGGGAAGAACGCCGATCGCGTCGACAAGGCCCGGACGGGGGGAGAGCCGGGCCGCCTGTACGTCGGTGAAGAACACCACCGCCTGCGGCCCGCGCGCGCCAGACGTCCCAACGACGCCGCTCACCCGGACCTGCTGGACGGCGCCGTCGGTGAGTATCGTCGTGGTGCTGCCGGGACGCAGCTTCCCCGCGGCTGCGAGCCGCTGGTCCACGGCGATCTCGCCCTCGACTCGCGGCGCGGTGCCGGACACCACTTTGTAGGGAGTGAGCGCCGCGCTTCCCCAGCCGTGGCCCGTGAGCGGCACCTTCGGCGCGACCGCCGCCGCGACGCTGATCGTCCGATCTCCCACCGCCCGCGCCACGCCGGGGACCGAGGCGACCTTGCCGACCAGCGATTCCGGGACGCTGCCGCGCTCGGGCAGTGTCACCGTGCTGGTCTCACGCTCACCGAACCGTTCCGGCCCCTGCACCGTGAGCTCGTGCTTGGCGACGACGGCGAATGCCGCGCCGTACCGCTGCGTCTCCCCGTTGTACCGCAGCCCCGACTCCACGAGCACGCCGCACACCGTAAGGATCACGACCCCGGTGGCGAGCGCGATGAACGTCGCGATGAAAGTGCCTTTGCGGTACCGCAGCATCTGTGCGGCGAGTCCGAGCACTGCTCAGCCCTCCCGGCTCGCGACGGGCTGCTGCCGGCGGCGGTCGAGCATCGCCAGCTGCTCGGCGATCCGCTGGACGCCTGGCTGCGGGGTGTCCCGCATGATCCGGCCGTCGGCCAGTACCATGACGCGGTCGGCGTACGACGCGGCGACCGGGTCGTGGGTCACCATGATCACTGTCTGCCCGGCCTGGTCGACCACCGACCGCAGCAGAGCCAGAACCTCGGCGGCTGTCTGCGTGTCGAGTGCCCCGGTCGGCTCGTCGCAGAAGATCACCTCGGGCCGGGTGACCAGCGCCCGTGCGATCGCCACTCGCTGCTGCTGGCCGCCGGACAGTTCCGCCGGGCGGTGCCCGAGCCGGTGGCCCAGCCCGACCCGTCCGATCACCTCCGCGAGCCACGCCAGGTCCGGGCGTCTGCCGGACAGCCGGGACGGCAGCAGGATGTTCTGTTCCACGGTGAGCGCGCCGACCAGGTTGAACGCCTGAAAGATGAAGCCGATCCGGTCGCGGCGCAGCTCGGTCAGCCGCTTCTCCGACATCGATGACAGGTCGGTGGCACCGATCATGACACGGCCTGAGGTGGGCCGGTCCAGTCCGGCCGCGCAGTGCAGCAGGGTGCTCTTACCGGACCCGGACGGCCCCATCACCGCCGTCATCGTCCTGCGGAGGAACCGGACATCGACCTCGGCCAGCGCCGTGACCGGTTGATCACCTCCGTAGGTCCTGCTGACCCGCTCAAGGCGGACGGCGTCGGCGGGCAGGGGCACTGACATGGGCGGGTACCTTCCGGGAGCCTGAGTTCGACAGCCTTCGACGGTAGGAACAGCGCCCCGCCCCATCAATGCAGCCAGTTGCCCATGTGAAGTAGTGCAGGCACCACCGAACGCTTCTTTCCGGCACCGCCCCCGATCAGCGCTGCACACAGCCGGTGCCGGTGGTCGCCTTCATCCAGGACGCGAACGCTCGCGAGGAACGCGCGGTGGGCCCGGCGACGACGCCCAGCCCGAGAGCATGCCCAGGAGCACGCGCCCTGCCGGGACGCTACGGCGGTCGGCACTGTGGACTTGGGGAGAGGACGCACCTGGGAGCAAGAGATACTCATGGCCTGTGTCCGTACGGCCGCCGGGCCGTGTTGAACGGCCGAGGGCAGACTCACCCGGAACCCGCGCCTGCCCGCGATCGTCACTGACGGGTGAGGGGCCCGCGCTCCGGGCCTCGGCTCCGGTGCGCAACGAGAGCGAGACGGCATGAAGGACGAAGTGGTCGGCGCACACCGTCCGGAGGCGGACGGGGGCAGCAGGCACGACGGCTCGCACGGCGGCGTCGCCCGCGCCACCGTGACCGTCATGCGGCGCAACTGGCGCGTCCTGCTGGGGCGGACGGTGCGCGTCACCGGCCTGGCCGCACCGGGGGCCTGGCGATGACCGCCACGCGGGACGTGCCCCCGGCTCGGCCTGGCCCTGGCTCCGGCCGCGGCAGCAGGGGACGGGCTCACTCCCATGGCGGCGCTGCGCCGGTCGTGGTCACTGGTGTGGGGTCGGACGTCGTCGCTGCGGACCGCGGCCGTCGTCCTGCCGACAGGCGTGATCACCGTTGGGATGTACGGGGTTCTGCACCGTGCCGGAGGGCCGCTGCGTGACGGGGCCAGGTCCGCTGTTCTGACGCACGGCACCGACAAACCGTATGCCGCGTACGCCGCGGGTGTCCTGGCTCCGATCGCCGCCGCCGTGCTGCTGACGGCGGCCCTGATACTTCCCGCTGCCCACACCGCGTACGCCGTGCTCTACGAGCGCCTGTCCTCGGTCGGCGGACATGCGGCAGGAACCGGAGGGAGTGCCGTCGCAACGGAGTGACGTCACGGTGTCGTGGACGAGCCCGCTGGAGCGGCGGTCGGCTGCAAAAAAGGGGAGTGCCGGACACGGCCGCTGCTCGCAGGGACACACACGCGGTCCGGCCATGGAGACGAACACCTCACCAGGCGTTGTCACGGCGGCCTGCCTGACCGTATATCAGGGGGCAGTGACAGCCCGTGCGGTGGTCTTGGGTCAGGCTGCCGTGGTCGGCCGACGCTGCTGGTGACCTGGTCCCGGATGGTGAAGGGGTGATCATATCGAGGCGGTGCGGTGTGGCGGTCATCAGGTGGCGGCGGGGCCGGAAGTGGGGGTGAGCTGCCGCTGAAAGCGGCCAGGAACCTCTGCGCTCCGCCGACCGAGCGGAAGCCCTCCATGACGCGTTCCCGCTGTCGCAGCAAGCACCGCCACGACCACCGAGATCAAATCAACCCAACGAAGTGCTACTGGTCCTTCAGGACCCCCAGCCCGTTCAGCAGCCCGGTCACGATCACGAGAAGCACCAGTGCTGCTGCCACAACCATCGCCACCCGGCGGTGCCGGCCGTCGAACAGACCGCGCAGGCAGCCGATCAGGCGGTGCAGGCTGCCATCGGACGGAGTCATGTTGGTCCGTTCGGAGCTGTCGCCCTCCCCGGACACCGCGGGGACTGTCGCTGCGCCGCGGTCCCTGCCCGAGTGCGGGGCCGATGGCTGTGGGGCGAACTGGGTGGATGCCGCCTGCTGTGCGAAATACATCCGCGGATCGAGCGCGTTCGGTTCGTGTGCCTGCGGTGACTCTGGTGCGGTCGGCTCGTACGACGGCTGCGCCGATGGTATGGACCCGGCCGGTCCCGTCGAATCCTCGGCCCCCGTGACCGGCCGCCACCAGCCCTCTCCCCGGGCCAGTGTCATGCCCTTCGCCACCGCGATCCTGTGACATTCTTCGATGATCTCGGAGAGCACGGGCCGTTCCCCCGGCTCCTTGGCCAGACAGCGCGCGATCAACGGACGCAGTGGCTCGGGACACGAGGCCAGGTCCGGTTGCCGGGCCACGATCCGGTACAGCAGCGCGTGCCCGTCGCCCTCGCCGAACGCATGACCACCGGTTGACGCGAAATATGCGATGAGGCCAAGCGCGAAGATGTCGAGTGCCGATGTCGCGGGTTTGCCCTCCGCCTGTTCCGGCGACATGTACGCGGGCGTGCCCAGGCGCACGTCGGTGCCGGTCAGCGCCGTCGCCTCCGTGGACCGTGCGATGCCGAAGTCGATGACGCGGGGGCCGTCCGCGGCGAGCAACACGTTCGACGGTTTCAGATCGCGGTGCACCACGTCGGCCGCGTGAATGGACTGGAGCGCCTCGGCCACACCCGCGGTCAGCAGCAGTACCGTCTGCAACGGCAGCGGCCCGTGTTCAAGCACGGCGTTCGCCAGCGAAGGACCCGGGACATACGCGCTGGCCATCCATGGCTGCTGCCCGTCGATGCTGCTGTCGACCACTGCGGCGGTGTATGCCCCCTGCACCCGGTGTGCCGCCTGCACCTCGCGGGCGAAACGCCGCAGGAACTCGGGGTCCTGCGCGAACTCACGCCGGATCACCTTCAGGGCGACGGGCTGCCCGCCTCGGGTGTGGGACAGATAGACGCTGCCCATTCCTCCCTCGCCGAGCTTTCCACGCAGCATGTATCCCGAGATCTCGGCCGGATCCCCCGGCCCCAAAGGCTCGATCATGGTGATGCTCCTGCCCGCCCTCTCTCTTTCTCGTATTTCAAGTCCGTTGGCCGGTTAGTCCCACAATTCACGGAGAACGCTTTCGGAATAGTGGTCCCGGCCGTGAATGCCTCTCGGCCTCATTCAGCGGGTACAGCCTGCTGTACTCCGATTCGGGGTGTGCGCGACAATGATCCGGGCTCCCTCAACTGGTGTTCTGAGAAGGCCAGTTGACACACACCAGAAGGGATGCTCCGGTGAGCACGCGCACGCCCCTCAGTACGGGTTCCGGACCGGAACACAACAATGATCCGACGCTTCCAGCAGACCGGCACGGCCGTCCGGGCGGCTTGCGGGGGAGCCTCCGTTGCCGACCGCTGACCTGGTTCTTCTCGCTGGCGTACCTGCTCAGCTGGCTGGCGTGGACGCCGTACATCCTGTCCGGGAGCGGTGTGGGCGCCCTGGACTTCTCCTATCCCGGCGGCGCGGCCGGTCAGCTGCTGGGCGTTCTGCCCGGCGCCTATCTCGGCCCCCTCCTGTCGGCGTTCCTGGTCACCAATGCCTCCGAGGGACGTGCGGGTCTGCGGAACTGGCTGCGGCGAATGGCCAAGTGGCGTGTCAGCTGGCGCTGGTACGTGGGGGTCACCCTCTCCGCGCCCGCAGCGCTCACCCTGGTCTCCATGGCATTGGGCGGTACCAAGCCGGTGATGCCGAGCGTCATGGTGCTGGTCGTGTTCGTGCCCGGACTGCTCATGCAAATGATCACTACTGGTCTCGCCGAGGAGCCGGGCTGGCGCGACTTCGCCATGCCGCACCTTCAGCGCCGGCACGGCGCCCTGATCGGCACCCTGATCATCGGCCCGCTGTGGGGTGTGTGGCATCTGCCGTTGTTCCTGACGGAATGGGGCGGCTGGCCGGACGTGTCCTGGTGGCAGCCGACGGAATTCGTCGCCACCACCATCGTCTTCAGCTTCGTGATGACCTGGGTGTTCAATCGCACCGGCGAGAGTCTGCCGTTGGCCATGCTGCTGCACGTCAGCGTCAACAACTACTTCTCCGTCGCCTGGTCGGAGATGTTCCCATGGCTCTCTTCCGACAACACCACGCATGCGTTCCTGATCAGCTCGTTCGTCGCGACCGTGGTCCTGCTGATCGCCACCCGCGGTCGGCTCGGCTACGAGCCCGCACCGGTCGCTGAGGATGTGCGACCCGCGCCGGCGGTCTGACCTGCACAGTTCACCGACATGTTCGCTCGCCGTGGTCCTGAGTGGACCGCGGCGAGCGCCTGCGGCCCGTGTTGCCGTGCCGCGAAATGAGGTGTCACGACGGTTTGCCGCCCGCGACGAGGTACGCGGAGGCTCCGCGCGTTCACGCGGCGCTGCCCCGCGATCGATACAGCCACGCCCGGGGTCCGGGTGGGCGACCGCAAGTCCAGTCCGGCCGCGCGGTGCATCAAGGTGCTCCTGCCGGAGTCCGACGGTCCCATCACGGCGAGGAATATGCCATGCCACACAGCCGGCGCACATCGTCCAGGGCACGTGTTCCTCCCGTGTACACCGTGCTGACCTGCGTCAGCACAACCGCCGGGCCCGACGGCGCGTCGGGCGCCGCGCGGACGGCTTCGCGGCGGCTGAAGGCGGCAGAGCTCATCGACGGCTCCGCAGACGGCGCACGACCAGCACGGTGACGCACACCGCGGTGACCCCGCCGAAGGCCAGGTGTGCCCCGCTGCCCGCCACACCGTACGAAACCACCATGTTGCCGATCACGCTGACCACCAGGGCCACCCGGAGCAGGACGCCGACGAAGTCCGTGGGGCCGATGTCGGCCTGCGCCCCGTCCCGGCTGTCGGCCAGAGTGAGGCGGTAGGGGTCCGTGTGCGCCACGGGAACTCCTTCCAGAGATTTGCGGTGTCATCGACGCTACGGACCGGTCTCTCCCCGGCCCATCCCTCGTGCTGCCGAATCGGTGGTACAGCAGGCTGTACCACCGAAACCGCCATGTCGGCCCAGGCATAAGGTGGTTGGCACATCCGCAGGGCGAAGTGAGGAGGAGCGGGGTGACCATCCAGCAGAACTTCGGGGCCGACGACCGGGCCGGGCCCGGTGCGACGGGCTTCGTCAAGGACGTCGTCGGTGCCGCCTCCGCCGCGCTGAGACAGCTCGCGAGCGGCTTCGGTACGGCTCTGCTCGCGCTGGCCGTCCTCGGCTGGCTCGCCCTGACGGCCGCGGCCTGCCTGGTGGGCATCGGCCTGCTCGTCGCGCCGACCGGGCTGCGCGCCCTGCACGCGCTGGCAGGCCAGGAGCGCGACCGGCTCAGCCGCCACGGTGCCGAGGTCGTCGTCCCGAACCCACCGCCCACCCAGCTGCGTCTCGCCCTCGTCGATGCCACCACCCGCCGCGAGGCCGGCTGGCTGGTGACGCACGCCACGTTCGGCCTGTTCCTCGGGCTGCTCGGCATTGTGCTGCCAATCTTTGCCGTCCGCGACACCGCCTTCCCGCTGCTGTGGCCGTTCGCGCCTGCGGATGCCACCAGCACCGCACTGGGGTTCGGAACTGCGGAATCCTGGCTGGACGCCGCCGCGGTGTGCCTGCTCGGCGTGGGCTGGATCGCCATCATCCTCGGCCTCGGCCCCAGTCTGGCCCGACTTCAGGCATGGCCCGGCGTGCGCCTCCTGACGGCAGGGCCGGACACCGATCTCCCCCTGCGCATCATCGAGCTGACCGCGACCCGGGCCGCCGCGCTGGACGCCCACGCCGCCGAACTCCGCCGTATCGAACGTTCCCTCCACGACGGCACCCAGAACCGCATCGTCACCGTCACCGTGCTGCTCGGTGCCGCCCGCCGTATGGTGGCCCGCGACCCGGTCGGCGCCGACGAACTCCTCGAACGCGCCCAGTCCGCCGCCGAACAGGCGCTGGCCGAACTACGGACCGTCGCCCGCGGTATCCTGCCGCCCGTGCTCGCCGACCGCGGCCTGGCAGACGCGCTCTCCGGGCTGGCCGCACACTGCGCAGTGCCCTGCCGGACCGACGCCCGCCTGCCGGAGCGGTGCGCCTCCTCCGTCGAGGCAACCGCCTACTTCGTGACGGCCGAGGCCCTCACCAACATCGCCAAGCACAGCGGCGCCGCCCAGGCCACCGTAACCGTCCGAAGCCGGGGCGGCCGACTCCTGTTACGCATCGAGGACGACGGCCGGGGCGGTGCCGACGAGAAGGCCGGCTCCGGCCTCACCGGCATCCGCCGCCGCGTCGCGGCCCATGACGGGACTCTTCACCTGACCAGTCCGCTCGGCGGACCGACAACCCTTGAGGTGAATCTTCCATGCGGATCGTGATAGCGGAGGACGACCCATTGCTGCGCGAGGGCCTCGCTCTCTTGCTGCGCGCGGAGTCGCTCGACGTGGTGGCCAAGGCCGGAACGGCCGACGAGGCGCTGGACGCCATCGACACGCACCGGCCCGATGTCGCCATCCTTGACGTGCGAATGCCGCCCACCCACACCGACGAAGGCATCCGCGCCGCCATCGAGGCCCGGCGTCGGCACCCCGGTCTCGCCGTCCTCGTCCTCTCCGCATACGTCGAGCAGACTTTCGCCACCGAACTGCTCACCGGCGGCATCAGCCGCATCGGCTACCTTCTCAAGGAACGTGTCGGACGGGTCGAAGAGTTCCTCGACGCACTGCGACGGGTCGTGGACGGCGGTACCGCCGTCGACCCCGAAGTCGTCGCGCAGCTGTTCACACGCTCACGCCGGGACACCCGGCTGGAACGCCTCAGCCCACGTGAGAAGGACGTACTCGCCCTGATGGCCGAGGGGTTGGGCAACAGCGCCATCGCCGAACGGCTCGTCGTCACCGACGGTGCCATCCACAAACACATCCGCAGCATCTTCGCCAAGCTCGACCTTGCGCCCACCCAGCAGGTCGACCGGCGCGTCGCCGCCGTACTGCACTACCTGGAGGACGCTCGCCGCCGGGTCTGACACCAGCCCCTTGCCCAGTTCTTGGTGGTCGTGGCGGTGCATGCCACGGCTCGTGGATCTCGGTGAGGTAGAGAAGCTCCGCGGGGACCCCGGTGATTTCGTGGCCGAGGTCTTCACGGCCCTGGCGCGCAAGGACCGGCGCCGGCGAGGGGCGAGCTCAAGCGGTCGGCGCATCACCGCTGTTCAGGCGGTCAGCGTGGACCTCTGTCGGAGTGCGGTGGCTATGGACTTTGCGGGGACGGTGGTTGGGCTCGTGGTCGATGGCGTCGAGGTCGGCCTGGCTGAATGTGCGGAGATCCGCACCCTTGGGCGAGTACTGCCATAGCCGGCGGTCGGTGTTCTTGTTGGCGCCTCGCTGCCGAGGGGTGCGTGGTTTGCAGAGGCAGATCGGCATGCCGGTCTCGGCCGCGATGGCCTGGTGTTCGCCCATCTCGCGGCCCCGGTCCCAAGTGAGCGCCCGCCGAATCCGGGGCGGGACGCCGAGGAGGCTTCGGGTGAGGTACGGCGCGACCTGCTCGGCCCTGATGCCGTCCGGCAGCGCGACGATGGCGGTGCGGCGGGTGGTGCGCTCGACGAGCGTGGCGATCGCCGAGGGTCGTGCACCCATCACGAGGTTGTCCTCCCAGTGACCGGGCATCTTGCGGTCCTTGACTTCGGCAGGGCGGGCGCTGATGGACACCATGCCGCGGATGATGCCCCGGCCGGTGGGCCGACGGGCGACCTTCGGCCGGCGCAGCGGCTGCACGGACCGCAGCCGCTGGGTGAGGCTGCGATCGATCGCCTGACGACATCGCGGGGCGTCGAACGAGAGGCAGATCGCCTCGTGCGAGACATGCCTGGAGATGCCGCCGGAGAACTGGAGTCCGAGCCGGCCGGCGATCTGCTCCGGCGACCAGTACAGTGCCGGTTTGGCCTCCACCGGCGCCCGCAGACCGGGTCGTGCGGGTGGTGCGTTGATCACTTGAGGGTGTCACCCGCTTGTGCGAGGTCCCGTCATCGCCGACGTCACCGTCACCGTCAGCGCGGGTCGCGGAGTCCGGCGACGAGGAGCGTGACGAGTCGGCGCGCGTCGTAGCGGGGATCGTCCTCGGCGCCGATGCAGAGGTTTCCGATGCCGCGCATGAGCTGGTAGGCGTCGATTCCGGGGCGGATCTCGCCGGTGGCGGCGGCGGCGTCGAGGAGTTCGGTGCACACGGGCAGAAGGCGGTCGAGGAAGTAGGTGTGCAGCGTCTCGAAGCCGGCGCTGTCGGCCTGCATCGCGGCGGCGAGTCCGTGTTTGGTGACCAGGAAATCGACGAAGAGGTCGGCCCACCGCGCGAGCGCGGCGTGGGGTGTCGGGCCGGCCGCGAGCAGGGCCGGACCGGCTTCGGCGCAGGCATCGATCTGGTGGCGGTAGACGGCGATGACGAGTTCCGCCCGGGTGGGGAAGTGGCGGTAGATCGTGGCCACCCCGACGCCGGCCTCGGCCGCGATGTCGCGGACCGGCGCCTCCACGCCGGACGTGACGAAGACGGCGGCAGCCGCGTCCAGCAGAGCCTGCTGGTTGCGCCGTGCGTCCTTGCGCTTGGACCGGGCCGAACTGCCCGCCGTCTGGCCGCTGTCGTTCACCGCGGCACTCCTTCCATCGATCGACGTTGAAATACGGAACCGTGTTCCGTATCGTAAATGGAACAAGGTTCCGTTTCATTCATGATGACAGACCGGACGGCTGACGGCTCCCGTCATCCCGCTCCACCCCGGGACGAAGAGAGTGAACGGCCACACCCGGAGCCCGTGCGGCCCCACACGAGAAGGCACTCCTTCCCCCATCCCGCCCGGCCTTCGGCGACACCGACGGCCGGGCACACGACCCCAGAGTGCAAAGGCACTGAACGGAAGGCACCTCCATGTCGGAATCGAGCATCCCGAACGAGCGCAGGTCCACGGGTGCGCCGGTGACGGTGATATCCGCGCGGCCGGTCGTCCTGTCCGCCCCGGGCCGGGGCGAGGACCTCCAGGTCCGCCTGTCCGCCCCGGCGACCGGCGGCGACCTGCCCGTGATCGTCTTCTCCCACGGCTATGGCTGGTCGATGAACGGCTACGCCCCGCTCGCCGACCATTGGGCCGCGCAGGGCTTCGTGGTCGTCCAGCCCACCCACCTCGACTCCCGCACGCTCGGCATCCCCGCCGAGGACCCCCGCACGCCCCGGATGTGGCGCCACCGCATCGAAGACCTCACCCGCGTGCTCGACGGCCTCGACACCCTCCAGGCCGCCGTCCCGGGCCTCGCCGGGCGCCTCGACCGCGACCGTATCGCCGTGGCCGGCCACTCCTGGGGTGCCCAGAGCGCGAGCGCCCTGCTCGGCGCACGCGTCCTCGATGCCGACGGCACACCTGGCGAGGACATGTCCGACCCGAGGGCCAAGGCGGGCGTGCTGCTCGCTCTGACCGGTCTCGGCGACGACCTGACGCCGTTCGCCGCCGAGCACTTCCCCTTCATGAGGCCGTCCTTCGCCACCATGGCTGCCCCCGCCCTCGTTGTCGCCGGCGACAAGGACCAGTCCCACCTGTCCACGCGCGGACCGGACTGGTTCACCGACCCCTACACCCTCAGCCCCGGCCCCAAGAGCCTGCTCACCCTGTTCGGCGCGGAGCACTCGCTGGGCGGCATCCCCGGCTACGAGGTCGCCGAGACCACCGACGAGAACCCCGCACGCGTCGCCCTGATCCAGCACCTCACAACGGCCTTCCTGCGCAGTACCCTCCTCGGCGAGGACAGCGACTGGAAGGCGGACGCCACCGCGCTGGAGGAAGGTCCCGACCCGCTGGGGACGCTGCAGAGCAAGTAGGCGAGCCCCACCCAGGCCGCCGCGCTGTCCGGGGACGGGGTGCCCCGGGTTTCCCGTCTCAGGACAGCCGGGGCCGCCCGCACCGGGCGGTCCCCGGAGCACCCGCCGACACGGCCGCTACTCCTCTCGCATACGAGCGTCACCGGCATCGAAAAGGACGCAACGTCAGATGACACAACCCCTTCCTGTCCGCTCCGGGATCACGACTGTGCGACATCCCGCTCACTCTGAGCCCGGACGCGTCCCTGCCCGGCCCCTTGCTCTCCCGCCCGCCTCATGCCCGCCGCCGCAACCACGGACGGCGTCGCGACCTTGGACGGTGCCGCCTAGGCGATCAGCCGGTCCTCCCGCACCCACAAGGACCGTGGGGAAGCGGACCAGGATCCGTCCGTGCAGTGGCACGTCCAGTGCCACGGTCAGCTGCCCGTGCCACAGGGATGGCAGGCGACGGCCGGGACCCCGATGGGGGGTGCATGCCGACGCCATCGTTGTACCGGGCGAAGAACTGCGGCACCTACGAGCGCACCCGCTCCTGGCCATCACGCTGAACGCCGAGCCGATGAAGAACGGTGCTGAGATCGGGCAGCTGCAGCTGCAGCTGATCTGGGCAGCCTCGAAGTCGCGACCCAAGAAGCAATAGGGCTCAGCAGAAGGAACGTCGTCCAGCACGGCAGCCGCGACGTCGAGCCCAATTGCTCCCCGGGTCGTAAGAACCCCACCAGCACATACGGGCCGAACACCGCCCCCCACGACCGGCCTGAACCACACCACCGAACCGCCATCACGTTCTTCGGGCGCGGGCTCGCGAACCGCCCACGGAAGCAAACACAACGGTGTTGACCTCCAGGTCCTCAAGCGATCTCCTTCTGGCAAAGGACCGCTTCTGAGAACATCTCACGGGCAACCACCCTCGCCCTCAGCTGCTTTGCGCTTCGTCGTGACCCCTGGGGGCGTCTCGTCAGCCCAACAGGGCGTTACAGGCCAGGAGCCGAATATGGGACCGCAGGACTCGCAGGACACGGCTACGAGGCTGCGGGCGATCAGCGGCGAGCTGTCGGACCGCTTCCACGAACGGGCCGACGTGGTGCGGATCCTGATGGTGACGCTGCTGGCAGGGCAGCACTCGCTGGTGCTCGGCCCGCCCGGAACAGCCAAGTCCGAGATGGCCCGTGAACTCACGGGCAGGATCGAGGGTGCCGCCTACTGGGAGATCCTCCTGTCGAAGTTCACCGCGCCCACGAGAATGTTCGGTCCCATCGACGTCGCCGCGCTGGCCCGGGGCGAGTACCGCCAGATCTACGACGGCCGTGCCACGACCGCGCACATTGCGTTCATCGACGAGATCTTCAAGTGCTCCACAGCGGCGCTGAACGAGACGCTGGGCTACCTCAACGAGCGGATCTACCACCCCGAGAGCGGCGGCGAGCCGATCCGCTGCCCCTTGATCGGAGCCATCACAGCGAGCAACGAACTTCCCAGCGGGGAGGATACTGCCGCGATCTACGACCGGCTGCTGGTGCGGATCGAGGTCGGGTACCTGGAGGACCCCTCGAACTTCGCCGCGCTGGTCCGCTCCGCCGTCAGCCGCCCGGTGGCGCCGACACGGACCACCGTCGAACTGCCCGCGTTGCAGCATGCCGTGAGCGAAGCCGTCCCGGCCGTGGACGTTCCGGACGCGATCGTGGATGCCGTGTGCACGCTGCGCGCCGCCCTGCGCCGCAAGGAGCTCGTCGCCTCCGACCGCCGCTGGCGGCAGGCGGTAGCCCTGCTCCAAGCATCCGCGTACCTCGACGGCCGTCCGGCGGTCACCGAGACCGACCTGTCGGTGCTGACCTATGTGCTGTGGGACTCCCCAGCCCAGCGCCCGACCGTCGAGCGCGAAGTGCTGCACCTGGTCAATCCCGATGCCAAGGACGCGCTCGATCTGGCCGACACCATCGACGAGCTGGAGGCACAGCTCGACGCCATGGCCGGGCAGTCCCGCGAGGCGCTGAGCGACTGGGTCATCAAGAAGGCCCACAACAAGCTCGCCATGGCGGGGAAGCGGCTGGAGAAGCTGCGCGAAGAGGCGGCGGGCGCCGGCCGCTCCACCGCCGCCATCGACCGAATCACCGGCCGCCAGCGGGCCGTCCGTGCTCGCGTCCTCACCGAGGCCCTCGGTATGGACGCGAGCACGGTGCAGGCCCAGCTCTGAACACCGGGGAGCAGAACCATGAGTGAGGCACCGAGCAGGCTCGACGGGCCGGGGAGCCGGGCCGGGACGTGCCTGGGCCTGTCCGCCGCTGATCCTGAACGGCACACGGTCGTGGTCGCGGACCGGTTCGACCGGATCACATGGCGCGACACCTACGAGCAGTCAACCGGGCTGCGCGAGCTGGACGCAGAACTGAACGCACACCACGACTGCGCCACCGACCTTCTGACCGATACGTTCCTGGCCGCCTACAAAGGCAACCCGCAGTTGCGCGGGCGCGCGGAGATGGACCCCTGCCGACTGGTCAACCACCAGATCGTCACCGCGCTCGTGGATTCACCTGAGTTCGCCGACCTGCGCCGGGAGACGATCGGCGACCCCTACGCCGCCGCCATGGCCGTGCTCGCCCAGAGCACCGCGCTGCGCCGGATCCTTGACCGCTCCCAGGATGCCCGGGAACAGGCCGGGCAAGCAAAGAAGGCCCAGGAGAACACCGAAGGCGCGGCGACTGCCGTGGCCGAGGCACCCCAACAGCCCGCCGATGAGGCCGCCCAGGGCGCCGCGCAGGCCCTCGCCGCCGCGGCCACCGGCATCCGTGCCGCCGCGCGGAACGCGGTGACGAAGGCCGCGAGGGCGGTGCGGGAGGAGGCCGCGCTGATGCGGGCGTGGGGTGTCGGTCCCGGCGAGCTGGAGCGGATGCCGTTCGACCAGCGCTCCTCACTCGCCGACCGGCTGCGCACCAGCCATCTCGCACAGTGGGCCGAGCTGATCGGCCGCTTCCGGCAGATGGCCGACGGTGAACGAGCCCGCAAGGTGCAGAACGCCACCGGGGAGCTAGTCGGCATCACCCTCGGCAATGACCTCTCCCGCGTCATTCCCTCCGAGCTGGCCAGTCTCGGCCTGCCCGAGCTGCGTGCGGTGTTCGCCGCACGCTACGCCACCGGGGAGCTCATGCTCTACGACAGCCAGGGCGAGCAGCCCACCGGCCAGGGCGCCATCATCGCGTGCGTAGACACCTCGCACTCCATGTACATGGAAGGGCCTGGCGGAGTCACCCGCGAGGCATGGGCCAAGGCGTGCGCCCTGGCCCTGCTGGATCAGGCCCGCCACGCAGGGCGTGACTTCGTCGGTATCCTGTTCTCCGCCGCCGACAAGATCCAGGTCTTCCGCTTCCCGGCCGGCCGGCCCGCCGACATCGCCCGGACTCTCGACTTCGCAGAGACCTTCCTCGGCGGCGGTACCAGCTACCAGACGCCCCTGACAACGGCCGGTGACCTGCTGGAGGAGGAGTTCAACGACGCCGCCCGCACACGCGGCGACATCGTGATGATCACCGACGACGAATGCGGAGTCACCGAGGCATGGATGCGCGGCTGGAACGACAGTAAAAACCGGCTGGGTTTCCGCGTCTTCGGCGTCGCCATAGGCGCCCTGCCCGCCGCCGGAGCCGGCTCGGTCCTGGATGCCCTGTGCGACAACCTCCGCTCCATCGAGGACCTCACCGACACCCGCGCCGCCGCCGACCTCTTCCGCGTGATCTGACCCGACCTCCTCCTTCTCCTCCGCAACCCCGACACGAAAGAGGGCCTGCTCCCGCAGCCGGACCAGTCGACCGGGCTCCCGTCGGTACCGTTCCTTTGTCATTGGTGTCATTGGCATGGACAGCGCCCTCGCGTGATCGCCGCCGCGCCTCCACCCTCGCGCTGCCCGGCAACGACTTCTGGCTCATCGACGACCAGGCCGTGCGCTGGAACATCTTCTCCGGTGACGGCCAGGCCCTCGAACCCGACCACACCGAAGACCCCAGCGCGATCAAACTGTGCGCCGAGGCGTTCCGGTCGGTGTGGGAACTGGCCGTACCGCACGCCGACCACCACATCTGACCGACGCACACCCAAAGGCCGTCACCTCATGACGACCGCCTCCCCGTCCGTCCTCGGCCGCGCAAGCCGCCCGCACGGCCCTCGCCCGGCGCCTGACGGGGCCGCGCAAAGACGCCGGTCTCAAGTCGTACGAGGTGGCGGACCGGTGCGGCCGGCACAAGTCAAAGGCATCCCGCATCGAGAACTGCCGCACCCTCCCCACGTACGCCGACATCCGCGCGTGGTGCCGCGCCTGCGACGCCGACGAACACACCGCCGACCTGATCGCCGAGTCCCGCACCGCCAACGAGATGTACCAGGAATGGAGACGCCTGCGCCGCAGCGACGTCAAGGCATTCCAGGAATCAGCCGTCCCGCTCTACCAGCGCACCAGCCTCGTCCGCGTCTACTGCTCCAACGTGATCCCCGGCCCCCTCCAGACCCACTCCAACGCCACCGCGCTGCTCTCAGCCATCAGCACCTTCCAGGGCACCCCCAACGAGCCGCGGACGCTGCCACCGCCCGCCCGGGCCGCTCCCGCTTCATCTACGAGGGCAACCACCGCTTCGTGCTCCTGGCAGAAGAAGCCGTCCTGCGCTACCGGATCGGCGACCCCGAAGTGATGGCCGGCCAACTCGGCAAGCTCCTGGACTGATGTCCCTGCCCGCCGTCGCCCTCGGAATCATCCCGCAAACCGCCCAGCGCGCCATCTGGCCGCTGGAGACGTTCATGGTCTTCGACACCGACCGCGTACTGGTCGAGACCTTGTCCGCCGAAATCGCCATCAGCCGCCCCACCGAGATCGCCGTGCACACCAAGGCGTTCGCCGAACTCCAGCAACTGGCCGTCTTCGGGGCCCCGCCCGCGCCCTGATCAGAGCCGCAATCGACACACTCGGGTGACCGACAGCAACTTCGTGCAACTTGATTGAGACAACCAAGGCCACCTCCGTAGCGTCGAACGACACCGACACACCAGCAACAGAGGCGACGCCCCCATGAGCACACCCACAACCATCGACACCCAACCCGAAGAACACGGCCTCCGGCCCCGCGCCTTCGGCCAGCCCTCCCAGGCCCTGCTGACCCGCGCCGACCGCGGCTGTGCCCGGTTTCTCACCCAGCAGACCGAAAGCCGGCACGACCAGGCCGACGGCACCGGTCACACTCCACGACGAGCGCCGACCACCCGCACCGGACCGCACCAATGCCTCCCACACGCACCAGCACCCACACCGTCCTGCACGACCCCGACGGACGCATCGAAGCCGAACTCCCCTTCGTCCGCCGCTCCCATGAATGCCTGGCCAAAGCCGTCCTCGCCTGGGGCGGCGACCCGGGCCTGCACACCGCGGACTACCACCAGATCGCACCCCAGCTCACCGGCGCCGCCCGCGCCGTCGCCCACGACCTCCGCACCATTGCCCACCAACTGCCCGGCGACCAACCAGCCCGCGCGCTCACCGACCTCACCCTCGAAGACACCGAACGCCGCCTCACCGCCCCACCGCGCGGCACGGTCCGGTGCGTCCAGGGCTGGGCCCTCCTCATTCCGTGCCCCGATCGGGCACCGGACCGGGTGGACCGCGACTTCCTCGCCGACGCGCCGAATCGCTGCTGGGTCGCGGATTTCACGCACGTGGCCACCTGGGCCGGAGTGGTCTACGCCACCTTCGTCGTGGACACCTTCTCCCGCCGGATCGTCGGCTGGTCCACCGCGACGTCGAAGGAGACCCAGCTCGTCCTGGACGCCCTGGAGATGGCGCCGTGGCAGCGCGGCCCGCGACGAACACCCCTACGTTCGCGGCGAGTTGATACACCACAGCGGCGCGAGCAGCCAGTACACCAGTTTCCGGCCGGCCGAGCACCTGGACGCGGCCGGCATCGCGGCATCGATCGGCTCCGTCGGCGATGCATACGACAACGCCCTGAAATCTCCACCGAACCCGGGGCGGTTCAGCATCACCAAGGTCCGGCTCCTGCACCGGTGGGAGCCGGACCACATCGCCCACCTGCTCGGGCTGGCGCTCTCCACCGTGCACCACGTGCTGACCCGCTACGGCCTGGCCCGGCTCATACACCTGGACCGGGCCACCGCTGGAACATACGCCGCTACGAACGCGATAGACCCGGCGAACTTGTCCACGTGGACATCCAGAAAATCGGCAACATCCGCCGACGAGGGCGGCCACAGAGCCCTCGGTCGCCCAGCGAGCCGCAAGAACCGGGCGAACGCCGGCTACAGTTGCTTCCACACCGCCGTCGACGATCACTCCGGCCTCGCCTGCAGCGAATCCTCACCAACGAGAAGAAGGAAACCGCTGCCGCCTTCTGGATCCGTGCCAACGCCTACTTCACCTCATGCGGGATCACGGTCGAACGCGTTCTCACCGACAACGGCGCCCGCTGCCGGTCGTGGCAGTGCGGCGGTGCGCGTCTCGTGCGGCAGTCCCTCCTGCGCCGAGCAGCATCTGCCGTTCGCAGTCGACGGCCGCACAGTTGCGGGCGCCCACCTCAAAGCCCCATCTGAAGGTCGCTTCAGGGCTCTGGGGCGATGCGTACCGCGCGTGCAAGGCCGGGAACTGACGCATGCACATCCGCCCCGAGGGTTGACAGGTGCGTACCGAGCTCTGGCGCTGTGGCGAGCCGGTCGTCCTGGCGGTGGTCACCGACCGGGAGGGACGCTGGTGGCAGGCGCTGGAGTGCTGTTCGCGCTGAGCGGGCCACACCGGGCGCACAGGCCGTTACCATCGCTCAGGCCGCCTCCGGCCCGGCGCCGCCATCCGTGCGGGAGGGCCGCGCAGCGGGCCGTCCTCCACGACCTGGACCCGTCGTCCTGCGGGATGAACTCGGTGAACTCTTCCGTGCCTGCCAGCAGCGCTTGAGAACCCGACTTGGCGCTGCTCGCCGACCTCCAGGAGTGCAAGGCCCGCGCTTTCACCACCTGGGCCGGGGGCGCCGGGGATGTGAATCCGCGGACCCGCAAAAGGCCCCCGGACAGACTGGTCGAAAGTATCTTGACACCGTCTCGCCGGTCGCTGATACCGTCCGCTCATCGACCCAACTGGCGGAGCAGCAGTGAAAACTGAAACAAAACTTGAACATGAGATTGACTCAAGCACTCACGTGAAAATTCAAGAATTGCTTGGTTCAAGCTTTCCTCAGTACCCTTCGCGCACCTACTACAAGCAACTCCCTCACCTTAGGCACCTGGTCTGGGATCACGGCGCTCTAGTCGCGCAGGTAGGTATCGACCACCGAATGATCAAAAACGGTGATACGCCGTTGCGGATTTTCGGCATAATAGACCTCTGTGTCGCCACTTCGACACGCTCTCGCGGGATCGCCAGCCATCTCTTGGTCGAAATTGAAGCCGCAGCGCGCTCTTCTGAAGTCGATGCGATCCTTCTCTTCGCCGATGATCCACGCGTCTATCTCGCCAACGGATATCAATCAGTGGCAAATCGTGCGAAATGGCTGATGATTAACGATCACGAGACTCTCGGGATAGCAGAAAAGCCCGTCGGTGAGATGATGGTGAAGATGCTTTCAGGAGCGTCATGGGGCGAAGATGTCGTCGACCTCCTCGGTTACCTTTTCTGAAATAAGCATCCAATCAATGGAACCATGGAGCTCGTGACACGATTAACTGATCGTTTCAGAATGAGGTTCGGAGGCGTCTCAAGCAGATGATGCTGCAGGCGAGTTAGAGGAGCCCGAGGTGGAGGTCGGCTCGTGTCTCGTAGCGGATCCGGAGGCGTTTGAACCGGTGGAGCCAGGCGAAGGTCCGCTCCACGACCCATCTGGTCTTGCCCAGGCCGGATCCGTGGGCGGTGCCCCTGCGTGCGATCTTCGGTGTGATGCCACGGGCTCTGAGCAGGCGTCGGTACTTGTCGTAGTCGTAGCCTCGGTCGGCGAACAGCCGCCGTGGCCGGTGACGGGGCCGGCCCACCAGGCCGCGAATGCTGGGGATGGTGTCCAGCAGGGGCATGAGCTGGGTGACGTCGTGCCGGTTTCCGCTGGTCAGCGAGGCGGCGAGGGGTGTTCCGTGACGGTCGGTGATCAGGTGGTGCTTGCTGCCGGGCCTCGCGCGGTCGACCGGCGAAGGTCCGGTGTGAGCCCCCTTTCAGAGCCCGGACGTGCGAGCCGTCGATCGCGGCGTCGTCCATGTCCGGCAGACCCGCCTTGCGGAGTTCCGCGAGGAGAATGGCGTGCAGGCGAGGCCAGACGCCGGCCTCGGTCCAGTCCCGCAGACGCCGCCAGCCCGTCACCCCGCTGCAGCCGATCGTCCCGGCCGGCACGTCCGCCCACGGCCAGGCGGCGGCCGCCGTCGCGTTCGTCACCGCGGCCGCCAACCGGCTCCAGGGCGACCTGGTGCAGCGCGGACCCGAAGGGTTCTCGGTGCTCGGGATGCTGTTCCTGAAGGCGGCGATGGCCCAGGCCGCGGCCGCCGAGGCCGACGACCACAGCCCCGACGTCCTCGCCCGCGCGGTCCCCGGCTTCCTCGACCAGGCCGACGAGCACGCCGAACACCTCGGCCACGACGGCAACCTGCTGTGGACCTCGTTCGGGCCGACGAACTGTGCGTTGTACAGGGTCGCCGCCCACGTCCAGCTGAGCCAGGGAGCCGATGCCGTGGCCGCCGCGGCGGACATCCCGGCCGTCTCCCTCGCCGGTCTCCCACGCGAGCGCCGGGCCCACCTGCTCACCGACCGTGCCATCGGCGAGAAGCAGGCCGGGCAGCGCGAGACCGCGGTCGACACACTCCTGGAGGCGGAAGAACTCGCCCCCGAAGAAGTGGTGTGCCGACCCCGCGCGAAGCGCCTCGTCGAAGACCTTCGCCTCCTCGGCGCCGGCAGCGCCGAGGGCCGCTTGCGCGGCCTCGCCGATCGCTGTGGACTGCCCCGGTGACCACGAACCGCACCCTGTACCTGATTGTCTGCGCGGCCCCGCCGGCCCGTCGCCTCGATGTCCCGGTCCGAGCCGCCCAGCAGGCCGGCTGGGACGTCTGCCTCATCCTCACCCCCTCCGCCCACCGGTGGCTCACCGAGGACACCGAGAGCGAGATCGAGACCCTGGAGGAGCTCACCGGGCACCCCGCCCGCTGGCAGTACAAACTCCCCTCACAGCCCGACGTCCTGCCCGCCCCGGACGCGATCCTCGTCGCCCCGCTCACCAACAACACCCTGGCAAAGTGGGCGACCGCCGTCTCCGACACCCTCGCCCTCGGACTGATCACCGAAGGCATCGGCCTCGGCCTGCCGATCGTCGCCCTGCCCCACTTCAACAACGCCCAGGCCGCCCACCCCGCCGTCGCGAAGCACGTTGAGTTCCTGCGCGAGGCCGGCGTCACCGTGCTGCTCGGCGAGGGCGGGTTCGTGCCCCACAAGCCCAAGCAGGGCAATCCCGACGCCTACCCGTGGCGGGCCGCGATCGACGCACTTCCTGCCTGACCTTCGCTCACCAGGCGCAAGACGGCCTCCGGCTGGAGGCCGCGCCCCTCCCGGAGAAGGCCGCGTCGAGCGGCGGCAGGCAGGTGGTCGGTGAGGCGAGAGGGAGCTCAGATCACCGGGCGACGTAGGCTACGTGGACAATGCGGGCGCCGAGGTCACACCACACGGTCGAGGTGTGACCGGTCACCACGATCGGGCCGTCGTGACGGTACTCGTAGCCGTTGTCCAACCGCTTGCAGGTTGCCGCGGTGTTGAACTTGTCCGTCATTTGAGTTCCGAAGCACTGGAGCGAGACACCGGCGTGCCCGCCGCTGCCCGTCACGTACTGGGGCGCGTTGCACGTCCAGATGGCGGTCGGCGCGGCGGACGCGGGCGCCGCCGCGAACAAGAGCCCGCTCACGGAGGCGATGGCGGTGGCGATGGTGGTGGCGATCTGCTTCACAGGGGTCACGAGTACTCCTCAAGTCTTGTAGTGGTCCAGCCGGACTGGCAGTCTCTCCTTCCCCGCCACGCCCTGACTGGCCAGGAACCAGCCATTCCCACCGGGTATGTCGTCGCCCTCCTCACCGGACACACCGGCGAGCTCGCCGCCGTCCAGCTCCTGGGCGACCGGCGCGGCTTCCGGGCCTGGAATCTCCAGGGCCCCAAGAGCGCCGTCGCGCTGAAGGCCAACAACCCGGACGGGGGCGACGCCCGCGACAAGGCGGCCGAGACGGCCCAGGAGGACGATCACCTCCTTCGGCTCACCCCCGCCGACACCCACATCCAGGCACAGCCCTCTGCCGACATCTGGAGCCTTGGTGCCTCCCTGTTCTGGTGCTGGACCGGTCACCGCCCTGTCGCCTACGACGACGACCTGGACCGGCTTCAGAAGCTGGCCGTCATCGCCCGGGCACCACCACCGCGCTGCCCGACGTCCGGCCGTGGCCGTTCCCCGAGCTCAAGGACGCCATCACCGCGTGCCTGGCACCCGACCCCGCCGACCGGCCCACCGCGAAGGAGCTGACCGCCGCATGGTGACCCTGCGCGCACTGACCCCCGACGACGCCCCCGCCCTCACCCGCATCTACAGCGGCGCATCCATCCGGTACACCACCGGCAAGGCCCTCACCCTCGACCAAGCCCAGGAGAAGATCCGTGCAGCCCTCGCCAGAGGCGCAGAAGACCCGCGCGCCCAGTGGTCCTGGGGCATCCTCGCCGCGGACGAGATGATCGGCCTGATCGCCCTGCGGCGACGATCCCCGTCCATGGGCACCATCAGCTACATCCTCCGCGAGGACACCTGGGGCAACGGCTACGCCACCCACGCCGCGCACCAGGTCGTCACCGTCGCCTTCACCACCGCCGGCCTCAACCGGCTGGAGGCCATGCACCACCCCGACAGCCCCGCCTCCGGCCGTGTCCTGGCCGAAGCCGGGTTCACCCGCGTCGGCACGTCCGACCGAGACACCGAGACCGGAACAGTCCCCTACGAGCTGTACGCGCTGGAAAGCAGGGCATGACATGAAGCTCAACGACCTCGGCCCGCTGATGGCCCGCCGCCAAGACGGCGGCCTCAGTTTCGAGCGCTTCCGCGCCGACCCGGCACTGGCCGCCCTGCAGTGGCCGGACGACGTCCTGAGGGACTTTCTCTTCGACCACGGCGACAACGGCCCCTTCGTGGACGACTACAGAGACGTCGATCTATGCGCCATCACCTGGAAGCTGGAGACGATCCCGGCCGCGGCCTTCCCCACCATGCCGACCGGCGAGAGCCACGCCGGCTGCATCGAGAGCTACGCCGCCGACCCGGTGTACTGGGGCAAGGTGCGGCCCCCGGAAGTCGGCCGGCACTGGGAAGAGCACGGGACGTGGATGCGCCCGCCGCTCCTCATCGACCGGCACCTCCTGGACCCGGCGGACAGCGGACTGCAGGTCCTGGAGAGCCGCACCCGCGTCGGAGTCCTGCGCGGCCGCCTCCGCGAGCAGCTGCGCGTCGCTCCCGACCACCAGGCGTGGGCGGGACGTCCGTGAGAACCTGCCGCGTCTCGCTGCGTACGCTGCGAGCATCGAGGTGTTTTCGAGGAAGAGCCGCGGATGACTGAGAAGGCGTCTGTGCCCGGACCGCGCCGGGACATGGCGATGCACAACGACTGGTGGGCTTCGGGCTGGGACCACGTCCTGCCCCGCCAGGGCCTCCCGCTGACCATGCTGATCGGGACCGCGAGCCAGCCCGGCTTCACCAGCTCCCTGGACGACCTTCTGCGGGAGATCTTCGACGGCCACTGGGACATGATCGGCGGCGACCTCGATGGCGCGCTCACCTTCTCCTGGCCGGATGAGGAGTGGGACTACGAGGACGCGCCGGAGGGGCGCGAAGCGAACGAGGCGAACCGCTGGGAGACGTTCGGCGCCATGCTCACGGCCGCCGGCTACCCGGTGCCCCGGACCGTGCGGGACCTGTCCGAGCTCTACCTGACGTGGGGCCTGGCCAGCCGCGAGGAAACGCCGGAAGACACTCGGTGGTCGATGCCCGCCGCGCTGCCGCTGCCCGGAGACCTGCTGCCCCTGGACACCGACCTCGCCAAGCGGCTCGACTGGATCCGCTGGACCATGCGCACCGGCCCGCTCGTCAACGGGCTCATCAACCACCTGGTCAACGATCTGGGCGAACCGCACGAGGTCCTCACCTCCCTGGACCGACTGGCGACCGCCACCAGCCAGGACACCGACAACGTCCGCCTCGCCCTCGCAGAACTCGTAGAGACCGGGGACGCCCAGGTGCAGCGCGGCCAGGAGCCGACCGACGCCGAACGACTGGAAGCACACCAGCGCTTCCGCCTGATCATGAACTGGGAGCACCTCCACGACACCCGGATGCAGCTGAGCATCAAGGGCGACGACGCGTGACACAGCGCGCGCCGGGCACCGAACAAACCCGGCTGGTCGTCCTGCGCGGCAACAGCGCCTCGGGCAAGTCGTCCGTCGCGGCCGGCCTTCGCGAGCGGTTCGGCCGAGGCCTGGCCCTGGTCGGCCAGGACAACCTCCGCCGCACCGTGCTCCGCGAACGCGACCGGCCCGGCGCGGCCAACATCGGCCTGATCGACCTGACAGCCCGCTACGCCCTGGACGCCGGGTACCACGTCGTCGTGGAAGGCATCCTCTACGCCGACCACTACAGCGACATGCTCGCCCGGCTGCGCGCCGACCACCGCGGCCCGACCCACGGCTACTACCTGGACGTGCCGTTCGAGGAAACCGTGGCCCGGCACGCCACGAAGCCGATCGCCGATTCCGTCACCGAGGCGCAGCTGAAGGAGTGGTACCGGCCGTGCGATCTGCTGCCTGGCGGAGTCGAGACCGTCATCGACGCGGACGGCACCCTCGCCGCGACAGTCGAGCGCATCATGCGCGACACCGGCCTGGACCGCCTTCCTGCCCTCGAACGGTGACGCCCACCGGCCGGCACTCTCTGACGCGCTGGGCAAGGCCCGCGCTCTTGACCGCCGGCACCCTGGCGCGGGACTGTCGATGCGCAACTACTAGCAACTGGCTTTCTCCGGAGGCGATCACGGCATTACTTTTCTTCGGTACGGACCCGAACTCGGGCGGAGGGAACTGCCCCGCGGTGTGGGTGGACACCACCACCGCCCAGGGGCCGGAACTGGTCCTGCAGGGCAAGTTCGCCGACGCGGCGACCCGGGCCGCCTGCAGTCAGGACAGCCCGCCCGCAGACGGTGAAGGCGTCATCCGGATCCCGGTCCGGATGGTGGAGCAGATCAGGAAGGCGTGCGATGCCGCAGAAGCCGCCGGCGCCCAGCTTTGAAGACCTGCTCGACTCCGCACAACGGCACGCCCTCCACCAGGAACTGCGGGACGTCTACGCCGTGGGAGAGGAAGCAGAGGTCTACGACGCGTTCCTCGAGGACGGAAGCGTGCCCGCGGACGATTCCGTGTTCTGGGGCGGGTGGCTGCCACTGGTGGAGCGGACCGTCGCCCGCGGGGTGAAGGTCCGCCGGGCCCGGATCGTGTCCGAGCCCGTCATCGACTACATCCGCTTCGAGCACGCCATCACCGACGCCAACCTCCGCGCCGGCGAACAAGTCCGCTGGCTGCCCCGCCGCCGCGCCTCCACACCCGCACTGCCCGGCAACGACTTCTGGCTCATCGACGACCAGGTCGTGCGCTGGAACATCTTCTCCGGCGACGGCCAGGCCCTCGAGCCCGACCACACCGAAGACCCGCAGGCGGTCAAGCTGTGTGCCGAGTCGTTCCGCTCGGTGTGGGACCTGGCCACACCGCACGCCTACTACCGCATCTGACCGACGCACAACCCAAGGGCCCGCCACCTCATGACGACCACGTCCCCCTCGTCCAGCGCCCAGTCGGCCCGAGAGGCGCTCGCCGTGAGGTTGCAGCACCTGCGCAAGGACGCTGGCCTCACCGGGAAGGAACTCTCCGCCCGGTGCGGATGGCACCCCGCCAAGACCACCCGCATCCAGAAGGCCGCGGTCCTGCCCTCCGACTCGGACATCCGCGCCTGGTGCGCGGCCTGTGATGCGGACGAGCAGGCCGACGGCCTCATCGCCACCGCCCGCGCCGTCGACTCGATGTACCTGGAGTGGCGCCGCCTGCACCAGGGCGGCATGCGCCAAGTCCAGCAGGACTGGTACACCCTCCACCAACAGACCCGACACTGCCGCGTCTACGTTTCCAACCTGCCCCCCGGCCTCCTCCAGACCCCGGCGTTCGCGACCACCCTCATGAACCAGATCACCACCTTTCAGGGCACCCCCGACGACGTCGCCGAAGCCGTCGCCGCCCGCGTCGCCCGCTCCCGCTTCCTCTACGAAGGCAACCACCGCTTCGTCGTCCTCATGGAAGAGTCCGTCCTGCGCTACCGCACCGCCGACCCCGACACCATGCACGGGCAACTGCGCCACCTCCTGACAGTGATGCCCCTCGCGTCCGTCTCACTCGGGATCATCCCCTTCAGCGCGCAGCGCACCATCTGGCCGTTGGAGGCGTTCTACGTCCACGACGACACCACGGCCGTGGTCGAGACACTCACGGCGGAGATCAAGGTGACACAGCCGCGCGAGATCGCCGACTACACCAAGGCGTTCGCCGCTCTCGCGGAGATGGCGGTCTACGGCGATGAGGCCCGCGACCTCATCCGGGCCGCTATCGACGCCCTGGAGTGAACCTCCGCAATTACCCGCAATTTCGTTGAGTACCGTGCGGGGGCGTCCGTAGCGTCGAACCACACCGACGCACCCCAGCAACGGAGGCGGCACCCCATGAACACACCCACATCCGCCAGCCCCGCACCGGAAGGCCCCGGCCCCCAGCGCCCCGATCGCGGCCAGCCTTCCCCAGCGCTGCTGGAACGCGCCGACGCCCACCCTCTCGCCGTCCAGGCCCCGGACGCCACCCCCGGCGACCACAGCCAAGACGACGCGGCGGGCCACCGATGAGCGACACACACATCGTGCTCCACGACCCCGACGGGCGCATCGAAGCCGAACTCCCCCTCGACCGCCGCTCCCACAAATGCCTGGTCAAAGCCGTCCTTGCCTGGGGCAGCGACCCGGGCCTGCACGACGCGGACTACCACCAGATCGCACTCCAGCTCACCGGCGACGCCCGAGCTGTCGCCCACGACCTCCGCACCGCCATACACCAGCTGCCCGATGACCGCCCGGCCCGCGCGCTCACCGACCTCATCCTCGAAGACACCGAACGGCGCCTTACCGCCCCACTGCGCGGCTCGGTCCGGTGCGTCCAGGGCCGGGCCCTCCTCGTCCGCACCCTCTACGAGCGCCTGGACCGCCTCACCGAAGCAACGACCCGCCATGAGGAGGCGGTTCCGCCGACCGAACCGGGCGATGTCGGGCCTCAGTAGCATGGCCGTCCGCCAGCCTCCCGCAGGGGCCCGGACCGGACACAGCAGCGGCGCACTCATCCCCTGTGCGAAGCCCGGGGCCGCCTTCCAAGGCGGTTCCGTTTCGCGCATCGGCCCAGACGCGTGCCTGACTCCGTTCTAGAGTCGCTGTCATGACATCGCGTCCGCTGCTCCACCGGCGCTGGCCGACCCTTGCCGAGTCGCTGCCCCATCTGCCGCTGGGAGACGGCCCGACGCCGGTCCGTCCGCTGACAGGGCTCGGACTCCGATGCCCCGTGTGGTTGAAGGACGACAGCAGCTACGGCAGGGGCGGCTGGGGCGGGAACAAGGTCCGCAAGCTGGAGTGGCTGCTGCCCGAGGCCCGCCGCCGGGCCCGGACAATTCTCACCGTCGGCGGCCTCGGCACCAACTGGGGCCTGGCGGCTACGCTGTACGCCCGTGAGTACGGCCTCGACGTGGCCCTTGGTCTGATCGACCATCCGGTGGACGACCACGTCCGGGCTCAGCTCGACCGCCTGCGTGCCTCCGGCGCCACCTTGCATTTCCTGCACACCCGGACGCGGCTGGTCCTCGCCGCACCGTGGTTGTTCGCCCGCCACACGCACGGGCTCGCTCTTCCGCACTACCTCCCCGCTGGGGGGTCCTCCCCGCTCGGCGCACTCGGGTCCGTCGAGTGCGCGCTCGAACTGGCCGATCAGGTCGCCGACGGGCTCCTGCCCGAACCGGCCTGGATCGTCACCCCGGTCGGATCCGGCGGCACTGCGGCCGGCCTCGCCCTGGGTTTCCGGCTCGCGGGTCTGCGCACCCGTGTCCTCGGCGTCATCGTCAACGACACGCTCCGACTCGACAGCGCCACCCTCGCCCGGCTCGCCGCGAGGTCCCTGGCGTTCCTCCGCTCACGCGGCGCCGACTTGCGAGCGGTGGCAGCCCCCGCCCCCCACGACATTGTCACGGAACACCGCTGGATCGGCCCGGGCTACGCTCATCCCACCCCGCAGGGGCGCGCCGCGCTCGACCGGGCGGGCTCCGAGGAGGGGCTGGAACTCGAGAACACCTACACCGCCAAGGCCCTCGCCGCCCTGCTCGACCTCGACGCGGCCGGCCACTTCGGCTCAGAGCCCGTGGTGTTCCTCAACACCTTCGGCCCGCGGTAGCCGCGGTGGCCCTCCGGAAGGCCGCGTCCTCATCGAATGGCGGCCGTCATCACGCTGTTGCCGAGCTCCGGGAAGTGCCTTCCGTTCTCGGGTTCTGGCTCACATTCCGCGTAGCTGTTACGGAGAGTCAGATCTTCGGGGCCATGCGATGCCGGTTGGGATGGGCACGAAGCTGGGGTGAGGTGAGTTCCAGGGCCCGGTTGTCGCGTCCGGCGCTCATTTGGTCGAGCCAGCGTTCGTACCAGTCGAGGAAGTCGGTGGCGGAGGAGACGTTGGGGCCCCAGTAGCCGTCCCCGTTGCCGGTGAGGACGCGGCCGGTGAGGGGGCCAGTCACCGCGATGACGCAGACGTCGGTGCAGCCCATTTCGATGACGTGGAGGAAGAGGTCGCGTTCGTGGTTCCCGGATCCTGTGCCGTCGAAGCCGCGGGGCGCCCCCGGTTTTCCGCGCGGATTCATGACCAGCAGGGAACACCGCTCCAGCGGCATGAGGCCGTAGAACGGCGACGCGCCTGAGCCGCCGATGTGCGTGAGGAACTGCCGATAGGCGTCGGGCAGGACGATGTCGTGCTCGGCCTCAAACGCATCGACGCGTGCTTCCGCCAGCTTGGGACCGAGGCGAAACCCGTGTTGCTCTTCCCCGAAGGAGTGGCTGCGCAGCGGTTGGAACGGGATCGCGGCCAGCTTGCGACGCAGGCGGGGTACGCGGGGATCCACAGTGCATCTTCTCTCGTCAGCAGTCACCCTATGTGTGCCTGTGGTCAGCTGGCCAGAAGAACCCTCTTCCGCAGGAGAGCGAAGCCGGCACGGCCGAACATCTGCCGCTTGAGCATCTTGATCCGGTTGACGTGTCCTTCGACGACGCCGGAGTCCCGGGGCAGGGTGAGCCCAGCGATGACGGCATCGCGGTCACGTTCGATGCCTGCGGCGAGGGTGTGGAGGCCGGGGAGATCGTCTTGCCGGACGGCGTCCAGCCACTGCGGCAGCCGTTCGCCCTGGCGCTCGGTGAGCATCTGGGCGAAGGATTGGATGTGAGTGGTGAGAGCGTCGAGTTCGGGGCAGTGGACCAGGACGGCCTTGAGCCGAAGGTGGGCGATCTCTGGGAGTGTCTCGGGGCGCCGGAGGATCCAGCCTGCGATGACGCGGGGTGACGGTGGCCGAGCTGTGATCGGGTTGGGAGAGGTCCTCTTCTCTCGGAAGTAGGCGCGAACGCATTGGTAGCTGCCCTGATAGCCGAGTGGCACGATCTCCTCCCATACCGTCCAGACGTTGGTGCAGCCCTGATTCCAGCGGTCATCCAGGTAGGGCTTGAACGCGTCCAGCTTGGACGGCCGGCCCTGCCACTGCCCGCGGAAGAGGTCCTCTGGGTTGGCTGCGTCGCCGAAGAGTTTGACGGTGCGCGAGGTCATGCGCGGTGGCTGGAGGCGGCGCGGACCGAGGGCCGTGTGGAGCGCAGGCGCCGCCTCACGACCGACGTCACTGACACTCAGCCTGCTTGCGCAGCCAGTTCTTCGCTGCCTGCAGAACTTGGTTTACGTGAGCTCCGCTCCTCAGTTTCATTGTGGGGATCTCCTCGTCAGGAGAGATCGGCGCATCGTAGCTACGGCCGGTGCGGTCAGCGTCCTTGACCTCTGTGAGGACCAGTACGGCACCATCGGAGAGGCGGTGCTCATTGTTCCCGGTGGGGACGTCGTACGTGTCCTCGCCGAAGGACCGGGTTTGTGGCCGCCCCCGGAAGGCAACCGCCACCGCCTCACCCGCGCTGGCCGTTACCCCGTCCGTCAGGACCGCGACCGGGGCGTCAGGGTTAGCCACGGGAGCGCTGTCTCCCCAGTTGAACGGTCTGCCGTTCTCGCGCGGGCTGCCGTTCTGGATCGTCCACGGGTACTTCTTACCGTCGAGATCCACGAACATGCCGACCTTGCCGTCCCCCAGAACCGGGCCTGCGACGGCGGGCATGGGCCACATGTTCCCACCGTGGTTGCGGCGCAGGTCCACGACCCAGCCGCATGCCCCCGGGCGGTCAGCCTTCGCCACAGCCTCACGGCCTTGCCGCACATACCGCTCGTACACCGTGTCAGATCCCTGTACTGCAGGGAGTGACACGTACGCCACGTGATCCCCCAGCGAGCGAGCCTCCGGCCCTTGGAAGGAAGAGTCCGGCGGGGCCTCGATCGCCTCTTCAACCTGCTTGGGATCGAAGAAGGAACTGTACCCATGGCCGACTGTTTGAAGGGCGAAGCGGATCGCGTCGTAGGTGTCTGACGGCTTCTGCGCGGCCCGGGCCTGTGAGAATGCCTGGCGGCGTACCCCCGTCCACTTGACCTGGTGGCGGACGAGCGCATTCTTCTCCATGATGTCCAGCACCTCCGACAGGTATGACCGGGCAGCGGCCGGCATGCCTGGCCCTTCTGCCCCCTCCGAACGATCCGTACATCCCGTCCCCGCAGCAAGGACACTCACCAGCCCAGCGCAGGCAGCCCAGCGCAGCAATCGTCCCCGACCCATCCATACCCCCAACTCTGCAATCACGAGCCTGCTTGGTCATCAGGCCCATGCGTTGAAGAGCGTTCCGCCCAACGTGGTGATGTCGTAGGAGCGAATTTGGCGCCACTCGCCCTGTGCAAGCACCGAAGTGTCCACGTCGGAGAGAGGTGTGGCGAGCTGCTCGCTACTCAGAACCACGAAGCCTGCTTCAGCGAAGGTAGAGGCCCACGGCGGAGGGGGGAGAAACTCCTCTGCGTACCAGTTCCGGCGTTCTTGTGCGAAGGCAATCCAGGGGTGATGGGCGTGACACAGGATGATGCTCTCGCCAGTGCGATCGACGACCGACGCGGTGTAAAAGGTCCGGGGGTACTCCTGGCCCTCGATCTCGCCCACTTGGCCTTCGACGACTCGGGCAGCGGTATACAAAGCGGTCCGGAACGCCCGCAGGTCGGTTTCCGGAAGGGGGCCGTCCTTCGGTACGAAGAAGCCTGTCGCACCCCGCGGCAGCGTGAAGCCCGTGTTTCCCTCATTGACCATACCGCTCATCTTGCCGGGTGCGAGACCCACTTGGTCGTCGTAGGTGCTGTGGGCTGCGGGTTCATCCAGTGCGGCGGGGCTTGGTTCCTGCCTTGTGGTGTGCGGGGCGGCTGTATGCCTGGCCGGTGGCAAGGACTCGCCCCACGTCGTAGCGGTTTGCCGTGCGGTGATTTTTCGAGCCGAGCGGCCGGCCCGGGCCGGGGCGGGTCGGTTTCGGTGCACCGGCCGGGGAAACGGTCTTCGCACGCAGGTTCCTGAACCCTCTGCGGACGCGGGCGGGGGTGAGTTTGTTCGGATCGATCGGCTTCTCCCAGGGTCTGCGGAGGTCGGTGGCCAGCGGGCGGGTGAGCCGGAGCTGGGCATAGGCGGCGATCACCAGCCACGTCCACCGGTCGGCCGCTTCTGAGCTGCGAAGCCGGGGCTTCGTCCAGCCGAGGGTCTGTTTGAACAGGCGAAACGTGTGCTCCAGATCGAAACGGCGCAGGAATGACTGCCAGCAGCGGTCCACGTCGTCGGGGGTGGCGCTGGGTTTCCGACCACCACAGCCAGACGGGCTTGTTGACCCCGCCGGAGGGCAGCTTCTCGACGGCCAGGCGAACGACGGTGCCCTCGATGATGGGCAGCGGCCCGTCGTGGTCGAGCCAGGCCGCCCGGCGGGTCAGCCGAGGGTGCAGCCGGTCCCATGCCCGCGCGGTCGCCTTCCCGTTGAGGCGGGTGTCCGGGACGGTCACGGCCTGCTCAGTGCCCCAGGTGGCAGGATCGCCGAAGACGAACTCGCCCCCGTGCTTGGGCGGTCGGCCGCCTTTCGAGTCGTAGACCCGCAGCGGCGTCGGGCGCCGCATCACGCGGTCGGAGCGGAGGCGGCCAAGGACCTGCACCGGCAGACCGTCCAGCAGGTGAGCGATGCGGGGAGCGTCGTATCCGGCGTCCATCACCACCAGCACCTCCGGGTCGCCAGGCTGCCACTGCCTGGCGTCCACCAGCCGCTCGATGACCTCGCGGATCTGCACCGTCGTCACTGCGGCGACGTCCGCCCCGGGCTCCAGGCGGACCGCGTCCAGCACCGCGGTCCAGGAGGTGCGGCCGGTCTCCAGCGCGGCCACTTTCGAGTACGGCCAGCCCGGCACCATCTGATGCTTGCCCTCACCACGGCCGAAGGTGTGGCAAAAGGCCCGGTCTCCTGTTCAGTCTTCCGTGACGCGGATGATCGTCTTGCCCCGGGTGCGCTTGCCGGGGGCGAACGCGGCGGGTGCTGCGGCGAGCGGCCGCACAGCACCGACGACCGGCTTGAGCCGGCCGTCCCTCAGCCGCTGGGCGAGGTCGGTGAGCCGGGCGCGGTCGGGTTCGACGACGAAGAAGACCGCCCGCCCGCCCTTGGGCTGGACCTTGGGCGGCATGGCGATGGTGACGAGCGTGCCACCGGCCCGGACCAGGGCGGCCGAGTGGTCGAGGATGTCGCCGCCGATCGCATCGAACACGACGTCGGCCTTGCCGGCGTCCTCCAGCTTCTCCGTCTGCAGGTCCAGGAAGGTGTCGACGCCCAGAGCGAGCGCCCTGTCACGGTCGGCGGACCGGCCGGTGCCGATGACGCGGGCGCCGACCTCGCAGGCGAGCTGTACCGCGATCGAGCCGACGCCGCCCGCAGCACCGTGGATCAGGACGGTCTGGCCGGTAGTAAGGCGGCCGTGGTCGAACAGCCCCTGCCAGGCGGTGAGCCCGGAGATCGGCAGTGCGGCTGCCAGGGTGTGGTCGATGTCCGCCGACAGCGGTGCGAGGTTGCGGGCCTCCACTGCGGCGTACTCGGCGAGCGAGCCGTTGCGGGTCCAGTCAGCCAGGCCGAACACCCGCTGGCCGACAGTCAGGCCGGTGGTGCCGTACCCCAGCTCTACGACGACACCGGACAGCTCGTGCCCGGGCACGCTCGGCGTCCGGTCGCGGCCGGCGCGATCGGTCCACGTGCCCGGCCAGTCCAGCTCGCCAGGGGTGAAGCCCGCGGCGTGCACCCGCACGATGACGTCGTTCTCGGCCGCATGGGGGTAGGGCATGTCTGTCAGGGACATCCCGGCAAGACCGGCGTTACGGTCTCGCACAGTGATGGCTTGCATACAGGTCCTTACTGGGAGGGGCGACTCGAGCGCGCTGCGTTCTCGTCAGGGAGCCGAGGTAGCCCCTCCGGGTGTGGCAGCTCGGACGCGCACGAGTTTGTCGGGATTGATGATTCTGCGGTACGCGGTGATCAGACCGTCTGTCATCTGTACCGTGTCGACGGAGTAGACCCGGCTCGCCGACAGCGCGTGGATCAGGCAGGGCTGGAGGCCGCCGATAGCGACGTCGACTCTTTCGTGATCGTGGGTGCGGGCGCAGATGTCTACGACGCTTTCAGGGCTGGAGCCTGCCGAAGCCGCACAGTCCAACTGGGCCCTCAAACGCGCTGAACACAACAACCAGCCCCAGCCGGACACCCCAGTCGTCACCCTCGTCGGCCGCACCAAACCAGCCCCGACCTCCCGGAAAAGACCTAAATCACCGGTATTGCATCTAGGGGCAATACCGGTGATTTAGCGGTAGCAGTCCGGAACGGGATCGGTCTCGCTGTAGATGGCGGTGTCCTTCATGAAGCCGAGCTGGCCGTTGTCGGCGACGGTCATCAGCCAACGGGTCGGGTGCGGCCCGCCGACCCAGTCCTGGTTGTCCTCCTTGCACGAGAACCAGCTGGGGTTGGAGTTCATGTAGCCGACTACGGTGGAGGGGTCCGGGTAGCTGTGGTTGTTGCCCACCGTGCCGTAGACCGGGGAGCCGGGCACGTTGTGGCAGTACCACCGGTTGCTCTCTCCGGGCCAGCAGTTGTCGGCCGCCGAGGCAGACGGCGCGGCCACGACTCCCAGACTCACGGCGAGGGTGGCGGCAGCGGCGGCGGTGATCCTGGCGGTGCGGATTTTGCTGAACATATCTCACTCCTGTTGCTGCGCGGACGAGTTTGCCCGGCGGCAGTGTGCCCGACGACCTTGGCGTGTCGCGCATGCGACGCGGTTGGTGACTCAAAGTCGCCGGATTCCGAAGGGGCATGGCCAAACGCAGTCGGTCACACCTGCGGGCACAGGGACGGGTGTTCGCATGGAGCGGGTGCGATCTCTCGGTTTCGTGTCGGTGGCGGTGAGAGTCGGTGGTGACGTTCTGGGGCGTCAGGTGCCCGCGGAGCCGCCCGATCACCGTCGCAGTCTGGGTGAACACCCTGTACCGGCTCCAGCGCGGTGAGTCCTGGTACGAGATCGGCGTCGACGACCCGGACCGGCGCCGAGCCGGATGCAGCGCCTGGAGCAGGCCGCCCGCCGCTACTTCGTCGGCGCTTCGTACCCGGGCCGCGGCGCGGGCATCACGGCGGTCGACTACCACCAGGCGGTGCCCGTGGTCGTCACCGAGCTGGAGCGGATCACCGCCGACCCGGCCGGGGCGGCGGGGAAGGTGTGGCGCAGGCTCGGCGCGATGAGTGGCAGACGCTGTCCGAGGCCCTGGACAACCCGGACGGCGAGCGGCTGTACGCGGTCCAGCTCCGGGACGCCCGCCAGCGCCAGGCGGAGCGCGAGGCCGCGCACCGAGAGGCGCAGCGGCCGGTGTGCACGCAGTGCGGTGCGAAGTTCACCGACGACCGCTGGCAGGAGACGACGCGGTCCTCGTGGCCCGGCGAGTGGGACCGGCTGTGCGGGCCGTGCGCGGCGGAGGCCGCCGACCGCGCGGAGGCTGAGCGCGTAGCCCGCCGCCAGGCGGAGGAAGCCGCGGCCCGCGAGGCGGCGGAAGCGGGGGAGAAGAAGAACCGCGGCTTCTTCGGCCGCCGCAGGTAGCCGGCGCGGGGCGGCGGGCGGAGGACGTCTTGTCCGCTGCCGGGCCGGGGCGGAAAGATCGGATGCGGACCATCCACGAACGAGGGGGAAGAACACGGTGAGCAACAAGCTGCTGGCACCGGACGGCTGGCTCGTACTGGGACTGCCCTGGCCGGAGCAGACCCAAGACGGCTGGGGTGAGTGCGCCGTGGCCATCGCCCCGACGATGATCCCCCGCCACCTCGTCAGCAAGGGCGCCGGCATCGCGCTCGATCTCGCGACCGGCCTGGCCCGCGACCCGAACGACGGGCCGGGCAAAGCGGTCTTCTTCTCCGACGTCACCCTCTGGCTCGACAAGCAGGGCAAGGACTGGGCGGACTTCGGAGCCGACTACGAAGCCGTCATCGACGAACTCGTCAAGGCACCGGTCCCGCAGCTCTACATGACGCTCGTACAAAAGGCCCACGCCATCCTGTGCGACGCCAGCCGCGACGGGGTGCGCCTGTACTACCCGGGCGGCGACGTCGAACACGTCACCCCGCAGGTCAGCGCTGACGTCCACGCCGCCATCACCACCAGCCTGGAACGGGACTGGCCGCCCTACATCCAGGGCCTCATCGACCGCGGCGCCCTCCATGCTCAGTAGTCGCGCCGCACACGCTGCGGGCCCGTCCTTCACCCAGGCCGGGCCCGTCGCTGTTCCCCACCGCGCTGTCGGTGGTGGCTGCAAGGCTGGTCGGATGCACGCCGATGACGAGCAGCTGCTGCGCGGCCGGGTGTACGGCCACGACCACGACGCCCCCAACCCCGGCCCGCTCCCGCACCAGACGTACGCCGCCCTCGTCGGCGGGCCGCTGGACTGACTCCTGCTCGACATCACGGGCCGGCGGCCGGAGGAAGTAGAAGACGGCGTCGCCCTGTCCACCGAGCTCTCGCGGTGGCCCGGCGGCCGCGCGCTGTACGACTCGCGCCCCGGCGACCCGCGCCCGCAGGGCGGCCCAGGTGGGGTCTGCCGCTTCCACTACTCCGGCGACACACCCTGACCCACCCCGGCGCCGGCCGCGAACAGGCCACGGCGAACCGCGCGACGTAGAGGTCAGCGGTCGGGCAGCTTGCGGCGAAGGAGGTCCATCGCCTTCTTCACGTCTCCGAGCTGGTCACCGAGCACCCGCATGCGATAGTCCGCGCGTTCCATCCGGGCAGCGACCGCCAGCGACGCGAACGTCTGCGCCATCACTGCCGCGCCCGCATCGCCCTGCTGCGCCTTCTTGGCGTAGCTCACGGCAAGGCTTTCGTACCGCTTTGCGCGTTCTACCGCTTCTTCGTGTTCCGGCATGCGATCACCTCCCAAGTTGATCCCTTCCCTCGTTGTACCGTCCGCGCTCCACAACCGTGGGGCCTGCGGATTTCTGGTCCCCGAGGCCGACCACAGGTCCGGGCCCCGGCCCGCAAAATCGCCGGACTTTATCCACAGGGCCGGGCTCCTGGAAAAGGGGGTGTCCGCTTCCGGGTGTGAGGTGCCTGGATGCACGCCGAAGGGGCACCGTCATGGCACAAACCAAATTCGACAAGCAGGTGGAAGAGGCCGCCGAATCCGTAGCGTTCGGCATCGGCCGGTTCCTGGCCGGCCGCCCCCTGGACGGGGAACGGAAGACGGACGCGACGTTCTGGCGCAAGGGCACCCGCGTCCTGCCCAAGGTCGAAGGCAAGGTGTCCCGCTCCTCCTACCGGGCCGGGTGGCAGCGCCTGACCGTCCGCGTGGGCGGCCTGGCCGCGACGGGCGGGACCGGCTACTGGGCGCTGTGGGAGAACCAGGACGCCACCTTCGCCACCGCCCGCGGTATCTGGGAGGACCCCGGCCCCGCCCTGGCGACGCTGGAGACCGGCGGCATCGCCGCCGCCTCGGCCGCGGCTGTCGGCGGCATCGCGTACGGGCTGCTGACCCGGGGGCGCCGGGAGTTCATGCGTGAGTGGGTGATCCCGCTGCACGAGGCGCTCGCCGTGCCGCTGGGCATGCCGAAGCTGACCGACCCACGCCGCTACCTGCACATCCCGCGCGACTTCTCCGACGACGACGCTCAGATACGCATCGACGTCCCCACCCACATGAGGTTCAACGAGGACCTGGTCGCCGACCTCATCGTGAAGAAGCTCGCCCTGGAGAACGTTTCCTTCACCTGGCGCCGCGCGGGCAAGGACACCCACGTCATCGTGAAGAAGCGCAAGGTCCCGCCCAAGATGCTGCGCCTGTCCGACCCGGGCGTCCGGGAGGTCCTGGCGAAGATGCCGGAGTCCGCGCCGCTGATCGGCCTGGGCTCGGGCAAGAAGAAGGTCTCCGTCGACCTGGACGACCAATCCCCGCACGTCCTGATCTCCGCGGGCACCGGCGGCGGCAGGTCGACCATCCTGCGCGCGATCTGCTGCCAGTTCATCCACAACGGCGCGCACGCGTTCGTCATCGACTTCAAGCGGATCTCCCACACCTGGGCCCGTGGCGTGCCCGGCGTCACCTACTGCCGCGACATCGCGGAGATCCACGAGGCCCTGATCCGTCTCGCACAGGAAGGCCGGCGCCGGCTCGGCCTCGCCGAGCAGCTGGCCGACGACGTCCTGGAGCGCGAGCCGTGGCGGGTCGGACCCCGTCTGGTGATCCTCCTCGAAGAGGTCAACGCCACCATGGCGCAGCTCAAGCGGTACTGGGCGAAGATCCGCGAGTCCGGTGACCCGAAGACGTCCCCGGCCGTCGACGCGCTCGTCGAGATCCTGTTCATGGGCCGCCAGGTCCGCCAGCACGTGCTCCTGGTCGCGCAGTCCGCCACCGCCCGCGCCATCGGCGGCCCGGAGATGCGCGAGAACTTCTCCACCCGGATCCTGGTCCGCTACACCCTCAACGCCTGGCGCATGCTCGTGCCCGAGGTCAGCCCCATCCCGATGCCGAGCGAGCATCCCGGCCGCGTCCAGGTCGTCACCCGCGGCCGCGCCCAGGAGACGCAGGTGCTGAACCTGTCGAACGCGGAGGCCCGCGAGTGGGCGATGTCGGGTGCCCACTCGACGGGCACGACGGGCCCGGCCCTGCAGAAGCAGGCCGTACCCCCGGGCCCGGCCGCCGACCTGCTCGCCGATCCCTGGAGCCTCAGCGCCCCCGAGATACCGGCCGCGCCCGCCGCCGATCCGGCCGCCGACAGGGCCTCCCTCGCCGACGCCTGGAGCCTCACCTCGCCGCCCCCGACCGCGGCCCCGGCTGCCGACCCCGCCGACACCACGGTGTCGCCGCCGGCGACCCCGGCCCCGGTACCCGACCAGGACGACGTGGTGGTCGGACTGCGCAAAGCCCAGCAGGACCACCTGCCGGAGATCACGCTCGCCGCCCTGCGCTGGGCGCGGGCCAACGACCCGGACTTCCCCAGCCCGGTCGACAAGCGCGGCGCCGAACTCCTCTACCGCGTCGGCGACCTCAAGAAGTGGGCCCGCAACAGGCCCCGCGCCGCGGTCGGCACCACCGACCTGGACTGATCAGTTCCGGCTCGCCGACGTCCGAACCGGCCCTGTCCGGTCCGGACGACACGATCCCCCGCCTGGAAGAACACCCGGTTCACCAGGCACAGCACAGAAATGGAACACCGCCCCCATGTGGAAGACCACCAAGAAGAGCACCCTCCCGCAGCAGCTGCGCCTCACTGACCCGGGCGTCCGCGAGCAGTTGGAAGCGCTGCCCGCCCCCAGGTCCTCATCGGCCGCAGCACCGACGGGCAGCCGGTCTGCATCGACCTGGACAACGAATCGCCGCACGTCCTGGTCTGCTCCGCCTCCGGCGGCGGCACCTTTATCGCCCTGCGCACCCTGACCGCGCAGCTCCTCTTCGCCGGGCGCGAGGCCCGCATCCACATCCTCGCCGGCGCCCAGAGCTACAGCGCCGCGCTGGGACGCGAGCGGTTCTCCACCGTGCTCCTGGGCCGGGTCACCACCCGCACCTGGAGCCAGGCGGCCCCGCAGGTCGCCACCGTCCCGAAGGGCAGCACCCACCCGGGCCGCTTCCACACCGTGCAGCGCTCCACCGCCCACCCCACGCAGGTCCTGCTCATGAGCGAGACCGAAGCCGCCGCGTGGGCCGCCGCCACGAAGACCAAAGCGGGCTGATGCCGAACCGGCCGGACCGGGCCCTGCCCGGTTCAGCCGACACAACCCCCCACCTGGAGAACGCCCGGGTCACCGGGCGTCACGGCCGGGGCCGATGGTGCGGCCTCAACAGCGGGGAGCGGACAAGGGAAGCCGCCGGCGACTGCTGGCGTACAGCGGTCGCCGGGGGCTTCGTGGGGTCGCCCGGAGCCGACGGGGGAGGCGGCGCCGGGCGACGATCAAGGGGAGGTTGTGGTGGTCGCCTCCGCAGCAGGAGCGGTGCCTTGGAGCCGGTCCAGCCGTTCGTACAGTGCTCGCAGCGTACGGGCCCGGTCCCTGGCGTGGGCCAGGTCGTGCGACGGCCGGGCGAGGCAGTCCTCGGCCTGGTCCACGACGAACTCGGCGAGCAGCCGGCGGCCGTCGTCCTCGGGCAGCCCGGCCACGAGCGCGCGGACGTCGTGGGCGGCCGCGCGGCGGGGTCGGTCCACGGGCGTGAGTAGTTGCGGTACAGAAAGTGCCGCTGAGATTGATCTTGGTGGTGCTGGACTACTTCCGGGGGGCTTCGAGCTGGCGGGGCACGGTGCTTGCGCGGAGTCCCCGGAGGTCGGGGATGTGGTTGTAGAGGGTGCCCGGGGAGACGCCGAGGAGCTTGGCGATCGAGGTGATCGAGCGGCCCGGGTCGGGGAGGAGGTCGCGGGCGGTGCGGATGACCTCGTCCGTGGCGACGCTGGGGCGTCCGCCGACTCGGCCGCGGGCGCGGGCGGCGGCCAGGCCCTCGTTGGTGCCGATGACGATGAGCTCGCGGATGAACTCCGCGAGGGCGGCGAAGACGTGGAAGACGAGCCGGCCGCCGGGGGTGGTGGTGTCGAGGTTCTCGTGGAGCGAGGTGAAGCCGATCCCGCGCTCGCGCAGTTCAGCGACCATGTTGATGAGGTCCTGGAGGCTGCGGCCGTAGCGGTCGAGCGAGGGAACGACCAGGGTGTCGCCGGAGTCAAGGAACGCGTGGCATGCCTTCAGCTCGGGGCGGAGCGCGTTCTTGCCGGACTTCTTGTCCGCGAAGATCTTCCGGCATCCGGCGGCGGTGAGTGCGTCGAGCTGCCGCTCTAGCTTCTGCCCGCCGGTGGAGACCCGGTTGTACCCGATCTTGATTTCGGTGCGGATGAGGGGCTCGGCGACGAGGAGGCCCGGCTCGTCGCCCGGTTCGAGGGCGGTCATGGCCCTGGATCATGTCAGAAAAGGGTGGTCCGGGGTTTTTGAAGGCCCTGCCGGGTTCTCGCGGCCTCGCGGGGTGATCTTCAAGAAACGAAGGTTTCTTGAAGATTGGTAGCTCGACGATCAAGTAATCGGTTGTCCGTAGACGATGGTTGTGGATCTACTGGCCGCCATGGTTACTCAGGTGCGCCCACCACAGCGAGATGAGATGAACGCGTACTACCGGGCCTTGCCCTTCGCGAACGGGTTGCCGCAGTGGGAGCCGGCTGATGCCGCGTGGCACGGTGGTCCGGAGCCGTGGCCCCCGCGGCGCGCTCCGGCGACCGCCGAGCAGCTAGAGGAGTGGGCAGAAGCTGACGTCAAGGACGAGTCTTTCCACCCGATCGCGACCTTCGCAGACGGTGCGTGCGTCGGCGCATCGGCCGCCATCTCCTTCGACGTGACGGTTCCTGGTGGGGGCGCGGTCAAGATAGCCGGTGTTACTTCTACCGGGGTGATCGCTACACACCGCCGACGCGGTTACCTGCGGCGGATGATGCAGGCCATGTTCGACGCCGCCTTGGACCGAGGCGAGCCGTTGGCGATGCTCAGCGCTAGCGAGGGCAGTATCTACGGCCGATTCGGGTTCTCGCCGGCAACCTTCCGCACGCGGTGGGAGCTGGACCGTCACGAAGCTGCCCTTCTTCCGGCCGCACCCGACCCGGGTTCGCTGGAACTGGTCGACGCCGCGCAGGCGAAGCAGTTCTGGCCTGTGGTGCACGCGGAGGTGCGTACACACCGTACCGGTGAGCTCACCCCCCTGCCCGGGCACTGGGACAGCCTGTCCGACGCTGCGGACGGCACGAACGGACCGCTGCGGTATCTCGCCCACCGCGACCAGCACGGCGAGGTGGACGGCATCGCCAACTTCCGGCTGCCGTGGTCCTCGACAGCCGTCGACGCGGGGACACTCGTTGTTGAGGCGCTGGAGGCGACGAACCCGACGGCGTATCGCGCACTGTGGAGGTTGTTGGTCGACTTCGACCTCACCAGGACCATCGTGGCGCCCGGCCGCCCGCGCGACGAACCACTGCGGTGGATGCTTGCGAACCCGCGAGCGATGCGCATCACCCGGCAGTCCGACAACTTGTGGGCACGCCTTCTCGACGTCCCCCGTGCCCTGACGCAACGCTCGTACGACACGGTCGGCGAGGTGGCGTTCACCATCGATGACGACCAAATGTGCCCGGCGAACAATCGGACATGGCTTCTCCGCACAGGCGGTACGTCAGTGACATGCTTTGCCACCGACCAGCAGGCGGATTTGACCATCACAATCTCGGCGCTCAGTTCGCTCTACTTCGGCGGCATGTCGGCCCATGACCTGATGTATGCGGGTCGCATCACTCCGCACGCCGACGGCGGGATCGCGCAGCTATCCCGGCTGTTCCGCGTCGATCCCGAACCGCACAACTCCTTCGGCTTCTGAGGCAGCTGTCGACTGCCAGGCATTACCAGGCCCCTCGGCCACTGTGCAGCCGTTCGGGAGGCGGTCAGTCGCTCTCGTCGTTCTCGGCGGCGTCCGGGTCCCGGAAGGGGCGCAGGCCCTGGCCTGGAGCGCTGGCCTTGATGTTGAACAGGTAGCGGCCCAGGGGACCTGCTCGGCCACTACAGCTTCACTGCCAGCGTTCCTGCCGCCGGTGCCTTGCGTCCGCTGTGCGACCCGGAGGCGCCCGAGCTGGATGAGGACGAAGAGGGCGAGGAGTGAGCGCGAGGGTGCTGCTCGACGGTTATGCAGTGCCTTCGTTTTCGGCCCGCACCCGTGCGGCGGGCGTCAATTCTCGTCAGTGCCGGGTTCCGCGTTGATGGATGCCTGGTAGATATCCGCGTAGGTGGGGGAGTCCTTGACCAGGTCGTCGCAGAACGCGGCGACGTCGGTGCCGATGAGTTCCACAGCCCCCTTGCCTGCGGCGACGCCCTCCTCGAAGAAGTCGAGGATCCCGGGTAGCAGGGGACCGTCAGGCAGGCTGATCGGTCCGACCTTGAACAGGTACTTCTGCATCTCCTTGTAGACGATCTGGTAGTCCGGCGGGAGTGCCTTGACCCGAGCCACGTGCGCCCGCCACTGTTTCTTGCCTTCGATGATGTCCTGGATGCTCACGTCAGCCTCCCAGCCGGCTCAATTTCCTCGCGACGTTCCTGTTCAACTGCTCGCGCCACCGGTCGCGATAAGTCCGGGCGTCTGCTCCGCCGGCCAGCGCGGTGCAGAAGCCTTGAATGTCCTCGCCGAGCACCTCGTGGACGCTCTGGCCGTCCGCCGCTGCTACTTCGAGCAGCCCCAGGGCGGAGTCGAGAATCGGCATCAGGTTGCGACCGGTGAAGTCCCCGTAGGGGAAAAGGTGGGCGATGATCTGCCCCCACGCTGCTCGGTAGTCGTCCGGCAGGACATCGGCCCGGGCCTCGAACGCCTTCCATTCCCTGGTGAGATCGCTGCCTGTGACCTTCTCCCAGAAGTTCATCTCCCGCCCTCCTTGAGCCTGTCGATGCGTGATGAGAGGTACTGCCATTTGGCCCAGAACTTCGCGAGTTCCTCGCGTCCGGCGTCGTTGAGCGCGTAGAACTTGCGCGGCGGACCGACCCCGGATGGCCGTTTCGTCACCTGGACGAGCCCGTTCCTCTCCAGCCGCAGCAAGATGGTGTACACCGTCCCCTCGATGACGTCGGTGAAGCCGAGCTCGTTCAGCTGACGGGTGATGGCGTACCCGTAGGTTTCCTCGCTGCCGATGATTTCGAGCACGCACCCTTCGAGCGTGCCCTTCAACATCTCCGTCAGGTCGTCCATCGCGGGTGCTCCTCAGCCTGTCAGTACTACGTGCTACCGAGTACCGCTATACGGTATCACCGATTAGCGGAGGGCGGCAGTATCGATCGAGGAGCGGGGCGTTGCGGAGCCGGTCCGATGAGTGGCCGCCGCTGTGGAGCCCGGGGCCTCGCCGACCGGTCCTGGGTTTGCGTCTACCGGATCCCCAGGTTTTTGTCGGCCAGCTTGTGCCTGTCGGCAAACGATCGAATGACGACAGGCGCGACTGGCATCCAATGAACCCCGATTTTCAGGGGCCTGACGGCGGCTCGGATCCAATCAGATCCGATGGCGGCTGATGACAGGGTTTGCTGACAGCTAGGGTCGAATGCGACCACCACAACGGGGAGCGGCATGGCCAACCTGGTCTACAAGCGGGTGTCGACCGACCAGCAGTCGACCGACCGTCAGAACCTCGTCCTCAATGAGGCCGGGATCGAGGACCCGGTCGTCTTCGAGGAGGACCCCGGCACCTCCAGCCGTCTCCACCCTCTCCAGCGGCCGAAGTTCGGCGAGCTGCTCACGTACGCGCGGCCGGGCGACACCGTGCACATCTCCGAGATGTTCCGCCTCGTGCGCGGAACCGGGCACATCCTCGACGTACTCGACGTCTTCCACCGCGACCGTCTCGCCCTGCGCATCCACGACGGCGCGTTCTCCGCCATGGACCTCACCGCCCGCCACCTGCGCACCGGAGAGCTGCTGTCCACCGTGAAGTTCATGGTGCAGACCCTCGCCGCCGCCGGCGAACTCCAGCGCGACCTCCAGCGCGAGCAGACCTACGACGGGCTGCGGGCCGCCGAGGCCAAGGGCAACAAGGGCGGCCGTCGACCGGTCGTCACGGCCGCGAAGGCCGCCGTGCGCGCCGGGTACCTGGGCGGCCAGTCCATCGCGGGTCTGGCCCGCGACCACCACGTCAGCCGCGGCGCCATCCGTACAGCCGTCGCCGACCTCATGCCCGAGCACACCGACGCATCCCAGGACACCCCAGCACCGGAGATCGCGGTCGCCCTCGACATGCCGGGCAAGGTCGCCGACTTCCTGCGCGCGGCCGAACTGGAGCCCGCCGAGCGGGACGCGCTCGACCAGGGCCTGACCGTACGGCGCGGCCAGGGCTACACACTCCGCATCCCCGCGGCGCCCTCGGTCCACCGCCAACTCCTCGACCGCTGCCAGCCGCGCGACGCCCCCTCGGCAATCCCGGCCCAGCGCAAGGCCCGCCGCGAGTACGCGAACCGCGTCAACGCCCTCGGGAACGAGACCCCGTAGCAAGCCATGCGGGCTTCACAACCAAGGGGCTTCCGACCTGGGAGATGTCGAAGGCCTCCGCCGTTTTGCTGGTCACCGGCGCCTTCGGATCGAAGGGCTTCGGCCGATCACGGCCTGTCAAAACTTCTGACAGCAACACCGGTTTCCTGGTCCGTTCCTACTCGGACGCCGGCATCTCACCCCACTTCCGCCCTCACCGCCACCTGATCACCGCCTCCGACCACCGAGCCGAAATGACCGTCCGCTTCGCCATCTGGGACCAGATCACCCAAGCTGTCGGCCAGCCCACCACGGCCTGACCACAGGCCCGGACCGCGGGCCCCGCCAGGCCACGACGCACCGTCAGGCACCTGCAACCCAACAACGTGACAGCACCCTGCAACCCGATGGCGGACACCCCCGACGAGGCGATCGCCGAGCGGTTCGCGGCCTTCGCCGAGGCCGGACTGCTCGACGTCCCCGACGCCCGGCTGGCGGCCGACCAGTTCCTCGCGCTGACCTTCGGCGTCGCACTGGACCGCCTGGGCTCCGCGAATGCCGCGCAGGACACCCGCGTACGGCCGCTGATCGTCGAGGGGGTACGGACCTTCCTGCGCGCGTACCGGGCCGAGGCGCGTCGGTGAGGTCCCGCACGCACGACAGCTGGGCCCCGCCGTCACTGCGGCGGGGCCCAGGCTTGAACCGTTGCGGACGGAGCGGAGTCCGTCAGGGCTTCTTGAGGACCTCGGCTATGGCGAAGTAGCTCTCGTCACCGCGTCCTTCGGCGACGGTGCGGTTGAGGAGCCCCTTGAGGAACGCGGGGACGGCGTCGCTGAGGCCCTGCCTGACACTGGTCTGGAGCAGGTGGTCGGCGGCCGTGAGGTTCATGCGGACCGTGCCGTTGTCGCCCGGGTAGGTACCGGAGTCGAGTTCCGCTGGCGCCGTCCGGGTGATCGGCGTCACGACGGAGGGCAGGAACCAGTCCAGGGCGACGGGGGTGAACTCCTCGGCAGTCGCACCGGCTGTGGCGACCAGGGCGGCGGCGTGCAGGTAGCCGTTGACGGTCGACCACATGAAGCCGAGAAGGGCGGTGTTGTACAGCACGGCGAGACCGGGGTCGGCGCCGAGGTACTTCGCGTCGCCGCCCATGGTGCGCAGGGTGTCCACGTGAGCGTCGAACGGTGCGCGCGATCCGCTGTAGAAGAACACCGCCTCCGGGGCGCCGACGGCCGCCGGGGGAACCATGACGGCCCCGTCCAGGTATTCCGCGCCGTGCTCGGCGGCCCAGCTCACGGCCGCATGGGCTTCGTCGGGGGTGCCGGAGGTGACGTTGACGAGGGTCTTGCCGGACAGTTCGGCCTTCGCGGGCTCCAGGATCTGCCGCATCGCCTCGTAGTCGGAGACGCAGACCACCACGAGGGAGCCGGCCTTCAGGGCATCGGCGGCGGTCTCCGCGCGGAGTGCCCCCTTGGCGACGAGGTCGTCGGCCTTGTGCGCGGAGCGGTTCCAGACGGTCGTCGGGTGGCCCTTGTCCACGAACGCGTGGGCCAGCGCCGCACCCATGGGCCCCAGGCCGAGGACGGTCACGGGCGCCAGGGGTCCGCCTGCTGCTGCGGGGTTGCTCATCTCATTGCTCCATAGGGTGCTGTCACGTTGTTGGGTTGCAGGTGCCTGACGGTGCGTCGTGGCCTGGCGGGGCCCGCGGTCCGGGCCTGTGGTCAGGCCGTGGTGGGCAGGAGGGTGACGTCGGTGATCTGGTCCCAGATGGCGAAGCGGACGGTCATTTCGGCTCGGTGGTCGGAGGCGGTGATCAGGTGGCGGTGGGGGCGGGAGTGGGGCGGGATGCCGCTGAACGCGGCCAGGAACTGCTGGGCTCCGCCGACGCTGCGGAAGCCTTTCATGGCGCGTTCGCGCTGCCGGGTGGGCTGATGACTGTTCTCGGCCCGGTTGTTCAGGCGGCACTGTCACGTTGACTGACCGCGCGGGATGATCTTGTGGTTGATCGTGCCGCGAGGGGTTCACTCGTGTCGTCCGCGTCGCCGTCGTACAAGGGGCACCGGTACCCGGTGGAGATCATCGCGCACTGCGTGTGGCTGTACTTCCGTTTCCCACTGTCGTTCCGTGAGGTGGAGGAGCTGATGCTGCAGCGCGGCGTGATCGTCTCCTACGAGACGGTCCGCCGCTGGTGCGCCAAGTTCGGGCAGGCCCTACGCCGACGGTCTGCGCCGCCGCCGGCCCCGGCCCGGCGACAAATGGCACCTGGACGAGGCGTTCGTCAAGACCAACGGAGAGCGGAAGTACCTGTGGCGGGCCGTCGACCAGGATGGCAACGTCTTGGACATCCTCGTTCAGAGCCGCCGGGACAAGGCCGCGGCCAGGCGTTTCTTGCGTCGCCTGATGAAGAAGACCAGTGCGGTGCCGAGGGTGATGGTCACCGAGAAGCTCCGTTCCTACGGCGCGGCCCACCGTGAGGTCATGCCCTCCATCGAGCACCGCTCGCACAAGGGGCTGAACAACCGGGCGGAGAACAGCCACCAGCCCACCCGCCGGCGCGAACGAGCGATGAAGGGCTTCCGCAGCGTCGGTGGAGTCCAAAGGTTCCTGTCCGCGTTCAGCGGCATCTCACCCCATTTCCGGCCCCGCCGACACCTGATGACCACCGCCGAACACCGCTTGGAGATGAACATCCTCTTCACCATCTGGGACCAGATCACCGAGAACATCAGCCGGCCAACCGCGGGCTGACTCGGGATCCCGCCGCAGGGAAACCGCACCCGAAAGCGCCGTCAGACACCCACGCACCCAACAACGTGACAACGCCCCTACGGTGCTACGCCTCCGCGCGGTCGTCTGCCCGGGGCGGGGCGGTCGGCAGGAGGAAGGCGGTCAGCCAGAGGAGAGCGGCGATTGCCAGGGACCCGGGAGCGGACGGGGCGTGGATCGACCAAGCCCACCACTCCGGGGTGTTGTCCGGCGCCACACCAAGCAGCAGGGTAGGACCGAAGGTGCCCAGCGGCAGCAGCCAGGCCAGGCCACTGCCGAAGAACCGTGCGCTGATCCCGGCCAGGCCCAGATAGCCGACCGCGTTGCGGACCGAGGCAGCGGCTACGTCGGCGGGCAGCCCGAAGAGAATCGGCAGCGCGGAAAGGGCGGCTGCCATCAGGGTGAGCGCGAGCAGGTGCAGGCGCCGGAAGAGAGCCATGGGCTGGGCGGCGGTGTGCTCCAGGTCGGCCATGGGAGAGTGGAGCGTAGTGCCCAGGACGACGGCGTGGGCCACCGGCGCGACCGCCGCCACCGGAATGCCGTAGTCGACCAGGTAGCGGAAGTCTGGGATCTCGACCCGCGTCCCGGCGAACACCGCGGTGGCCAGAGCCATCACCAGCGCACCAGCCGCCGCACGGGGCAGGTTGCGGCTGCGGGCGAAGGCGAGGACGGGGGTCACCGGGGCGGTACGGGGACGGGCCGGCACGCGCCGATGGCACCGGCGGCGGCGGACAGCCAGCGGTCCTGGTCGGCGGTCGGCGCGGCGAGGACCCGCTCCAGGGCTTTGGCGAAACGGTCCCCGTAGTACGGCGTGGGCATCTTCGCACGGGAGTTGACCACGGCCTCCACCAGGAAGGCATCTGGATAGCCGCCGGTATCCGGCAGGACGTGCGGCGCACACCCCTCCGGCCGCGGCGGGAGGGCGGCGCTCAGCATGGCCTCGGTCATCGTGCCCGAGTCCAGGACCGGCCGGTACACCGGGAGTTCCGCGCTGCCCGGGCCGACCAACCGTAGCCCGACCTGGCGGAAGTCGCGGCGGAACCCCGGCAGCGGGCCGACCGTGCGGTCGACGGCCCGGGCCGCCTCGCGCGCTTGTGGCAGCAGATGCCGGTCGTTCGGCCACAGGCAGGCGCGGACGTGGCCCTCTGTCACACACACCGGCTCGGCGGGCTGCTCGGCGCGTACCGCCCAGAACGGCTCGGACACCGGGGCACGGAAGGCCAACAGCGCTCCGCCGGCCGCCACCGCCAACACAGCCGGTACAGCGACGATCGGCCCCGGCGAGAGCGGCGCGCGCCGCACCAGCGCGGGCAGCGCCAACAGGACAAGCGCTGCCGCGCCGCACCACAGGGCCGCGATCAGCAGACGGCCCGTGTGCGGCTGGAACATGGCGTCCCAGTGCTCGTCGACTGCCGGGAACAGCCGTGCCAGCGGGACGCCCGGGAGGAAAGCGAAGAGAACGAACACCAGGTACCACAACGCACCCACGGCCGGCGCGGTGATCCGGGACGGCAGCAGGGTGCCCGCGCAGACGCCCGCCGCGATCTGAAGCCCAGTCATCGCGGCGCCCAGCATCAGCGGACTCCACACCGGCTCGGTGGCCTCGCTGACGGCCGCCGTACGCTGGAAGGCGACAGCGGTCATCACCGCGTATACCAGCAGCGACCACAGCCAGGCGGCTGCCCACAGCAGCACCGCCTGTGGCCAGCCGCCGCGGGGCGTGGTGTCGGTCCAGGCGTCTGCCCGCGTCCGCCGGGCGCGGCCCGCCGTCCACGCTGCGGCGGCGCTCATCAGCGAGCCCATCACGATTACGCCGAAGACCTGGACCTTGATGCTCGCCTGGTTCCACCAGCCGATCCAGTCGCTGGTCGCGGCGTCTGCGGAAAGCAGGTACCAGAGGCCGGCCACGCCCGACAGCAGCGCGGCCTTGCCCGCCTCGCCGCGCCGCATCTCGGTGAACAGCACCCGCCTCATACCGGCGCCCCGTTCCGCTTCACTACGGCCAGGTAGCCGGCCTCCACCGCCGAGCCGTCCAGCGTCGCACCGTCGTGGCCGTCGGCCTGGGCGCACAGCTCGGCAGCCGTCCCGGTGAACCGCATCCGGCCTTGCAGCAGGACATGAATACGGTCGCAAACCTGTGCCACGTCCTCCGCCAGGTGCGTGCTCATCACCACCGCGGAACGCTCCCCGAGCGCCCGGATCAGGGTGCGGAAGCCGATCCGTTGCACCGGGTCGAGGCCCACCGTCGGCTCGTCCAGCAGGACCAGGGCCGGGCGGTTGACCACTGCCTGCGCGATCCCGGCCCGGCGCAGCATGCCGCCGGACAGGGCACCCATCCGCCGGTCCGCGTACCGCTCCAGCTCCACTAGGTTCAGCGCCTCGCGCACCCGCTCGGTCCGCTCCACATGCGGCACCCGGCGCAGCCAGGCTGCGTACTCGGTGAACTCCCGGACGGTGTAGCGCGGGTAGTAGCCAAAGGACTGCGGCAGTACGCCGATGCGCTCCCGCACCCCGCGCACTCCGGCGCGTCCGCGCACGGACGCGCTGAGCAGGCTTACCGTCCCCTGGTCCGGCTGCCGGGCGGTGCTCAGCAGCGAGAGCAGGGTGGTCTTGCCCGCGCCGTTCGGCCCGAGCAGGGCGGTGGTGCCGGGGTGGAACTCCGCGTGGACGCCGTCGAGGGCGACCACGGTCTTGTATCGGACCGTGGCACCCTCGACGGTCGCGGTCGGCGCGCTGCCGGCTGCGGTGGTGTGACTTTCTACGGACACGGTTTCCTGCCAGTTCGTCCGGTCTGTCGTTCGGTTTCCGGTCTGCCTTCCGGCCTGTCCGGTCCGGCGTCCGGTCAGTTCTCCGCGGCCACGTAGCCGTTGGCACGGCTGCCGGGTATGCCGGACCACGTGGCCTTGGTGTAGTACTTGCCACCCGTGTTGGTGCCCTTGTACGAGCCGCAGCCGTACGCCTGAGAATAGGCCCGCGAGGTCGAGGCGATCTGCGGGTCGGGCAGGAATGACTTGTCCTCGTAGATGTAGGCGCTGAACGAGTTGGGCTGCGAGGCCGGGACGTCCCCGCACGGCTTGGCATGGCCGGAGCTCGGGCCGTTCCAGCGGTCGCTGTCCTCCGCGGAGCCGGACGTCGCGATGGAAAAGGGCAGGCGGCTGCCGGAGATCTCGACGGCGACGGCGACGGCGGCGGTGGCAGGCAGTGCCAGTGCCGCCACGAGACCGACGGTCACTATTACACGTACATGACTCCTTGTTCGGTCTTCGGTTGATCGGGCCCAATGAACATAAGCGGCGATCACAGGGGCCAGAGTGAGGGGAGCCACACATGTGACGGAATGGCTGGAAGCGCCCTGTGGAACGGCCCATACCGCTCCTGTGGGGCGCGTTTCGGCAGCACCGGATGCGGCGTCGATGTCGGATGGAAGTCGGATCCGACATCGACCGCGAGGGCGTTGTTGGGTGCGTGGGTGTCTGACGGCGCGTTCGGGCGCGGTTTCCCCTGCGGCGGGATCCCGGTTCAGCCCGCGGCTGGCCGGCTGATGTTCTCGGTGATCTGGTCCCAGATGGTGAAGAGGATGTTCATCTCCAAGCGGTGTTCGGCGGTGGTCATCAGGTGTCGGCGGGGCCGGAAATGGGGTGAGATGCCGCTGGGGCCTTGGCCCAAGGCCGGGTAGTTTTAGAGTCTGCCGGGAAATAAGCCGTCGCTTTCGGCTCTGAGGCTCGTTGCCCTGGTATGGGGAGTTCGGAGGGGATTGAGGCGGCCCTGGCCGCGAAGTTCGCGACGCTGTTCCCGCATCTCGACGAGCGGCAGCGGCGGCTGGCCATAGGAGCAGAGGCACGGTCGCTGGGCCATGGAGGCATCAGGCTCGTTGCTCGTGCGGCGGGAGCCCGCGAGAGGACGGTGTCGCGCGGGGTGTCGGAGCTGGATTCGGGCGAGGCGCCGTTGGGGCGGGTGCGCCGGCCCGGTGGGGGCCGCAAGCGTTCGGTGGACCTGGATCCGGGCCTTCGGCCCGCGTTGCTGGCCTTGGTGGAACCAGATGTACGCGGGGACCCGATGTCGCCGCTGCGCTGGACGACGAAGTCGACCCGGCACCTGGCTGCCGAGCTGACCCGGCAGGGGCACCGGGTCTCGGCGGACACCGTGGCCGTCGTGCTGCGCGAGGAGGGCTTCAGTCTCCAGGGCAACGCCAAGACCGTCGAAGGCGCCCAACACCCTGACCGTGATGCACAGTTCCGCTATATCAACGGCCAAGCCAAGGACTTCCAGGCCACCGGCGACCCGGTGATCAGCGTGGATACCAAGAAGAAGGAGTTGGTCGGTAACTACAAGAACGCCGGCCACGAGTGGCATCGCAAAGGTGATCCGGCCCAGGTTCACACTCACGACTTTCCCGATGCCGAACTGGGCAAGGCGATCCCCTATGGGATCTACGACCTGACCGCGGACACGGGCTGGGTCAACGTCGGCACCGACCACGACACCGCAGCCTTCGCCGTCGCCTCCGTCCGCCGCTGGTGGCACGCGGTCGGGCGCGACACCTACCCGCGCTCACACCGTCTGCTGATCACGGCGGACGCGGGCGGTTCCAACGGCTACCGCACCCGGGCCTGGAAGTTCGAGCTGGCCGCGCTGGCTGTCGCGACCGGCCTGGAGATCACCGTGTGTCACTTTCCTCCGGGCACATCCAAGTGGAACCGAATCGAGCACCGACTGTTCTCCCACATCACGATGAACTGGCGGGGCAGGCCGCTGACCAGCCATGAAGTCATCGTGAACAGCATCGAAGCGACCACCACCCGCACGGGACTGACAGTCCGCGCCGAACTCGACACCGCCGTCTACGAGACCGGCGTCCGCATCAGTGACGGGCAACTGAGTGCCCTGCCACTGAGCCGCCACCACTGGCACGGCGACTGGAACTACACGCTCCGCCCCCAGGAACACCGCCGGGACGGCGTCCTCCCGATGCCGCCCCAGAACGAAGCCGGCCCCGGACGACACTGGCTGACCCATCCCGCCCTCACCGGCATCCCGCACGAACAGTGGGACTCGCTGGTCACCCAGTTGGCAGCGGCCCGCGTGGCGCAGCGGGAAGCAGACCTCCACCAGCGACGCGGCGGCGACCGGCAGAAAACCCCTGCCGCCGGCCTCTACACCGGCCGACGCCCCGGCCTCACCCTCGTCGACCGTCCTGGCCACCATCCTTTACCAGAGGTTCAAGCTCCCCCAGGTCGCTCTCGCCCCGCTCTTCACCGTGACTCCCGTGACCCTCAACCGGGCCATCAGCCAAACCCGCCGACTCCTCCACGACATGGGGCACGTCATCGAACCCGCCGTGACGCAACTGGCCACCCTCGACGATCTCACCGACCTCGCCACACACCTCGGCATCCCCAAACCGGAGATCAAGACGGCGAGTTATTGATCGGCAAGCCCTTAACTTCGTGGCCTTGCCCAGTGACTACAGCTGCTTGACAACAGCTGTGAGTCTTTACCTGGCTGGTCCGGGACCGGCTGGCAGGGTTGACGTCGGTCGCCTCGTCGCTGTCGTGACTCGTGACAACAATGGCCCCGTAGGTGCCTTGCTAATGAACTGTCCGACAGCGGCGGGCGGCTGGCGCCGACCCGGCCCACCTCGGTGGCCTGATAAGAAGCCTGCCCGACCCCGAAGGGGCCGTGGCCCATCACAGTTCTGCCTCGAAGTGACCTCTCCCGGGCACGGCGCCGGTCCGCAGCGACCGCGATTACCGTCTCACGGAGAGGAATCCCGATCGCGTGAACACCATTGTCGCCCACACACGTTCGTTCGTCATCGGCGTCGACACCCACGCCAGGACCCACACCTACGCCGTTCTCGCCGCGAACGGCGAGCACCTGGACACGGAGACATTCCCCAACACCCACGCCGGCAGGGCTCGCGCGATCAACTGGGTCGGACGCCGCACCGGCGGGGACCTTGGCGCCCTGTGGGTTATCGAAGGCATCGGCAGCTACGGGGCCCAGATCGCCCGCCAGAGCGCACTTGCCGGCTACCGGGTGGCCGAGGCCGCCCGCATGGGCCGCGGCGGGCGCCGCGGAATCGGCAAGTCCGACCCAATCGATGCCCGGCGCATAGCCGCAGCCGTGTTTCCGCTCTCCGAAGAACAGCTGCGAAACCCGCGGATGGACGAGGGGATTCGCGCGGCAGCCCAGATCCTCCTCACCGCGCGGGACGAACTCACCGGCGAGCGAACCAGGGCTGTGAACGCCCTGACCGCCCTCGTGCGCACCGCTGACCTCGGCATCGATGCCCGGCGTTCCCTCGGTGCCAAGAAGGTTGGCGAGATCGCTCGTTGGCGCCCCCGCGAGGAAGACCTCGCCACCGCGACGGCCCGCACCGAGGCAGTCCGCCTTGCCAAGAGGATCCTCGTCCTCGATGCCGAGATCACGGACAACACGAACCGGATAGGCGAGCTGGTCGACGCCAGCCCTGCCGCCGAGCTGGTTGAGGAAACCGGTATCGGTCCCGTCACCGCCGCCACCGTCCTGGTCGCTTGGTCTCACCCAGGGCGGATCCGCAACGAGGCCGCTTTCGCCGCCCTCGCCGGAGTGAGCCCGCTTCCCGCCTCCTCGGGCAACACCACCCGCCACCGGCTCAACCGCGGCGACGACAGGCGTCTCAACCGCGCCCTGAACGTCATCGCCATGGTCCGCATGGTGCATCACCCCCAAACCCGCGCCTACGCCGACCGACGGCGCACCGAGGGCAAGACAGACCGCGAGATCCGCCGCTGCCTCAAGCGATACCTCGCCCGACGCCTCTATCGCCACCTCAACAGCGCCGCTACGGCGATGGGGGTTGACGGGATATAGAAGCTTCATTAGGAAGCCCCGTTGAACAGGTGGCCAGACTGCTCACCGCTCCGCTGCACCGCCCGAGACTGCACGTGCACGTCGGTACACCGCTGTTCCTCGACAGCGAACAGCCCCAGGCCCTTGCCCTGGCTCGCAGTGTGCTGGCCGGGGCCTGGGGCACCGCTGCCCGATGACTCGGTGAGCCGGTGATCCCCGTCGCGCCCTGAATCCGGGGCAGCCCGCCTCAGCCGTTGCACGTGTACGGCCGACGCCCATAGGCGGGCGGCCGGCGACATTCCTGGCGGCGCCCCTGACAAAAGCGCGACAGCACGCAGGATACGTGCTGAAGGCGGCCTGCCACCGAGAGGATCCCCATACGGAAATCAGATCGCGCCGGGGCCGGTCGGCCCCTGGCGAGGGACGGTCGGCCCGAGCCCGGGGCAGGTAGGCCGAACCACGATGAAAGCAAGAGCCTCAAGGAGATGAGTCCCGTGGCCAGACTCGGAGTCGCGATTGTCCGGCAGTACCAGCGCGGTGTCGTCTTCCGGTTCGGAAAACTATGCAATGTACGCAAACCTGGCATAGGGTTCATGATTCCTCTGGCGGACCGGATGTGGAAGGTGACGCTGCGGACGGTCACCATGCCGATCCCCTCCCAGCAGGTGATCACCCGGGACAACGTCTCCATCGGCGTTGCAGCCGTCGCATACTTCCGGCGCGTCGACCCGGTGAGGTCCATCGTCGAGATCGAGGATGTGTCGTCAGCGATCAGGCAGGTCGCCCAGACCACCGTGCGCAATGTCGTCGGCCGTTCGCTGCTCGACCAGGTGTTCACCGACACCGAGACGCTCAATACCCGGATCAAGGACATCCTCGACGTCCTCACCCAGCAATGGGCATATACGTGTTGCTGGTGGAACTGAAGGACATCGAGCTCCCGGCCACCATGCAACGGGCCATGGCCCGCCAGGCCGAGGCCGAGCGCGAGAAGCGCGCCGAGATCATCGCCGCCGAAGGGGAAGCCCTGAGCGCCGACCGCCTCGCCGAGGCCGCCGACGTCATCAGTGACCACCCCATCGCCCTGCAACTACGCAACCTGCAAATCCTCGCCGAGACTGCCGCGGAGAAGAACTCCACGATCGTCTTCCCCGCCCAGTTCCTCGAAAGCGCCAGGGCACTGACCCGGTTCGTCGAAGAGGAAGCCGGAAGGGCCGCCGTGCCCCTGCCGGAACTGGCCACGCGCAGGGAACCAGCGGCAAGCGGCAGTTCCGCCAAGGTCTGAGCCGGGCGGGGCAGGTACGGGTCTGCCGGGGCCACGGACCCGGACACCCGGCGTTGGGGGGGGGGGGGGGCGGGTCGCGGCCCAGCCGGCGGGGCGGAACGACGCCGGCACCACCGGACGGGAGGCCCGGGGGGTGGTCGGGGTCCACGGAGCGCTAAACAAGC
>NZ_JBHJWQ010000027.1:0-110287 GCF_042266885.1 Streptomyces sp. NPDC056061 | reverse complement strand
CGCCGAACTCACCGGCCAGATCCGCCAGGTCCACGAGGACTCCGGCGGGATCTACGGCTCACCCCGCGTGCACGCCACCCTCAAGCGCGAGGGCGCCGCGGTGCCGCGCTGGATCTGGTGGAAGCGGACCGTATGGCTGTCGGTCGCGGTGTACAGCGCCACCGGCAACGAGACGAGCCCGAAAGAGACGACCCCTGTCCAAACAGGGTTAGCCATCGTGGATCACCACCTCGACCTGCGGTGTCGTACTTCTGGGCCCTTTCCCCGCTCCGGGCCTGATCACCCCTGTCGGGCCGGCCGGGGCTGCGTCGGCACCTCCAGCAGGACCGGCCCGCCGGACACCGCCGAGTCGGCCTGTCCTCGGCGTCGGCCTGCCAGGGACGGGCGCGGGGATCCGCGGGCCGCAAATGATCGTGCGCCCGGCAACCAGCGGTCCGAGGCCGGCACGGGCCTCGCGGGTCAGCGGCCGAGGGCGTAGCGGGTGAGGCAGGAGCGGGCGGTTTCTTCGCTGGTGCCGAGTGCCTGGCCGATGGTGTCCCAGGAGGGGCCGTCGGGGGCGTCGAGGTTGAATGCTGCTTCACTGGCGGTCTGCCGGGTGAGGCGTTCCAGGGCGGCGACGGCGCGGAGGGCGGCCAGGGGGTTCTCGGTGGCGAGGGTGGTGAGGTGTTTCTCGGCCTGGTCGAGGAGTGCGAGCAGCTCCGTAGGTACGGGGACCGCGCGGTCCTGTACGTCGGTGATGTGGGTGTTCCAGTCGTGTTCGGGGCCGGTGGTGTCGGTGAGGTAGGGGCGTCGTCGGTCGACCGTTTCCCAGGCGAGGGGGTAGTGGTTGGTGCCGCGCCAGCCGCAGGAGCAGGCGCCGCGCAGGTGGGTGGCGAGCGGGGCGCCGAGGGTGCCGTCGTAGATCCACCAGTCGGTGCTCTGGTGCATCGTCGGCCCGCTCCCGGTGTCGAAGTAGACCGGGCCCGGTTCGGTGCCGTCGGCCAGGAGGGCGCCGGGGCGGCCCTCGTGCTCGGCACCGAACTCCTCGGACTCCCACATGACGTTCCCCTCTCCTCCATCGTCCCGGTGTGGCCCGCCCGAAGCGCCGCGTCCCGGGCCGAAGTACTTACGCGGTGACCCTGCCCGACCTGCGCAGGCTCCGGCAGGCGATTACTCGAACCGGTGAATCCCCCTGCTTGATCAGGGACGTGTGTCGACGTTCTGATGTGCAGCCCGTTCCTGTGCTCACGCAGGTTCTTCCGGTTCAGGCTCCGAGCGTGACGTCGGCCGCCGCAACGGCCTCGGGCTGGGTGGTCGACTTCAGTTCCATCCGCCGCTTCACCAGGTCCCCGCCGGTGAACGAACCCCAGTACGGGTGGGTGTTGACGGCCTCGGACAGGGCCAGGCACTCCTGGCGGAGCCGGTCGACGGTCGCCTTCTCCTCGTCCGTCCAGCCGGGCGACGGCGGCCGGCCGCCCGTGACCTCACCGGTGTGGGAGTGCTCCTTTCCCGGCCAGCCGTCGTGCGGCTCCACCGACCAGGGCAGGGCGCGCCCGAGCGCGGCGAGCTCCGCGGTGGCCTCGTGCAGGCGGACCTGCGCGGCACGAAGATCGTCGGGGAAAGGTGTCTCAGCCATACCCGAATGATATGCGTGTTCGATTCTTGATCCGGGGAGGCGCCACTACGAACGAGCCCGCCGCCACCTTCGCGGCCCGCCTATCGCGGTACAGCGGCCTCGCCGCGGCCCTGCCCGGTGTGCGGGCCGTGCGGTCTACCGTGGGGCTGTGTCCGTATCGTCCGATCAGCCCGCCGAAGCCGCCCCGCTCCCGGTACGGGTCCTGCTGCCCAACGGCGAGGAGATCACGGGCAGTCTCTGGGCGCGGCGGCAGCTTGAGGACGGCTGGGTGTATCTGGTGTCGGTGCCGGTCTACCGGAATGTCGAGGGCGGTGTCGAGCCGGCGGAGTACCGGATGTGGCTCGACCCCCGGGATCATGTGCGGCCGGTGGAGGGTGTGGAGTACGGGCAGGTGCCGACTGAGCGGCTGGTGTGGCCGTCGGTGGTGGACGAGCTGCTCGACAACCGGCGGCCGTCGGGCTGGGTGCTGCAGAAACTCGGCGGCCGCCGCGGGCCCGGCCAGGCGGTGGTGCATGCGGTCGACTGCGAGGAGGCCCCGCCCGGGGCGCCCGTGCTGTCCCTGGACCGGGCGCTGAACACTGCGGAACGGCCGGGAGTCAGGCTGTGCACCTGGTGCGGCGCGGCGGCCGAACTCGACCCGGTACTCCAGGGCTTCGGCCACGAGGACTACTGAACTTGTTCCAGCTGTCGATCTGGCCGACATCGCGAGTTCAATCTCAGTAGCAAGATGGGTCCCCGACAGCCTTCGCGACGACATCTCCGGCCTGGAGACCACGACCGAGGAAGTCGACGGCCGGGTCGACGATCTCGATGACCGCATCGACACCGCGGAGCGGACGGTGAAGAGGCTCACCCAGCACGTGAGGCTGCTGGAAGGCCAGATCATGGCTGTCGGGAACGTCCCTCCCGCGGACCTGGACACCTTCACCAAGGACCAGCGCGCCCTGGCCGCCACGATGGAGGCCGGGTGGGACGCCGCCGACGTCCTCCTCACCAGCACCCTCCGCGCCCACCACCAGAACCGGGTGCAACGCTTCCACGACGCCCAGGCCCGGCACCGGGCGACCCGGGAGGAAGCCGTCGCCCTGGTCGGCACGCTGCTCGGCACCCCCTACAACACCCAGCCCCATGCCAAGGCCGCCACCAAGCTACGCTCCGTCATCGCGCGCGAGGCGACCGAGCACCAGGGCCTTGCCCGGCAGGCTTCCGAGGCCCGCACGTCCACCGCGGCCCTCGCCGCGGACCGGGCGGCCACCGCCGACAAACAGCCGGCCATCGCCGCCGGCCAGCGCGCGGAGCAATGGCTGACCCTGGCGCTACGCAGCACTCTGGCCGACGCCGTCAGCAACCGCCTGCTCCTGCCCGCGTGGTTTGCCACCGTCCTCGGACCGGCCCCACCAGCACGAGACACCGAACGCTGGCTCGAGTGCGCGACCCGCGTCCTGCTCTACCGCCTCACCTACCACGTCGACGACCAGGTCCTCGCCCTCGGTCCCTGCCCCGATCCCGAAGACGAACACCAACATCAGTGGTGGGAGGAACTGACCACCGAGCTCCGCTCCTGGTAACCGCACTTCCAGCAGACGCCTGCGCCGGGCCGGACGTACCCTGCGAGCCCATGACAACTACCTCGATGCGATGCGACCGTATGAGCCAACCCCTGCACGGCCGACAGGGAGATCCTGGATGGGGTGTGGCAGCTGGCTGACATGCCGAGATCGACGTGTGGCTCTGTCGGTGACGAAGAGTAGCGTTTCTCGGGCAGTTCGGGAGGCGCTGCCCGCGTCGAACGTGGATGGCTTCGGACAGCAGCTCGGTGCCGACGGGCAGGACGCCGTGTGCCGCTCGGCCGGGGCCCGGGATAAAAACGCTGGCTACGGGCGCAGGTGGCAGCCGTCGTCCCGCCGTTGCCGAGTGCCAGCGGGTGCCTCCTGTTCTCGTCGACATCGAGATCCGGGCGCTGTGAGTGCCTCCCGAGGTCGTTGTCCATGGACCCGCTTTCAAGACCACGCCCGAACAGGCCTCACCCACCACGACGAAGACGGCGACCTCGCCCTGCGTCGCGCGCTCGTGCTGGTCCGCGGGCGCCGCCCAGCTTGGATGCACGGCGAACGCGGACGGCGCCTCCTCGTCCCAAGGGGGCCGGGATGTGGTGGCGTCGTAGTGGGCGAGGGCGGCGCGGAAGACGGGTAGTTCCTCACCGGACATCTCGTAGGCCGAACGGCGCGTCGGGGCGTGGCGGGGGTCGAGTTTCGGGCCGGTGTTCAAGCCTCGGCGGGCCGGCCGGTGCGTGACGCGAACAGACCTGTTAGGAGTCTGACTGACTGTGTGATGTGGGTTGCTTTTGAGCTTGTGAGCCTCGGATCTCGTATGACATCGGCTGCGTGACAGCATTCGTCGGCGCGATTCCTGTTGCGATGGGCGACAGATTCGGTCAAATGATCGCGTCGGCATCCGTTCGGGGGTGACTGTGCGGTTATGCGGCAGCGTGCCGGCTTGTGGCGTGATGATCGTCTGCGGCGCGGGATGGTTCGGCTGATGAACCGGTGGAGCCGCATCGCGCTGCCGACTCATGTTCGTCCCTGAATCCGGGAAACCACAGGCGTAGTCAACACGCACAGATGCACCTGCTCGTCCAGGTGGCGACTGCCGGGGACGTGGCAGTCTCAGCGCCGCAGGGTGCCTGTCGTAGGAGCGGCGCCTGTTTGCGTGGATTTGCCGACCGGACGTACCTGCCGAGCCTGGTGGATGGGCCCGGTCGGCCGGGCGTGGGCCGGGGCCGCATGGTGCCGCTGTCCCCTTCGGGGCCGGGGCACTCTCACCACCGCAGAGGAGCACGGATGCACCTGATTCCCTCAGAGCAGGAGAAGCTGCTGCTGAGCGTGGCCGGGATGCTGGCCAGCTATCGCAAGGAACGCGGCATCAAGCTCAACTACCCCGAGGCGGTGGCCTACATCAGTTGTTGGGTCATCGAGGAAGCACGGGCGGGCAACTACACCGTCGACCAGATGATGAGCGATGCCGACGTTCCCCTGGAGCAGCGGAAGGGTGACACCCAGGGCCGGGGCGAGAGCGTCCTGACAACCGACGACGTCATGGAGGGCGTGCCCGAGATGCTCGACATCCTCCAGGTCGAGGCGACCTTCCCCGACGGGCGCAAGCTCGTCACCCTCTACGACCCGATCCGCGCGCCGAAGGCCGCCCCGCTGCCCGCTCCCATCCGCTGAGGTCGAGTTCCATGCCCTACTTCCAGCCGCTGGCCCCGAAGCCTCCGCTGACCACGCCGGTCACGTGTCCGGGTACGTGCCCCTGCTACTCGGCCCATCACTGTCAGGAGCCGGAACCCGTACCGCCCTCGTCCCTGGACCCGGGCCGGTCCCATGACTTCTCCCGGTACAAGGTGGGAGGGGTGTGGGTCAGGGATCCGGCCGCGGTGCATGTGCTCAACGCGCAGAGCGACAAGGCCGTTGTCTACGTGGTCAACATCGGTGACCGCGACATCCAGATCGGCTCGCACTTCCATCTGGCCGACGTCAACGAGGACCTGCTGTTCTTCACCGACCTGGACACCGCCACCGAGGCCGAGGCCCTTCTGACCGACCCTCAGCGCCTGCGGTCCGAGCAGATCTCCGCAGCACGCGAGCTGGCGTACGACCGGTCGAAGACGCCGGGGCAGGCCCCATGGGGACACCGTCTCGACATCGCTCCCGGGGACTCCATGCGGTTCAGCCCCGAGAACGCGCCCAGCGAGGCGATCGAGGTCGTGCCCATCGGTGGGAGGCGGCATGTGCCGGGCCTGCGCAAGGACAAGCTGGCTGACGACGTCGCTCTCGACTGACAGGGCCCTCGTACACCCAGCTGGAGGAATGCAATGGCGAACATCACCCGCGAACAGTACGCGAAGTCCTACGGCCCGACCGTGGGCGACCAGGTCCGCCTGGGCGACACCAACCTCTGGATCGAGGTCACCGAAGACCTGACGTTCGGTGGGGACGAGGCGATCTTCGGCGGCGGCAAGACCATCCGCGAGTCGATGCTGCAAGGGACGACCACCAGTGCGCAGGACGCCCCCGACACCGTGATCACCAACGTGATCATTCTGGACGCCGCCCCCGCTCTGGAACGGGGAAACGGCAACTCCATCGTGCGTGCCGACGTCGGGATCAAGGGCGGAAAGATCGTCGCGGTCGGCAAGGCCGGCAACAGCGACGTCATGGACAGGGTCACCCCGGGCCTGGAGATCGGCCCTTCCACAGACGTGATCTCCGGCGAGGGCAAGATCCTCACCGCAGGCGCCGTCGACACCCACGTGCACTACATCTCCCCCTCGGCCGTCATGGAAGCGCTGTCCACCGGGACCACCACGCTGATCGGCGGCGGCGTGGGACCTTCCGAGGGATCCAAGGCGACCACCGTGACGCCCGGCCCGCAGCACCTGGTGAACCTGCACCGCAGCTTCGACGACCTGCCGGTCAACGTGATGCTGCTGGGCAAGGGCAACACCGTCAGCAAGGACGGCCTGGACGAACAGGCACTCGCAGGCGCCGGCGGTTACAAGATCCACGAAGACTGGGGAGCCACTCCGGCAGCGCTGGACACCGCACTGAAGGCCGGGGAGGAATGGGGGCTGCAAGTCACCCTGCACGCCGACTCCCTCAACGAGGCAGGCTTCGTCGAGACCACCCTCGACGCCATCGACGGGCGCGGAGTCCACGTCTTCCACGCCGAGGGCGCCGGCGGTGGGCACGCCCCCGACATCCTGAAGGTGGCTGCCGAGCGGAACGTCCTGCCCGCCTCCACGAACCCGACGCTCCCGTACACCGCGAACACGGTGGCCGAGCACATCGACATGCTGGCCTCCGCCCACCACCTCGATCTCAGGAACAAGAACGACCAGGCGTTCGCCGACTCCCGGATCCGTTCCACGACCATGTTCGCCGAGGACGTGCTGCACGACATGGGTGCGATGTCCATCACCTCCTCCGACGCCCAGGCCATGGGCCGTATCGGCGAGGTCGTGACCCGCACCTGGCAGGTCGCCCACGTCATGAAGGAGTGGAGCCACACGACCTTCAAGGACGCGAACTTCTTCTACGGTTCCGGTCAGGGGCAGGGCGACAACGCCCGTGCGCTGCGCTACGTGGCGAAGTACACCATCAACCCCGCCGTCGCCCACGGCATCGACGATTACGTCGGTTCCGTGAAGGAGGGCAAACTCGCAGACCTCGTGCTGTGGGACCCGCGGTTCTTCGCCGTACGGCCCGAGATGGTCATCAAGGCCGGTGCCATGGTGATCGGCAACCTGGGGGACCCCAACGGTTCGGTGTCGACCCCGCAGCCGACCTTCCTGCGGCCCGCGATGGCTGCCGCGATCGCCTGCCGGCTGTCCTACTCGTTCGTCTCCGAGAAGGTGCTCAACCCGCCCTCCGGCACCGACCCGTACAGCACGGTGAGAGGCAAGGGTGTGTTCAAGGACTCGTTGAAGGACACTCTCGGCCTGCGGCGTGAGCTGAAGGGCGCAAAGCCCGTCAAGGACGTCGAGAAGGCGGACATGGTCTTCAACGACGGGCTGTTCGGCATCGACATCGACCCGGCCACGTTCAAGATCGCGGTGGAAATCCCGGGAGTCGACCCGTCGGAAGGACACAGCCTCACCAGGCACAAGAGCCGAAACGGTTTCTGGTACCTCGACCAGCCGAAACCGCCGAAGAGCCTGCCGCTCACCCAGCGATACCTGCTGTTCTGAGGCCCCGGTGAGCACCTCTCCGCTCCTGCTCGCCCTGCTGGGCGATGCCCGGCTCCCGTCCGGGGGGCATACACAGTCCGCCGGTCTGGAGCCGGCGTTGCGGGCTGGTATCGCACCCGCCGAGGTGCCCGCGTACCTGCGCTCGCGTCTTCGCACCGTCACCCTGGTGGAGGCGGGCACCGCCGTCGTCGCGCGTGCGGTCGCGGCGAACGCCGGTGACCTCGTGGAGGTTGAGGCCGCCTGGGCCGCCCGGACCCCCAGTCCGGCGCTGCGGGCGAATGGGCGGCGGCTGGGCCGCGGGTACCTACGGGTCCTGCAAGGGCTCTGGCCCGGCCCTGTCGATGCCCGCGCACGCACTTGGTCGCGTCCCGTCGTTCTCGGCCTGCTCGCGCACCGCGCCGGAATGGACCCGGCCGACGTGGCCCGTCTCGTCGGGTACGACGACGCCCAGACGGTGACCGCGGCCCTGCTCAAGCTCGAACCGCAGGACCCGCTGACCATCGCGGCGTGGGTGAGTGAACTCCTCCCGGACATCGAAAAGATGGCCGACGAGGTCGCCCTTCTGCGCCTCCCGGAACAGATTCCCGCCCACGGCGCTCCCCTGATCGAGCGCTGGGCCGAGACCCACGACACCACCACAGAGAGGCTCTTCAGTGCCTGAGAACGCCACCGCCCCCGCCCGTGCCATGCGCCTGGGCGTAGCCGGCCCCGTCGGCACCGGGAAGAGTTCGCTCATCGCGACGTTGTGCCGGGCGCTGTCCGGCGAACTGCGCCTGGGCGTCATCACGAACGACATCTACACCGACGAGGACGCGCGCTTTCTCAGGAGCGCCGGAGTGCTGGACCCCGAACGAATCCGCCCAGTGGAGACGGGCGCATGCCCCCACACCGCCATCCGTGACGACGTGACGGCCAATCTGCTGGCGGCCGAGGACCTGGAGGCCGACTTCGGGCCACTGGATCTTGTCATCATCGAGTCCGGCGGCGACAACCTCACCGCCACCTTCTCACCCGCTCTGGTGGACGCCCAGGTGTTCATCCTGGACGTCGCCGGCGGCGGTGACGTCGTCCGCAAGGGCGGTCCCGGCATCGCCCGCGCCGACCTGCTCGTGATCAACAAGACCGACCTGGGCGTGCACGTGGGCGTGGACGTCGAGCGCATGACGCGCGAAGGGCGCAACGTACGGCAGGGTGCTCCGGTGGTCGCGCTGTCCCGGCACGACGAGGCGTCCATTCGGATGCTGACCGGCTGGGTTCGCGACACCCTCGCGCACTACCGCGCCGGCAAGCACACCCCGGTCGACCCGGGCCCCATGGCCCCGCACTTCCACGCCGGCCAGGACTGCGAGGAACCCCATCTGCACACCCACGCGCACGGCCAGGATCCGGCGCATGCAGGGCAGAGCGCGTGACCGGACCGACCCGCCTGAGCGTCGTCCGCGCGGGGAGTCGCAGCCGCGTCCACCGCACGACCGGGCATCTGACGGCGCGGATCATGGAGCAGGACGCCTACGGCGCCCGGGTGGGCCTGCTCGCCACCCAGGCGCTGCTCCTGTCCGGCGACGATGTCCGTATCGAGGTGGATGTCGCTCCCGGTGCCTGGCTCGACGTCGTGGAGACGACCGGCACGGTCGCGTACGAGGGCGACGCACCGGCATCGTGGGCGATTGACGCCACCGTGGGCGACGAGGCGGTCCTTACCTGGGCGGGCAAGCCCTTCGTGGTCTCGGACGGGATCGCCACCCACCGCGACACCCGGATCCGCCTGCATGGCACCGGCAGGATCCTGATGCAGGAGAAGATCGTCCTGGGACGTGCCGGACAGACCGGCGGGGATCTCACCACGTTCCTGAACGCGACGGACGACACCGGGCCGGTGCAGGTGGAGCACCTCGACCTGACCAGGCAGACCCGTAGCATGCTGGGCGTCCTCGGGAACCTTCGCTCCATGGACACCGTCACCGCCCTGGGATGGTCGCCCGAACCGCCCGGCGAGCCGGAAGCCGGCACCACCGGGCCTGGCGAGACGTACTTCCGTCTGGACCGGGCCGGGGCCTTACTGCGCTGGATCGGAATCGGCCGGTTCCGTGACCGGCTGTGCGACCCCGCCTTCGCAGCCTGGCGCGAGGAGGCCATACACGGCCACCGGTCCCGGGGCCACCTTGCTGCACGACGCCCGAGCCACGCCGAAACAGCCGGGCGAAGGGCTGTGCCGACGCCGGCCGGCTTCCCATCGCCGTCACCAGCAGCACCAGCAGGCCCGTAGGCCTGCCCTCGGCCGACAGCGGGAACCAGGAGTGGATCGCAGGTTCGTGCTGATCGGCACCGCGTGCAGGTGATCACTCCTGCCTGTCCGGATCACGCAGCAGCCGTAGGCCGCCGAGCATCTCGGGAAACGGGCCACGATGAGCAGGCCGATTGCTCCTGGAGGCGCTGTCACGTTGGCTGGCTGAGTGGGATGATCTTCAGGTTGATCATGCTGGAGAGGGTTGTCCGTGGGGGACGTGTCGCCGTCGTACAAGGGGCACCGGTACCCGGTGGAGATCATCGCGCACTGTGTGTGGCTGTACTTCCGTTTCCCGCTGTCGTTCCGTGAGGTGGAGGAGCTGATGCTGCAGCGCGGCGTGATCGTCTCCTACGAGACGGTCCGCCGCTGGTGCGCCAAGTTTGGGCAGGCCTACGCCCCGCGCCCCGACCCCTCCACGCCCTGACGCGCCTCGATCGATCAACACCTCACCAACGTGACAACACCCCTCGGAGACGTCGGCGCGGCGCGGTACGCGCAGCACCCACCTCTGGTCAGTCGTGTCGGAAGCCATGACGACGCGGTAGTCCAGGCCCGCCTCGTTCACGGTGGCGTCCCGCGCGGACAGGCGCGGGCCGTGGGTGGCGGCCAGGGCGATGACGTCATCAATCATGCTCATGGGACCACGCTCTCACCTGCGCCTACGTCACTTCCAGAGGTCGACCGTGACCTGCCCATCAGTGTCCGGGGCGTGCCTGCCCGCGCTGAAGCTGTTCACCCAGCGCGTTGAGGACCACCGCAACGAACAGCGGTGCCGCCAACAGCAACTGGACCAGCCCGCCGACCAGGCCGCGCCCTCCAGCCAGCCACCGGCGGCCTGACCCCCGTCTCACCCCCGCCGTCGGCCTCCTCTCCGCCCGGACCGTACGGGTACCGGCGGTGTGACGGTCGGTCCCCGCGTCCCGAGCCCCCACGGGAGGAACAGGGCCAGCGCGGCCAGGACCTGACTCAGGCTGGGAAGGATGTGCTGTAACTGATCATTTGAGTGTGTGTGTCATCCTCCGCTTGCGACGGTACCGCCTGGACCGCAGCCGCTGGGCAAGAACGAGACCATTCGGCAGCTTGCGGTCGGTGGCGGCCAGCTCGGTTGGGTCGGGTTGCGAGCCCTCCAGGGCTGATGACGACCGCGGTGGCCCGGGAGATCCTCGGCGAGCAGGGACGTTGCGAGCCCTCCAGGGCTGATGACGACCCGCGGCCCGGTCGGCGTCCGACGCCGCGATGTCCAGTTGCGAGCCCTCCAGGATGACGACCACGATCAGCAAGGACCGGCCCCGGATCACGGTCTTCGTGTGTCCACGGACACGGCCGCGTGGCTCTGTCGCGACTTCCGTGATCCCACCCTGTTGATCTTCAGCGGGCGAGGAGTACGCGTTTCCTGAGGAGGTCGTGCTTCGCGCGGCCGAACATCTGCCGTTTCAGCATCTTGATGCGGTTGACGTGGCCTTCGACGGCGCCGGAGTTCCAGCGCAGGGTGAGGCCGGCCATGACCGCGTCCCAGTCCTTGCGGAGTCCGGAGGCGAACCCTCGCAGCTCAGGGTGCTGGCTCTGTTCGGCGTCGTGGGTCCACTGCTTGAGTTTGTCCTGGCCCTGGCGGTGGACGAGGATCTCGGCGAAGCGTGCGACGAGCTGGCAGGCGGTGTCCAAGTCGCCGCTGCGGTCGCGGAGTTCCTTGAGGACGACGCGGTCGGCTTCGGACCGGTTGTCGGGGTGGGTGAGGATCAGCTTGGTCACCTCGCGGACCTTCGGAATGGGCGGGTGGGTGGTGGGTTTGGTGTTCTCCTGAAGCCGTAGGAGGAAGCGGCGGACGGTCCGTTCGCTGACGGTCAGTCCGCGGTCGGCGAGTTCGCGGTGGAGGCGGCTGGTGCTGGTGCAGCCCTCGGCCCAGCGGGCGGTGAGGTAGGCGGCATGGCCGTCGAGGCTGCTCTGCCGGCCGGTGGGACTGGCACCGATCAGCTCGTCGGCGGTGGCCGCGCGCATGTTCTTGCGGACGGTCTTCGGGTCGAGACGGAGCTCGGCGACGATGCCGCCGATGCCCATCCCCCTGTCCATCAGCGCGTGGACTGCGGCGTGACGTTCGCGGATACGCTGGGCCCGCAGTCCCTCGGGCTTCTCTGGCACGGTGACTTCAGGTTTCTCCTGCGGGGGCGGGACCCATTGGGGCCGGAGCCGGGCGACGAGCCGCTCGGCGGCTTCGCCCAGGTTCTGCCACAAATGAAAGCGATCAGCGACCTGGACCGCATCGGCGGCGCCCCGGTCAGCCCCTTCGGCGTAGTAGCGGGCCCGGTCACGGCAGATGACCTCGATGCCTGGGTGGCAGGTGAGCCAGTTGGCGAGCGCGTCGGCGGAACGCTCGGGCAGCAGGCCCACCGGCCTGCGCTTTTCCATGTCGATCAGAACAGTGCCGTAGTGATGACCGCGCTTGAGTGCGAAGTCGTCGACGCCCAGGACCCGTACCGGGCCGACCTCCGGGTCGGGTAAGTCGCGGATGAGCCGCAACATCGCGTCCTTGCCGACGCCGATCGCCTGGAGCTCGGTGAGGCGGGCTCCGGCCCGGCCTCCGAGAGCCAGGGCGATGACCTCCCGGATGGTGCGCAACAGTGTGGTGCACCGACCGTGCCGGAAGGTCAGTCCCGGGATCTGCTCGGCGAACGTCTTCTTCGAGCAGTCCGAGCTGCCGCAGAAGAACCGGCGAACCCGCAGGTGAAGGACGGTCTGCTGGTTCGATATCGCAGTGTCGGACATCTTCCGTTCGTAGCCGCTGTGCACCCGCTCCGACACTGTGCCGCAGCCGGGACAGACTGCCGACGACTCCCGTCCTCGCGCCTGGATCCGGACGGTACGGCCCGTCGCCCGGATCAACTCGACATGCAAGAGGGCGAAGTGCGGGAAGAGGACGGCGAACAGATCATCAACAGACACCTGGAATGATCACGGGCCGCCCAGATCGACATCTCAGGTTTCACGAAAATCGCGACAGAGCCCTTGCGTGTCCGCTCTCACGGTGAACCTGATGGAGCCACAGCAACCCCATACCCCGATACAGGCAGACCAGTGACCTGCCCTCAACCGCCCGAACGACTACACCCGCCACAAGCGGGCACCTACCAGTACGACGGATGCCCGCACGAGATGAGCATCAACGCCCGGCAGATTCACCAGGAACGGCTGGCCGAACTGGCCACCGACGCAGGCGCCTTCTTCAAGCGAGTGAAACTGTGTACGGCGCACCTGCGGTCGCTGGAGTAGTCGCAGGCACCGCAGGCACACCAATCCAGCACCTGCTCGCGGACAGGTCCTCAAGAACTAACCCCTGCACCTGGTCAACGACGTCGTCGACGACCGGAACGGTGGCGGACTGCACGGCCGGAGCTTCGACGCAGGCCTGCGCCACGGCGGCCTGCCGGGCCCGAACCTGGTCCCACTCAGAGGGCGATGACCGCCCACCGCTCCCGCACCGCCGCGCCGACAGCCGGGAGCTCCCATGCTCGTTCGGTGACCAGCGCGCCGACCGCGGCCCCGAGGCCATCGACGCGGCCCGTCCCGCCGCATCGGATGACCTGCGGCTTCGATTTCGTCTTCTGGCCGCCGCCGTTCTTGCGCGCCGCCTCCAGCGCGACCCGGGCCAGTCGACACCGTACGTCTCGCTGCCGCTCACACTTGCCCCCACGAGGGTGTAGCCGAGGTCCAGGTGCCCGAGGCTCGCGAGGCGCTGCACGGTCGCGACGAACGACCGAGTGAACAGGCGCTGAGCCGAGTGCTGGGCGATGTGGTCGTAAATGAACTGGTGGTCGGTCCGCAGCGTTGACGTTGCTCGACTGTTCACTGTTGCGACCCTCGGTCGCCCCGAAGGGCGACCGCCACCACCGAATGGACCGAGCTGCGCCGCGCCGAGTCCGAGTTGCGACCCTCGGTCGCCCCGAAGGGCGACCGCCACCTCGGAGGCCTCGTGGACCTGCTCGACATGATCTGGTTGCGACCCTCGGTCGCCCCGAAGGGCGACCGCCACCGGACTGCCCGCCGTGGCGCTGGCGGCCGGTGCCGAGTTGCGACCCTCGGTCGCCCCGAAGGGCGACCGCCACCAGCAGGGCGACGATAAGCCCGTCCACACCGACGGGGTTGCGACCCTCGGTCGCCCCGAAGGGCGACCGCCACTCGACCGCGCCCGACGCGGCACCATCCTCCCCGCCGTTGCGACCCTCGGTCGCCCCGAAGGGCGACCGCCACCCGGGAGAGGCAATGGCACAGAGCCACGAGTTGCGACCCTCGGTCGCCCCGAAGGGCGACCGCCACGGGGAGCCGGACAGTCCGGATCCGCTGACCGCTGGAGGTTGCGACCCTCGGTCGCCCCGAAGGGCGACCGCCACAGCTCAGCAACCCATACACGCCCGCCAACCCAGACATTTGCGACCCTCGGTCGCCCCGAAGGGCGACCGCCACCACCACGGGCCAGACCGAACTGCTGTGGTGGCTCACCGAGTTGCGACCCTCGGTCGCCCCGAAGGGCGACCGCCACCAGGATCCCGCCGCCGAGGAGCATCGCGGCCTGCCTGTTGCGACCCTCGGTCGCCCCGAAGGGCGACCGCCACACCGGTGCGGGGCGGCCGGTCGTCGATCACCTGTCCGCGTTGCGACCCTCGGTCGCCCCGAAGGGCGACCGCCACCGCCAAGTACGACGTCGTGCCGTGCGAGGTGCCCGACGTTGCGACCCTCGGTCGCCCCGAAGGGCGACCGCCACGGTAATTGACCAGCGGAAACATGCTAGAGGGAGCGTCCCTCCAACCCAACCGCGAAGGATAGAACCACTCAATGGGTACATATTCCTTGGGTGTGATCCGCGTGCCGCGTGCTTGCTTGGGGTTCCGAAGCCGTCTTCTCCCTACAGGATGAGGTCTGCTCGGTGGGGGTGAGTAGCGGCGATGCCAAGCGTGTGGACGTCTTCCGTACCCGCGTGGGGCAGGCGGTAAATACGGATGCTGTCGGTGTTGACGTCGATCAGGTCTTCGAGGTCGTACATGAATGTCAGGAGCGTTTTGTCGTTGGTGACGACTTCGAACACAGATTTCTGCACACGTATGCCGTGGCCTTCGCAGAGCTTGGCTACCCGGCGGAGTCTGCGTCGGCCTTCGGGCGTGGTGGTGTCGACGTCGTAGGTGACGAGTAGTTCCATCAGGCAGCCGTCCAGGGGAGGTATGCGGGAAGTTCGCCCCGGAGATGGCGCGCGAGGATGCGGGCCTGGACCACTGGCAGTAGGCCTGCAGGGACATTCCTTCCTGCGAGGGAATGTTCCCAGACCTGGGCCTTCCAGTCTTGCCAGGCGGTGATGACGATCTTGCGGCCTTCGTCGGTGAGGCGGACGGCTCCGCCGGGAGTGGTCTCGAAGTGGGCGGGCCGGAGTTGGCGGCGGTTGAGGAGGGTGAGGACGAAGCGGTCTGCGAGGACGGGACGGAACTCCTCCATGAGGTCGAGTGCGAGTGCTGGTTTGCCGGGGCGGATCCCGTGGAGGAAGCCGATGTATGGGTCGAGGCCGACTTGTTCGGCGGCTCCGTGGACGAGTCCGCGCAGCAGTCCGTAGGTGTAGGAGAGCAGAGCGTTTATCGGGTCGGTGGGTGGTCGACGGTTACGGTGGGTGAAGGTAGGGATGCCTTCGGTAGGGCGGATGGTGTCAGCGAGGGCGGCGAAGTGCGTGCGGGCGGCGTTTCCTTCGGTGCCCATGAGGCCGTCAAGGGATGTGCAGGTACTGGTTGCGGCGAGGCTTGCGGCGAGAGTGTCGGCTGCATCGCGTATGCGGGACTTTGCTGTGGGGGCGGCGTCCCGGGCGGCTCTGAGAAGAATCCAGCGGCTGTTGCGGATCTTGCCTGCGGTGATGGTGCGGGCGATGGCAAGGCGGCCCTCGGTGTCCTCGTGCATCTGGTGCTGGGCGTGTCGGAGGAGGACGTTTCCGTGGACGGCGCCGTCGAGGCGGGCGAGATAGCGCCCTCCCCTCGTCATCCAGGTTACGGATCTTCGGTCTTGGGCGCAGCGGCTGATCAGTTCGGTGGAGAGGTTGATGTGGCCGTAGAGGACGATGGCGTCGATGCGGCGCAGTGGGAGGATCTGGCGTCCGGGAGTGTCGGGAAGGTGGACGCGCAGGCTGTCCTGGTCAAGGCGGAGGTCGGCTCCCTGTGTTTGCACGTACAGGGTGTTCAGCAGCTCGGTGGTCACTCGTCGGTGTCCTGTGGGTCGGTGGGTAAGTAGAGAGTGGCGAGGGCTTGGCGGTAGCGGCGCGTTCCGGCGAGCAGTTTCGGCATGCAGTCGGTGGCCATGGAGCAACGGCGGCATCGGTTGTCGGCTGCGGGGCCGGGCAGGTGGCTGGTTTCGAGGAGAGCCCGTACGGCTTGGGTGGTCTTGAGCACACGGTCCCGCAGGGCGTCGTCGATGGTGATGAGGTGGCGCCGGCGGTCGGTTGCCGAGAACACCGCGGCTTCAGGTACGGGTCGCTGGAACATTGCTTCGAGGCAGAGGGCTTGTGCGGCTGCTTGGATGTCGGCTGGCCCGCCGGGGATGTAGCGTCCCGATTTGTGTTCGACAGGGAGGATGCGGCCGTCGTTGTGCAGTTCTACGGTGTCGCAGATTCCGGTGAGGCCGTAGCCGTCGTGCCAGACGGGCAGGGCGTGCAGGGTGCGTACGGTTCGGCGTCCCTTGTTTCCGGGGGTGTCGACACGCTGGTGGAGGTGGGTCCCGCGGATGGTGGCTGCGTCGTCGGTGAAGGCGTCTTCCAGAAGGATGAGGCCACACTGGCGGGGGCAGTAGGCGTAGTGCTCCAGGGCGGAGAGCGTGACCTGCAGGAGGTCTCCCTCTCCGCCCTGGGCGGGAAGAGATGTGGTCATCAGACGGGGCGCGGGATGAGGGTGGTGAGGGTGACGCCGGCGGGGAGGTTGGCGTCACGTACCTCGACGGTGCCGTAGTCGGAGAAGCTGCGTGCGTTGACGTCGTCTCGGGATTTGACGGTGATCCGTTCGAACAGTTCGTGGGAGGGTGCTCGGCCGAAGGCGTCGTCGTGGGTGAAGACGTACAGGCCTCGCAGGGCAAGGTTGGCGCGTGCGGCGGCGCGGTCGTGTTCCAGCATGACTTCGAAGGCGCGCCAGAAGAGGGCGAGGTCGTCGGAGGTGACGCCGGTGCGGCGGGCGAGCGGTGCGCTGAAGTGGCCGGTGCCGCGGTAGAGGGCGTAGGGCACGACGTGCTTGGAGCCCATCTCGGTCTCTTTACCCTTGTTTTCGGCGTCTTGGCCCTCTGCTCGTTCGTTCCACGCCTTGAGGTCTTCTTCCTTGGTGGGGGTGACGCGGGTGATTCCGATGTCGAGGGGGGTGATGCGGTCGATGGAGCGGGAGAACCCGATCTGGACGGGGCCTTGGACGCGGCCGGCCTGCTTGTCGCGTTTGCCCGTCGTCATGACGGCACCGAACATGCGTACGTCGAAGAAGTTGCGGCACATCCATTCCTGCGCGGATTTCTGGTCGCTTGCGGACCCGGCGGTGTAGGCGCGCTCGTGCTGGCTGTTGAGTGCGGTGCCGGCTTCGACGTAGATCTCGTAGCCTTCGCGGGGTTCGTAGGAGTTGATGAGAGCGACGGTGTTGCGGATCTTCCGCTTGATCGCGACGTCGGTGATCAGGCCGTGGCCGCTGACCGGGTCGGTGCGGGGCAGGCCGCCGTTGTCGGGATCGCCGTTGGCATTGGAGTCGACGGCCTCGATGAGGAAGACGAAGTCGTGCTTGCGGGCGGGGTCCAGGTGGGCAGCGGTCATGACGGAACGTTCTCCTTGAACAAGTTCGTGACGGTGTACGTGTGTTGCGGGGTACGGCTCAGGCCGAGGTGGTGTCCTGGGCAGGCTCAGCCTGAGCAGGAACCGCGGCGAGCTTGCGTTCCTTCGCAGCCTGCCTCCGTGCCATGTCCTCGTGACGCTGGTGGGAGTAGCCAATGATGAAGCGGCCCTGCTGGACGTCGGTGAGGTAGCTGGGAAGGTCGTCGCTCACCTTGCTGTAGATCTCGAAGAGTCGTGCCTCCAGCGCGTACCGGGCAGCGCGCTTGTCCCGGCGCAGCCGCTTGAAGTGCGCCCCGGAGTCGGCGAACAGCCGGCGCAGGGTGACGTTGGGCGCGGCGACCGCGGCACTGAAGTACTTGTCCCGCAGGGTGGTGTTGATGTCCGGGAGCGCCTCGTCCTGTACTGACTCAAGAACGGCGAAGAGCCGGCCGCAGAGGTAGGCGGGATCGGTGCTGTCCTTGTCGAGCTGTGGCATCAGGTGGTCCTGAGGGTCGGGGGAACGGTTGAGAAGCAGGCGCAGCAGCGCCAGCCGCGGTGAATCGACGCGCCGGTCGGCGTGGACGCGTTGCAGGAGGAGAGGGAGAGCTCGGGCAGGCGGACGCGTGCCGTGCAGGGCGCTGTGGAGCAGATCGGCCTCCAGGCCCTGGGGGGCGCTATCAGGTGTGTAGCGCTCGCCCTGCCAGCGGCCGCAGGAAAGGGCCAGCTGCCAAAGCGGGAAGTAGCGGGTCCGTCCGGTCCATCCGTCCCAGACTCCGTGGTCGGCGTACCAGGCGGCCAGGTTCGTCTTCGCCGTGTGCAGGGGGACATCAATCCAGTCGCGGACGACGAGACGGGCGTTGTTCAGACCGAGGGACAGGCTGTAGAAGGCATCGGTGTCCGCGCGGCCCGCAGCAGCGGGACCGGGAGCGGTATTCATCGAATCGATGAGGTGCTCGATGTCGGCGGCTTCCGGCTGGTCATTGAAGAACATGGCGAGCGCGGAGTCGGGCTCAGTTTGCTTCGTCCACCACAAAAGGACTCCGTCGTCCCGGAAACGGCGCCTGTGACGGTCCGAGGCGACAAGGTGGTTCAGGACCGCCATGACACGGCCACCGCACCGGTGGCATACGGGGGTGTTCACCAGCTGGGTCAGACCCTCGCGGCCCTGAGCCGCAGTGTTGATGCTGACGAGCTGGCCTTCGTTGCTGCCACCTGCGGTCGGGATCGCCCCCTTCTTCACGGGCTCCGGAATCGTCGCCAGCAGCGCGCGGTACTCACCGCACACCAGGCACAGCCCCGCACGCTCCGCAGCACCGCCTTTACGGGCCCGCACTTCCTCGGCCCACAGCTGCTGCACCGAACCCAGCTGGTGCAGCCAGCGGGTACCGACCATGATGGCGACCGTGTCCTTCGCCTCGACCCCTTCCGGAAGGTCGAGCGCCACCGGCCCGGAAGTGAAGAACGTCCTGGCCGCCTCAGCCGCGGGCTCACCACCTGCGGACGACGCCCAGCGCAGAGCGAGATCACGGTACGCGCCGTGCCGGCGCGACGCCTCGTCCCGGTCCTTCTCCGAGACACTGCCGTCCTTGGCAGCCTTCGGCACCCCGAGCACGAACTCAGCAGTATCGACCAGCAGGTAGGAAGGCACCTTCGTCCCCGACCGCTGTACATACGGCACCGGCATGGTCAGCACCTGGTCGCGCTGACGCCCCGGCACCTTCCGATTCAGGAGCTTCGCACTCAGACCGTCCGCGGCAATATCCAGCACCCAGTGAATCTGCTTCTCACGGTAGAAATCAGCAGGAAGCTCCCCCGCGATCCGGTCCCCGTGCTCAGCCAACCGCTGTAACAGCACCGCTCACCCCTCCGCCTCATCAGCCCGCCACGCAGCCAGCGGCATAGCCACCGCCTCATCCGGCAACGGCTCCTCCGGCACCTCCAGAACCCCATCGACGACGGAAGCACGGAACCACCGGTAACCCTCCCCCCTGGGCCCATACACGATCGAGTGGAGCATCACCCCAAGCTCCTCACTGAACTCCACCACCCGCTGCCGCGGATCCGGCTTACCGAAAGACGCACCGAACTCCCGGCAACCGAGAAACGGCTCCGAGAAGCAGGCACCCCGCTCCACCCTGCGCCGCAACTGCTCGCGGTACTTCTCCTCCGACGCAGGCGGATACTTCGCCGACCCGGCCAAAGCCTCGGGAGCCACCACGATCTGCGCATGGATCCGGTAACGGACATCTCTCAGAGCAAGCGTGCTGCGCTGGTCCCGGTCCATCTCGACGTCATAGCGGTGACACCGGTCGGACTGAAGTTTCCGCACCTCCTGGGCGCTGATCACCGACTTCACCTCGTTACGACGCACCCGCACCCAGCTCACCGGCCGCAACACCTCAATCCTCCGCACCACATAACGGAACTGGGGCTTCCAGAAAATCGCCTCTAGCACCCCCCTGGCCGCAGACGGCGTCATCACCTGATAACTGACCCGCTCAGCCTTCAGCTCCGGCCGCGTAAAACACGCCGCATCACCCCAGACCTCCACCACCAAATCAGGGAAAGCCCAACCCCCATTGCCACGCCCCGCCCTGCTGGATGCCGGCACCATCGTTCTCATCCGTCGTCCATTCCTGACAGTCCACCCCGTCGGGCCTGCCTCTGGGTAGGCCCGACGATGGCACACGGAACCAACGGGACAGCAGTCACTGCCTGTCCCCTAGTGATCCCGCACTGTAGGTGGAGGCACTGACAGCGCGCCTCAGGAACAGAAGAATTCGCTGCTCACGAGGACTCCGGTGTGCTACCTGCCGAAGCAGAACCTGATGTCGGCTCGGACATGCTGTGCCAGATGGTAGATCAGCACCACAACAATGATGATCATCTCAGCTGCGCCAAGGACGGGGAGACTGGTCGCCCAGGAACCGTTCACTAAATCGCCTTCATCTCTATCGTGTGGCAAGAACTTTTCGGACCATCTCAGCGTGCGGCAGAGGCACCTTGCAGACAATGCCGCACAGAACGGTTTCAAGTGCATAGCTCAACGTAGAAAGCGGTGGACGAAATGCGGAGCCTTCATCCACCGCCTCGACAGCAGCAATAAGCCAAACGATCGAGATATTGCGACCCTCGACCAACAACAGACACAGTCAGTCGCCTAGAACTCGTCAAGCGAGCTTCCAACCCATCGTCGCACGCACCGACGCACAACGTGCCTTTCACCACAAACTCAAAATACGTAGCCGCCCCGGTCCTCAGGATCATCTGCGTCCAACCCGCGCACCGGATCGTAGTAACCCCGCCACACCACAAGATCACCAATCACCGGCTCGGCCAGCCCCGCACGCAGCGCAGCAGCAACCTCGTGCCTCGGCAAAGTGGCCATGTGCGGCTGCAGACGACGCAACGGCCCTGGCCCCGACGGGAAACGACCACGCAGCGAAGCAATGTCGGACTCAATGAGGTCCCGCTCCTCATCCGATTCCTCCGGACGGATCACGACAACCGACTGGGCGTACCTGTCGTCAATCATCTGGAACTCGTCCGCAACAGCGGGAAAATCCCACCTCTGACGCAGCTCCTGGATCCCCTCCCCCATCGACCGCCCATCGATGCCCTGCAGCGCCCAGCGCTTCTCGTAGTAGAGGCCCAGGGCATCCAGATCATCCGGATCCGACATATCCGGCCCGAAGAACTCCGCGCTCGCATCCATAGCCGCCTTGTACGACAAATCCTTCGGAACCCCACCGTCCACCGGCCGGAACACCACGACCGTGCCCCCCTCCGCCAACCGGCCGTCACGGTTGCAGCGGCCCGCCGCCTGCTGCAGCGCCTCTGCCGGAGCCCACGCCCGGTACACCCGAGGGAAATCCACATCCACGCCCGCCTCGATCAACGACGTAGACACCACATGCACCCCACGCCCGGCCGCAAGCTCACCCCGCACATGCCTGATCACCTCACGCCGATGCCCAGCAGTCATCCTCGTCGACAAGTGCCACACCGGAACCGCCACCCGACCCCCGCCGTCGCCCGCCCCCGTCAGAAGACGATGCAGCCGCGCCGAATCCCGCGTCGTATTCACGACCGTCAGAACCCGATCCCCACCCCCAGACGCGATCTCGTCCGCGATCGACTCCCACGTCACCTCCGGCCCCACACGCCACTCATACCGAACCCGCCGCAACGCCTCGAACAGCCCTGCCACGTCCTCCACCATGCCGCGACGCGGAACCCCATCCAACTGCGCCAGAGACCAGAACGACGGCTGCGTCGCGGACGCCAGCACCACCGACACCCCGAAGTGCTCCACCAGATCACGCAGCACACTCAAGATCGGAATCAGTAACCGGTCAGGGAGCGCCTGAACCTCGTCCAGCACGATGACCGACCCCGCCAGCCGATGCAGCTTCCGCATCGCGGTAGGCTTCCGCGCAAACAAGGACTGGAACAACTGCACCGTCGTCGTCACCACAACCGGCGCATCCCAATTCTCCGCCGCCAGCCGCGCCCAGGCCCCCGCACCGTCCCCTTCGTCCAGCTCCACCGAACTGTGGTGCTCCAGCACCACAGGACCGGCCCCGCTGCCCTCAGAAGGATCGAGCAGATCCCGGTACACATCAGCATTCTGCTCCGTGATGCTGATATACGGAACAACGAACACCACACGCCCCAAACCATGCTCAGCCGCATGCCGCAGCGCGAACCCGCCCGCCGCAATCGTCTTCGCCCCACCCGTCGGCACATGCAGCACATACATCCCCGGCACACCCGCAGCCGCCGTCAGCGCCTCCTCATACACCCGCTCTCGCAGCCCATCCACCGGCGACGCCACACGCCGGGCAAGCAACCGCACCCTCCGCCGCTCAAAACGCTTCAGCAACTCCCCCATATCCGCGCGCACACCAACGCGCGGCGCCCCGCCTGCGAAATGGGCTGCCGTATCGAGGTAATCCGCATCGACCACACAGCTGAACACCATGCGAGTGAAAACATCCAGGGCCAGCGCCCTTCGACGCGGCAACTCAAGCCCAGCGAGCCAGGCCGGCGGCAGAATCCGGTCGTCCCGCAAGATCTCCGGCACCACCCGGGCCACGGCCCCCGTCGCCTCCCGGGCGCGATCCGCGTCCTGCCCAGCACCCTGGAGCTCAGCCAGCACATCCTTGACCTTGTCCTGATCTGGCAGCCCTCCATGATGCCCTTGCACCACAGCGGCAAGCTGACGCCCCACCGTCCGCGCGGCAAGCAAGGTACCCGCTTCCTTGTGAGGAATCCCTACCGGCTTGCCCATCGGCTCGGCATGAAAGACCAACCGGTCCTGCCAGGCACAGCACCCCTTCCCGACATCATGAACCAGCGCCAGATACTCAGCCGTCTCACCGGCACCGAAAGCCTCGGCGAAAGACCGCGCCAAGGCCGCCGAGCCGCGAAGATGATCCGCCAACCGGTGCCGATACCCCGACTGCGGACTCCGACTGTGGGCAAACAACTCACGCTCTGGCACTGATCCCCCGAGGTTCCAACCACAGAATCCTTCGAAGCCGCCACCCTAAGATGAGCCACTGACACGACCGCGCACACGGGAAGCTGAGCAGGTAACAAATCCGCACCCCGAACCGCATTGGCACTTCGGAACCTCAAGCATGCACGCGACACGCGGATCACACCTAAGAAATATGTACTTATTGAGCGCTTTTGGCCTTCATGGTTGGGCTGGAGGGACATCCCCTCTAGCATGTTTCCGCTGGTCATTTGCCGTGGCGGTCGTCCTCCGGGGCGACCGAGGATCGCAACCATCAGCATCCCCTCGCCTGGTCGTCGATCACACTAGTGGCGGTCGTCCTCCGGGGCGACCGAGGATCGCAACCCCCACGCGGCCACACGCCGGCCGATACGGTCCAGGTGGCGGTCGTCCTCCGGGGCGACCGAGGATCGCAACCGCTGGTCAATGGGTGTTTGTGCCCCCGGCAGGACGTGGCGGTCGTCCTCCGGGGCGACCGAGGATCGCAACCCGGTCAGGTGGGTCGGCCCGTTCAGCCCGACTGTGAGGGTGGCGGTCGTCCTCCGGGGCGACCGAGGATCGCAACGCCCCAGTTGACCGCGACGCTGGTGGTGGCGGCCGGGTGGCGGTCGTCCTCCGGGGCGACCGAGGATCGCAACAGCGGCGACTGGCGGCAGGAAGGCAGCGGCCTGGAGGTGGCGGTCGTCCTCCGGGGCGACCGAGGATCGCAACTCATGTCCGGCCTTCAGGGCGCCGGCAAAACGACCCGTGGCGGTCGTCCTCCGGGGCGACCGAGGATCGCAACCGGTCGGTCAGGCGGTGTCGCGGGGGGCGGTGACCGGTGGCGGTCGTCCTCCGGGGCGACCGAGGATCGCAACTTCACCATCCTGCCGACCACCTGAACGGAAGACACAAGTGGCGGTCGTCCTCCGGGGCGACCGAGGATCGCAACCCCGACGATCTGGTCCGGGCCCAGCGCGAGTGGCTGTGGCGGTCGTCCTCCGGGGCGACCGAGGATCGCAACTACGACTTCGGTCTGCGCCAGGCCCGCGTCAGCCATGTGGCGGTCGTCCTCCGGGGCGACCGAGGATCGCAACCACACGTCCACCACGGCTTGGTCCTCGGAGTACGCCGTGGCGGTCGTCCTCCGGGGCGACCGAGGATCGCAACACCTCTGCCGGCGGCACGAACAACAGCCTCGGGATGGGGTGGCGGTCGTCCTCCAGGGCGACCGAGGATCGCAACACCCGCAGGGCGATCCGGCGCAGCGCCCGGCTCCACAGTGACGGTCGTCCTCCAGGGCGACCGAGGATCGCAACCGGACCTCGGCCATCACTTCGTTGAGGTCCGCCGCGAGTGGCGGTCGTCCTCCAGGGCGACCGAGGATCGCAACAGGAAACCGGCGGCGAGGCCCGGGTCGCCAGCCCGTGTGGCGGTCGTCCTCCAGGGCGACCGAGGATCGCAACACGTGATCGACCGCGTTCCGGGCCGCGGAGCCGTCGGTGGCAAGTCGTCCTCCAGGGCGACCGAGGATCGCAACGGGCAGCGCCTGGAACAGGCGGCCCTACACCTCGTGGGTGGCGGTCGTCCTTCGGGGCGATCGAGGATCGCAGCGGTCTGGTCCGGGCGTCGTCGGCCGCAGTCGCTACGGTCGGGGACTGGCTTCGGAACCTCAAGCATGCACGCGACACGCGGGTCACCCCTAAGGGAAATGTACCTATTGAGAGCTTTTAACCTTCACGGTTGGGGTGGAAGGGCGCTCCCTCTAGCATGTTCCCGCTGGTCATTTACCGTGGCAGCCGTCCTTCGGGACGGCTGAGGATCGCAACCCTCTCCCACCTGCCGCTCCCGCAGATCACCGGCGGTGTGGCAGCCGTCCTTCGGGACGGCTGAGGATCGCAACGACAGCGTCGAGCCAGGCCATCAGGTCGGCAGAAGGTGGCAGCCGTCCTTCGGGACGGCTGAGGATCGCAACGGCTTCGTACGGCTTGAGCCGCGTATACCGGTCCAGTGGCAGCCGTCCTTCGGGACGGCTGAGGATCGCAACCCCAGGGTCGCGAGTGAACGGGAGGCTGTTCGACGGTGGCAGCCGTCCTTCGGGACGGCTGAGGATCGCAACTCGTCTTGCCCGGGCAGACGCGGCGCTGGCCGATCGTGTGGCAGCCGTCCTTCGGGACGGCTGAGGATCGCAACTGCGCGGTGTTGTGGAGAAGGAGGTTGGTCAGGCCGTGGCAGCCGTCCTTCGGGACGGCTGAGGATCGCAACACTCCCCTGCACATCCAGGACTGGGCCGCGCGCCTCGTGGCAGCCGTCCTTCGGGACGGCTGAGGATCGCAACCGGCGGCCGGGCGGCGGGCGGTCGGCCAACTGGCGTGTGGCAGCCGTCCTTCGGGACGGCTGAGGATCGCAACCACGTCGACGACACCCGGGCGACCCAGCCTCTCTCACGTGGCAGCCGTCCTTCGGGACGGCTGAGGATCGCAACAGTTCCGCCGCCCGGCCACCCCGGAGACGGACGAGGGTGGCAGCCGTCCTTCGGGACGGCTGAGGATCGCAACGTGGTGGCGACTACGGCCGCGACGGTCTCCCAGCCGTGGTGGCAGCCGTCCTTCGGGACGGCTGAGGATCGCAACTTCCGCAGCGACCACCGACGCCGCTTCGGCGCGGGTGGCAGCCGTCCTTCGGGACGGCTGAGGATCGCAACATGCGCATCACGTCTGGGCCATGTCGACGAAGCGGGGTGGCAGCCGTCCTTCGGGACGGCTGAGGATCGCAACACCAAGGTCCCCGGCCGGGTGACCGTGGCCACCACGTGGCAGCCGTCCTTCGGGACGGCTGAGGATCGCAACAGCGTGGCGGCGCAGCGTTGCCGCCCTCTCGTCCTGTGGCGGTCGTCCTCCGGGGCGACCGAGGATCGCAACGAGCTCGGTCGTGTACATCTCCGACAGGGCTACCGTGGTGGCAGCCGTCCTTCAGGACGGTCGAGGATTGCAGCGGTCTGGTCCGGGCGTCGTCGGCCGCAGTCGCTACGGTCGGGGGCTGGCTTCGGAACCTCAAGCATGCACGCGACACGCGAGTCACCCCTAAGGGAAATGTGCCTATTGAGAGCTTTTAACCTTCACGGTTGGGGTGGAGGGACGCTCCCTCTAGCATGTTTCCGCTGGTCATTTACCGTGGCGGTCGTCCTTCGGGGCGACCGAGGATCGCAACGTTACCGCTGACAACGGGTTCGGGGGCATGGGCGAGGTGGCGGTCGTCCTTCGGGGCGACCGAGGATCGCAACTGCCGCACCGTCAGGGAGACCCGCGTACCGCCGAGGTGGCGGTCGTCCTTCGGGGCGACCGAGGATCGCAACCTGGGCTTTGCGGCAGTGGTGGTTGACGGTGCTGGGGTGGCGGTCGTCCTTCGGGGCGACCGAGGATCGCAACCACCAGGCCACGGGGTCCTCCTATCGGCGCTGGTCGTGGCGGTCGTCCTTCGGGGCGACCGAGGATCGCACCCCCGCGTTGTCGCCGCTTCGTTGAACTTGGCCCGCTCGACGTGGGCGCGGCGCGGCGGCTTCGGTGCTTGAGGTGCCCGAGGCCGGATAGACGTTGTACGGTCGCAACGAACGACCGGGTGAACAGGCGCTGCGCGGAGTGCTCGTCGTACCGGGCGATGTGGTCGTGGACGATCTGATGGTCGTGCGCGGCGCGAGTGCGCCAGTCCAGTACCTGCTCGCGGGTCAGGTCCTCAAGGACCAGCTCCTGATCATCGACGGCCGGCTCAGGGGGCGGGGCGGTTACGGCCGGGCGGGGCGCGGGGAGTACGACCGGGGCCATCGGCGAGGTCGGGACGTCGTCCTCGTGCCGTGCGGCCGCAGCTTCAGTACGGGCTAGAGTTGCGGCGGCCTGCCGGGCCCGGACCTCCTCCCACTCGTGCGCCTTCACCTACGCCATGGCCGTCACGTCCTGGTGCAACTGCTGCGCGGTGGCCATCCGCCGCTCCGCCTCCGAGGCTCTGGGCATCGCGGCGTCGACCTTGGCCGCGACCGCGCTGCGCCCGGTGGTCGGCCTGCCGGTCCTCGCACCGGGGGCAGACCTGGCCGGAGTCGAGCACCGCACGTCGCCGCACTGCTGGCGCTGGGGCAGGGCCAGGCCGATCAGCCAGCCCACCGGGTCCTTGATCGGCCCGGCCGTGCGCATCTGGTTGGCCAGGCGCCGGGAGAGCCGGTCGGCGAGGACCTGCGGCGCGTCCGCACGGCCGACGAATCCGACCACCCTGCTCAGCTCGCTGCGGGCGGCGGCCACCAGGCGGAGGGCGGACGGACGCTCCAGACGCGCCCACACCAGGTCGACCGGGGCCAGGATGGCCCGCAGAGTCTGCCCGGTCGCGGTACCCGCGGTCGACCGGCCGAACGATCACGGGCCCGGCATGGCAGATACATGATGATCACGGGGTGGTGTTCATGACGCCTTGGAGAGCTGGGACGCGGGCCGCAGGTACGGGCGTGCCCCGGCGTTTGTAGGCGAGGGCGGCACGGATGCTGTCTTCCAGAGTGCCGTCGGGCTGAGCAGGGCGCTGCCGGGCCTGGGCCTGGAGGATTTCTTCCTGGGCGGCGGGCTCGGTGAACGCGTGCTCGGGCTCGCGGCTGCGGAGGAGGGCTTCGGTCTGGCGGTCGGCGGCTTCGCGGATGAGGGGTGTGAGTCCGGTCTCGCGGGTGCCTCCGGCGGTGTGGTGGGCGGCCAGGGCGGCGAGGTAGCCCGGGTGCTTGGGCCGGGGTTCTTCAGGCCGCGCGGCCGGGGCGGCGGTGTCTGCGGTGGTGCTGGTTTTCCGGGGGCTGGGCGGGAGGATGTTCAGGGTGCGGACGTTTGCGGTGGGGACTGCTGTGGTGGCGGCCGTGATCAGTTTCGGTGTGGTCCAGCGGAGCTTGGTGGCGTAGGCGGGGGCTTCGGGGACGACGTCCAGGCGGCCGGTGTCCGCCTCGAAGCCCACGGCCTGGACGTGACCGACGAGTTCGGGCGCGGCCGCGGCAAGAACGGTTTCCCACCGGTCGAGCAGGGTGCCGCCGGCGGCCGGGGCGACCAGGCCGCGCTCGGTCATCATCATGCCGATTGCCGCGCCGAGCCCGACCGGGTCGCGCCCGTCACGCCGCACAGTTAGGCCGGTACGCCGCCGCGGCTTCTTGGTGGCGCCGTTCTTCTTCGCCGCTTCCCGGGCGGCGATCAGGGCCTGGCGGGCGAGGTCCACACCGCTGAGCTGCGGGGCGCTGGTCATCAGGCCACCGCCCCGGCGAGGTCCTGGGCCCGGTGGCGCAGGCACACCGTGCGGGTCGGCAAGGCCTTGCGGGTACACGGCACGGTGCCGTCTTTGCCCGTGCAGACGGACTGCCCGGCCGCAGTGGAGGCAGCCGTCGGCGGAAGCCCGGGCGCCTGGGCGGGCTCCGTGCGGCAGGGCTTGCACAGCCCGTCGGTGAGTGCGTGCCCGGTCAGCATGATCCGGGCACCGCAGTCACCGCAGGCCCCGCGCGGCGGGCCCTCAGGCTCGCGCGGTGCCGGTGCAGGGCGGTCGATGGCGGCGTCGAGTTCGCAGTCGGTGCAGTGTCCGGCTGGGCCAGGGCGGGTGCCGTGCTCGGGACACAGGCCCCGAGCGGCGCGGTCGGTGCGCTGCCGGGCGGCGGCCTTGTCCTGGACGGTCTCCGCGCAGATCTCGCACGCCACGCCGGTCCGCCAGATCACCCCGGCCTCGCAGTCCTGCAGGCCGCAGCCCCAGCGGGGCAGGGCGACGCCGAGCAGCCACCGGCCCGGGTCACGGATCTCCGTCGCCACCGCGCAGCGGGCGGTCAGCCGGTGGGACAGCCGGTCCCGTGCGGTGCCGTCGGCCAGCTGGCGGGTGACTTCACGGGCAATCTTCCGGGCGACGAACGGATTGGTCACCTGGGCCAGGAGGTGATGCACCGGCTCCAGCAGCGTGTAGACCTCCGCGCTCATCACCATCAGACCGCCGGACGACGAACCCCGGCCGCTCCCGGACCTGCTGCTGCGCTTTTCCGTCATCGGATCCGACGCGGGCTTGCTCTTTCCACCCGCGCGCAGCGCGAGACCAGCCCAGCCCACGGCGGCTGCGGCTTCACCGTCGGCTGGGTTTTCCACAGGCGCAACGCCTTCTACTACCTGTACGTCGCCTACGGCGGGTGACAAGAGCGCTCGCCCGTCATCAGGTGAGTCAGTCCTAGGTGATTCCTTATACGCGACGGATCCCTCACCAGCTTGGGAACCCGATCCCTCACCAGCTTGGGAACTGGACGCCCCAACAGACCCGCTGCCCACAGCCGCCTCAGCGGCCTCTGGGGCAGTGCCGCAGCCGTCGGCCGGGATGTCCGGGCGGGCCTCCGGGGCGATGTCGTGCGCGATGTACAGGTTCCGGCCCCGCTCTCCCGCACGCCGCCGCACCGTCACCCAGCGCGCCGTCTCGACTTCGTCGACGACCGCCGAAGCCGCCGTCACCGTCAGCGCCTGGCCGGCACGACGGCCCGAGTAGTGCCGCAGGTGCGAGGCGAGCTCCGACTCCGTTACCGCGATCCGCCGCGCCTGCGCGTACGCGACCAGGGCATACACCCGCAACTGCCTCGGCGTCAGATCCTCCGCGACCGCCACCGGCAACCACACGAACGCCTCGTCACGCGACATCGGCCGCACCGCGCGGATCGCCGACCGGCCCGTCCCGCCCGGCAGCGTGCGGCGCTCCGACCGCAGCTCCACCACACCGTCCGGGCCCGGACGGCGCAGCTGGGTCATCCCCCGCTCCACCGACGACGCCGACAGCCCCAGGTAGGACGCGATCGTCTCCGTCCGCGCCTGACACCCCTCCGGACGCGACGCCAACGCCTTGATCTTCACGTACGTGCTCAGCGCCACGTCCTGGTAGAACGGCGACCAGACCAGACGCATCGGCACCCGCACCCGCTGCACCCGCTTCCCGCCGGTCACGACCCGGCAGGCAGAACCCCCGCCAGCTTCGGGTGCCGGGCGCGGCGCGGGCACCACCACGGCGGCCGACGCCGCCACGGCACTCACCGGCCCGCCACGACACGGGCGAACATGCTCATCACTGCTGTCATGCGCCCGATATATGCGCTAAAGCGGACACCCCCGCCAAGAGCGCTATTCGCTCCCGCACGGCGGGCAGAAATCTTGGAACCCGTCCCGTCAGACGGGAAGGCGCCGTCGACGGAGTTGTCGGCGCCTTCCGTCAGAGGGTGCGTGAGCGGGGCGGCCGGGGCGGCGGGAGCAGAAGTGGTAGTCACGCCTGCTACAGGTGTGGGTCCGGGTGTCGGTGTGACAGTTCGGCCGGAAAAAGTTTTCGGAGCCGCTGCCGGGAGCGAACGGCGGGGGTGGAGCTGGTGGCGCATGCGGTTGGATCTCCCCATGAAGGGGAGCCGTGACCAGCGGATGTGACCTAACAGGGCGCCCAGATGGTGGCGGACGGCGAGGCGGTCCGCTTATCCTGGGTACAGGTGACTGCGCGGACCCATGCGTCCACGGGCATCACCCCCGGCGAGGTCACCTCACCGGACACGACTCGGATTGCTTGCAGGCTGGCGAGTCGGTAGCTAAGAAGCCGTTCTCTCCCTGCCAGGAGAGGGCGGCTTCGCTCGTTCTACGGGGATCGAGCGACGTTAGTCATGACGACATCCTGTCACTGAACGCCACCCGTTCGTGCGTGGCGAATTTGGCCGGTCGCTGAGCCACCCAGCCCGACCCACCTGCAGCCGGGTTGTTGACGGTGCGAACGTGCTTGAAGCCAAGGCCCAGGTAGTACGCCTGGAGCTGGGAGTTCGTGGTCCAAGCGTCGAGGCGCAGCCACTTTGCTCCCTGCTGAGCGGCCTGATCGCCAGCCCAGTCGAGGATGCGGGCGCCGAGACCCGAGCCTGAGTATGCCCGGTCGACAGTTAGCTTGTGGACATACAGGGCGTCAACCACCCGTTCCTCCGGGGTCCACAACAATTCGTCTGCCTCGCGGTCCAGGGTGACTGTGGCTGCCGCGTCGCTGGTTGGAGTCTCCTTGAAAAGGAAGACCTCCCCGCGGATGATGCTCGCCGTCATGTGCTCGGAAGGAAAGGGTAGCGACCACTGATCGATCCCTCGCGGCCGCAGCCAAGCTGCCGTGTCCGTCCGAAACTTGATGAGCCTCGCCAGGTCGCCCAGCTCGGCGCGTACGACGATCATGCGCTCGGCCCCCCGGACGGATCCTGGGGCATCGGCCGGGTGCGCTCGTAGACGATCACGTGCCTGTCGCTCGGGAGGATATTGATGGTGACCTGGATCGGCTGACCATCAGGGTCGTGAGCTGTTGAAATCAGCTCGGCGATCGGAAGCGGGTTCTTGGCGTCGAGCCCGAGCCGCTCAACCTCGCGCGGTCCTGGCATCCGGGTGTAGATCTCGTCGAGCGCCTCGACCAGTTCGTGCCCCAGCTCCGCGAGGACCTGGTTCGTCCCCCGTGCGACGCTGCCTTCAGTCATCCACTCGCTGCCCTTGACCAGGGACGCCCGTACGTACGAGTCGTCGGTGTAGAACGGCTCCCCATCCACGTACGAGGTACGACGGCGCAGCGCCACCAACTCGCCGTCGGCCAGCTGGAGGCGACGACGCACAGGCTCATCCGGCAACAGTGTCTGCATCTCGATCGTCTGCGACCCGTCCCTGCCTTCGGCATCAAGAAGACTCCGAAAGACGTCGACGTGCGGCAACTTCTTACGAAATTCCGCCTGCGGACGGTAGACGAGTGGCTGCCAGGCGCGAACGTAGACGCCGGATCCCTGTCGAGACCGCACGAGGCCGGTGGACTTCAGCTTGATGATCGCCTGCCGAATGGTCTCGCCAGTTACGCCGTAGCGGGCCGTGAGCTCGCGAGTAGGAGGGAGCCGGTCTCCGGGCTTGAGCTGCCCGGAGTCAATTTGTGCGCGCAGGTCGTCAGCGATCTGCTGAGCGCCTACGCGACGTCGATCTTGAGCAGTCATGCTGAGAGAGTACACGATTTCACTAGTGAAATCTCCTCCTTCTGGTCGTCCTCATCGACTTCCCCGCGTCAGCCCGGTCAGTACTGATGCGAGGCACCCGTCGTAGACCACGTGCGGCTCATCGGGCCCGGGGGCGGCGAAACGGCTCGCGTGGCGCTCCAGGTCGTCCCGACTGAAGTACATCGCGTTCGGATCGTCGAAGGTTGACTCGTTGCGCTGCTTGATCCGATCCCACAGGGCGCCGACCTCCCCAGGAAGATGTACCAGTGTCACGGCAGCCCCTGCGTCCTGGCCGATACGGGTCCACTCCTGGCGCTCGTTGCCGGTCCAGAGCCCGTGGTCCAGAACTACGTCCCGGCCGACGCCCAATGCGGCACGCAGCTCGACGGCGATCTCGGCCAGGATGGGGCGTTCCCGAACCTTGTACTGCCCACGCGGGAAGTCCCGCCCGTAATGACCGTGCTCCCGCCAGACCCTCTCATCGGGGCACAGGCGCAGGAAGCCCTGCTGCTCCAGCCCGCGGGCCAACGTTGTCTTCCCCGCGCCGGGAAGGCCAGCCATCAGTACGAGCTTGGTGGTGTCATCGAGGGGCAGCGGGATCATTCGCTGACCTCTTCCTTGGTCCACCGCCGGCCGGGGCCGCCGATGTCGACGCCGTACTCGATAGTCATGCCGCTGGTGTCGATGATCCGGACCGTCAGCACGATGACGGCGGCCTGAGTGTCCTCGGGGATCTCGAGAGGCCCAGCATCGGCGGCTGTGGTGGTCCTGGCCCACATGGAGCTGCGCCGACGGGCAACCGGGTGGCCGGTGTGGCGCGTGATCAGATCGATCGACGTGCCGCCACTCAGCCGACGCCCCATGGCAAGTTCGGGCAGTTCTTCGGCAAGGCCCGCTGGAATCCAGGACGTTGAGTAGCTAACGACGCTGCCGTCGCGCTCGTCGCGATAGGTCCGGCTACGCCGCAGCACCAGTCCGCCAGGCTCAATCTCCAGAGCCTCGGCCACATCTTCGGGCGCGGCGATCAAGCCCGCCATGTGTGAGTCGGAACGTTCCCCGGCCCTCCACGACGACCCAGTGATCTTGCTGCGCTGCTCGCGTTCGGCGGCGGACGCCAAAGTGGTGCGCTCCCGAACGACTGTGCCGTGGCCCCGGGACGCGATCACGAGGCCATCGGCCTCCAGCGCCTTATACGCGGCGTGGACTGTCGACTTCGAGCCCTTCCCTGCGCCGACCAGGTCTTCGATCTTGGGCAAACGATCCCCGGGCGCGTATGCGCCGCTAGTGATCTTCGAGGCGATCTCGTCGGCAAGAACTTTCCACTTGGGCGGCATCCGGCGACCTCCTTCTCGGTGCCCAGTGAATCACAATCCCAGGATTAGGCAGGGAGGCTCATCAATCCCAGGAATGCTGCATCGATCTGCTTGACCGGGCGTCGTAATCCTGGGAATGATGGCGACGTTGCGTGAGTGATGCTTGCGGGCTGTGATGGCGTGATCGCTCGCTGGCGATGCGACTTCGCTAGTGAAGTAGTTGACGGGGTGTAGGGATCGGCGTACGGTCTTGCTCGTCGGCAGATTTCGCTAGTGAAATCTTCTGCTGTGTCATCTGCTCACTGCACCACCGCAGGAGCCCTTGCCCCGAAGAGGGGGAGGGCCGGGGTTGATAGCTCGACCAAATCCCCCGGATCGGTCCTCTGACCGAGTGCTCCCGCACGCATCGCATCGCAGATGCGTTGTCTGCCCTCCAGGACTGCCGACTTACGCCGAGCACCTGGCGGGCCGAGAGCCCACCGCGACGCAGCCCCTCTCCCTCTGATCCGAGGAGCATCCATGACCACCACGGTCGCGAAGCCCGCACGCAAGCGCCGCCGCAAGACCCGCACGAAGAACATCAGCAGCCTGGCGCCGATCATCGCCTCCGACCTCAAGGTCAACGAGATCGACCTGACGCCGGGCAAGGAAAGCCTCGTCTGTCCCTCCTGCGAGCGGTGGACGCCGATCACAGGGATGCTCGGCACGCCGAAGCTCGTGCCGCACCCCACGAAGCGCTACCGCAGCACCGAATCGCCCCGCTGCCAGGGAACCAACCGCCGCGTCACCATCGACATCGACGTTGACGCCTGGCGCACCGACCTGGTCGAGGCAGCCCCAACTACCGTGTCCCGCCGCCCGACCAAGGTGCTCCCCAAGCCCAAGGTCACGACCTTTCCGGCGCCCGTGCACAAGCTCGCCACCACCCGCCAACAGCAGGTTGCCCCCGCCGGGGCCCGGCTGCTTCCGCTGCTGGACCGGGCCCGCCGCACGGTCCTCGCGCACCGCGCCACCTGCATGACATGCGAGGCCGGCGGCCGGTGCGCTACGGCACGCGAACTTGAACTGTGGCTCCGCGAGTACGAGGCCACCGCCGTACTCTCCCGGGAGCGGCAGGCACTCCGCGACCGCCGCGCTGCCGAGCACCAGCGCGCCACGCAGCAGGACCAGGCCCGCGCGCGACAGCGGTCGCTGCGCAAGGTCCTCCCGAAGGTGGACCAGGCCTTGCGTGACCGCCATAACCTCCCGCGCCCCGCGCCCCGGCCGAAGAAGACGCTCGTCGACGAGCAGGAGTTCATCCGCCGCGCTGCTTCCTGGCCTGCCCCGACGCACGGCGGCCCCAGCCTCCCCCTTCTGCAGATCTGACATCAGACCCACAGCGTGATGAGCCTCCAGGCGCCCTTGACCTGGGGGCTCATCACGCTGCCCGCCCACCAGTCCACAGAGGAATCGTCATGACGCTCAACAGGCTCTCCCCCACCGCCGCCCGCCGTGCCCGCCGCCCCGTACTTCAGGCCGCCGTCGACGCCGGCGCCCGATGCGGCGACCAATCGCGGTACCGCGATCTGTTTGACCGCAACCGCAGCTCGCCGCCCGCGATTTGGGCGGCGCAGCAGGCGGGCGCCCGGCAGTTTTGCGCGGGTTGTCCGGTGCGTCCGGCGTGTGAGGAGCTCGCGCTGCGGTACGGAGAGGACGACCGCAACAGTGACGACCGGGTCCGCGGCGGCCGCACCGGCCAGGAGCTGGCCGTCACCCGCGAGATCCGCCAGCCCCGCCGCCTCACCGCCGCCGCTGCGGCCGACTGGAGGCAGCAGGAGCTCGCAGCCGAGGACCGTCGCGAGCGGGTCACGCTCACCTACACCACGAACGCCGGACCCGTCACCAAGCCGGGTCTGCGGCGCACCCTCGCTGAGCAGATCGGGGTGATGGCCATGCGCGCCGCTGACCGGTGCGAGGTCTGGGACATCGCCGTCTACAACGCGGCCGGCGCCGACATCACTGACGAATTTGCTTTCGCCCGCGAGGACTTCGGCGACCTTCCGGTCGCGGCCTGACCTGTGCTGCACGTCGTCCCCAGACCGCGCATCAACGGGCTGGTGTCGGCGTGGGGCCACAGGACAACCCCACCGTGCGCCGCCCCCGGAAAAGGGCGAGCCCCCGACACGGCGTTGCACCGCCATGTGTGCCGGGGGCCAGCACGGATCCCACAAGCTCAAGGAGAGCTGATCCGCATGAGCATTATGGCAACTCCCCCGCAGGCCAGCGACATCGACGACATCCACCGCGAGGACGAGAACAGCGGGCACAACGGCAGCGGCTACGAGCGCGACGAGACCGACACCGCCCTCCACCAGCTCGTCCGCCACCTCGGCGCCGACGGTGACCGCCGCGCGGCCCGGGTCGGACGCCGCCGTGCCCGCCGCACCCTCGCCGACATGGCCCCCGGCTACGAACGGCAGCCCATCCTCCGCATGGCCCCCGGCATCGTCTTCGAGGCGAGCGAGCAGGCCAGGGGGTACGCCGCATGAGTGCCCTCGAGGACCAGCAGGCGGCTGCGGCCGCAGCCGCCGAGGCCGCGGCCAAGGCCGAGGAAACCCGCCGACAGGCCGAAGAAGCCCTGCAGCGACACGCCCAGTCGGTGCTCGGGCTCAAGGGCCAGTGAAAGGCGTCCACTGACCGTTGCGCGGGACGGACAACGAAGTCGTTGTCCGTCCCGCGCTCTTCTCGCAGCTCGGCCGCCCGCCGTACGGGAGGCCGAGCTTTCACCCGCCCCAATCGGGGCACTCACCCCATCCGATCCTGAGAGGGAGTCCACATGCACGCCCGCATTCCCGCAGTCGTCACCACCACCGACCCGGTCACGTACCGGCGCGACGACTACGTCCTCTACCGCGACCCCGAGCGCTTCTGGATGGGCAAGCCCGGTCACACGGTGGTCTGCCGGGTCGACGGGGTCATCCCCTTCAGCAGCGGCGAGATCCGCTACACCCTGGCCCGACTGGACAACACCGGCGGGCTGATCAAGCAGGCCCGCGCCCCGTACATGCGGCTGCTGCCGCCCGAGGACGCGATGCGCGACATCGACACCGCCCCGCTCGACACCACTACGGGCGCGGCCGACATGACCCCGGCTGCCGTCGCCTGGCTCACCGCGCAGACCGCCACCGTCTCCCGGCGCCCGGAGCTTCCCCGCCCCTGACGGACTGCCAGTTGCCCGATCCGTCCGATCCGGCCGTCGAACCCTGGCTGCCGGATCGGACGGTGAGGGGAGCCCGGGCAGCCCGGACGACCACCGAAGACCAGGAGGACCCGATCATGATCAGCCTTTACGACGTAACGAAGCTCGCCGAGCAGGCCGCCGCCTACCACCACCCCCACTTCCAGGGCGTGGACAAGACCGAGTACAACAGCGTCTCCTTCACCTTCGCCGCGTTCATCGGGCTGGAGAAGGAGCCCGTCCTGCCCAGCGAGGTACGGACCGACTCCCGCCTGAGCAGCGCCGCCTGCGACCTGCTGGAGGAGGAGTACCGCGAGGCCCGCAGCCTCTGGTACGACGCCAGGTACGTCCGTGCGCTCACCAACCTGCGCCCCACCGCCACCCAGGCCTGGGGCACTTTCGACCAGGCCCGCACGCAGCTGGACGAGACCTTCGCCGCCCTGGCCACCACCGACGACACCCACTGGCACGCCGCAGTGTCCAGGCTGGTCACCGCGCAGGACCAGGCGCTGAAGGCCGCACGGACCTGGGACGAGCAGGCCGCGGCCCTCGTCGAGGTCAACGAGCGGTTCCTGTACAGCGACCTCTCCCGCCGGGACGCGTACGCGCGGGCCGGTCTCGACACCACCGGCTGGGTGATCGGCGACTCCTACAACTACCGGGGCTACGGCGAAAGGCCGCTCGTGCGGCAGATGTCCGCCGTGATCACACAGCAGCGCGAGCACCTGCAGACCGTCGCCTCGCTCACCGGCGACCGCGCCCGGTCCTGACCCAGCCCGTACACCGTTCGGCAGAAGGAGATTCAGCATGGAGCACGAACAGGAGCCGGCCCTGCAGGAGCGGGCCCTGACCAGAGGCCAGGGGGTGGTGCTGGGAGCTGCGGCCCTTCCGATGCTCGTCGTCGGCGGGATCGGAGCCGCGGGCACCTACACGAACATGAGGGCGCATTTCTCCGAGTCCGCGACGGCGCTCGGGGTCGTCGCGGCCGGGGAGGGCGCCACGCTCATCCTGGCGCTCGTCCTGGTGGGCCTGACCCTGCTGGGCCAGTCCTCGCCCCTGGCGGTGCGGCTCGGCCTGTGGGCGCTGCCCGCGGTGGCCTCCGCGACCGGGGCGGTCGTCGCCGAGACGACGACGGAGTCCGTCGTCTACTCGGTCACCCCGATGGCGATGTGCGTGGCCGCGGAGGGCCTCGGCCTGCTGGCCCGCCGGGTCGTGATCTACCGCACCCGCATCGACATGGAAGCACGGCGCCGCAACGCGGAGACGATGCAGAAGCTCGCCGTGTCGCGGGCGCTGGCCGCGAACCACCCCTCGAAGAGGGCGAGGAAGCGGGCGGAGCTCAGGTCCTGGCGGCTGGCCCGCCGGGTCGGCGTCGGCGACGAAGGCCTCGGTGCCGGCCTGGTGATGGTCCAGCGCGACCGGATGACACAGGGCGCGGACACCGCGCTCGCTGACATGTTCGCACCGGCCGTCACACCGGCCCTTGCCGCGTCCGTCACACCCGCCCTCGAACCGGGGGCACCCGCCGCACCGGCCGTGACGCCGTCCGTGACGGACGGGACCAGCCGTCACACCGGCGGCACGGCCCCCGCAGGAACCGTCACGGACACAGTCACGCAGGTCAGCCCGGAAACAGGCGTCAGTCCGTCACAGGGCAACGAATCCGTCACGCCCCTGCCCCGTCACACCGACACGGCCACCGACACGGACGGTGTGACGGAAACCGTCACGGACCGCGCCGGGGAGACCGTCACGGACGAGACCGTCACGGGTGAGCAGTACACCGTGACGCTGGAGGACCTCGCGGCCGTCGCAGGTGTCCCGGTCCCCGTCCCGGGCGAGCGCCTGACCGACACGCAGCTCGCGGTCGTGCTGCGCCACCTCCGCTACCGGGAGGACCCGCCCCTGTCCTACCGCCAGGCCGTGGCCGACTTCCGCGATGCCGGATACGTCGGCAGCGAGAAGCGGGTCCGCAAGGTCTGGGGCGAGCTCATGTCGTCCGAGGAGACGGACACACCGCCCACCGAGCCGGACTCCGACCACGAGAGCACGGACGAGGACGCGGACGACGAGGAAGAGGCCGCTTCCCGGCCCTGATCTCCACCCCCCGGCACCACCAGTGATGGCCAGCCCGGCACCCTGCCGGACTGGCCGTCGCTGCGACTGCCGGAACCACGTACCACGCAGTCGACAGGCGGCAGCAGACCCGGTCGAGCAGACCCGGCGAGCGACCCCGGCGAGCGGAGCCACGCGCTTCGCAGACCCGGACGAGCAGACCCGGCGAGCACCCGGCAGAGCCCCGCCCGAAGCCGCTCCCGGCCCGCTTTCCACGGCCCGGCCAGGAGCGGCTCCATCACCCCCAACACCACGTCAGGAGTGGAATCACCATGGCCTTTTTCGGCCTGATCGGCAACGACCAGAAGCTCGCCGCCCAGGAGTACAGCGGCCGCGAGTCCGCGAGTGAGAAGGCGGCCCGCAAGCGCCGCGAGGGCCACCGCCGGAACCTCACACAGACGGCCCGGCAGGGCCAGGCGTGGGAGGACGCCGAGCGCGCCCGGCAGGACCGCGGCGGCTGGTGGCGCACCCGCTGACCAGCCCGAACCCCCACCACCCACACCCTTCCGCGGGGCCGCACCGACACCCGGTGCGGCCCCGCGCCACATCCCCATTTGGGAGTACCTGTGCTGACCTGCCTGCACATCCGCCGCCCCCGCCGTCTGCGGCACCTGCGACGTCTCGCTGAGACCCCCTACACCCTCACTCGCCTTCCCGGCCCGCCCCTTCCCGCCGCGCAGCCCGCCTCCCCGGCCGTGCTGTTGCTGCCGGACGGTTTCCGCCCCGCCACCACCGCTCCCGCTCCCATGACGGCCGACCCGGCCGCCGTCGCCGCCGCGGAGGCCCAGGCCCAGGCATGGCTCCACCACAACCAGTACGGCCGTACCGACACCGTGGCCAGCATCGACGAGGCAGGAGCCCGCGATGACTGACCCCATGTCATCGGCCTCCTCCGGTCGGACGATCGAGCCGACGACGGTCGAGCTCTCCGGCGAGCGCACCGACGGCGGCACCACCCCACCTCCGCCTCCTCCTCCGCCGACCGCACCGTCGGTTACGGATCCGTTCCTGCCGCCGCCCCGGCGCAGTACCCCGCCCCCGGCCGGGCCACCTGCCACGCCGCCTCCCCCGCCGTCCGGAGGAGCACCGGGCCTGCCCGACCCCCACGACTGGTGGCACGTCGGCGGAGGCGGTGGTGGAGTGGCGACAGCCCCGGTGTATGCGGCGGCCCCGCCGGTCACCTACGTGACGAACAACCACTTCTACCCCGCCGCCGCCCAGGAGCCCGGGGCCCGGTTCAGCCTGGCCCGGCTGCGCCCGGCGTGGAACGGCACCGCTGCCGCCGCCGGGCTGTTTCTGGTGCCGGTCACCGGCCAACTGAGCGCCGACTTGTACGGGGTCGTGTACGCCGCGGCCGCCGTCGCTGCGTTCGGCGAGCTGAGCGCCCGCATGAGGCACCGGCGCAGCAGCTGGCCGGTGCGCCTGCTGTCCTGGCACGTCGCCGAGATCAGTTTCATGACTCCGGTCGGCATTCACGCCCTCACCCACATCTTCACGGGGGTATGAGGTGACCAGCGCTCAGCTCTCCTACGGCGGCCTGGGATTGGCGGTCGCTGTCCTTGTCCTGACCACCGTGCGCTGGTGGATACACGGCCATCAGATGCCCGGCGCCGCCGCGCTGAGCGGCGGCCTGCTGATCGGCCTGCTCAGCGCCCTGTGCTCCGGCGGCCTGCTCAGCTTCGCCGCCCGCTACCTGACCACCGAGGCCACCAACCCGCTCGGCAACAAGCTGACCGGCACCGGCCCCAGCGACCTGTTCGCCCCGGCCGCCCCGGCCGGGATGACCGCGGGCGGCGGCGTGGCCACCACGCTCCTGCTGGTCGTCATCGTCCTGGCCTGGCGCTGCTGCGACACCCAGCTGCGCCGCCAGATCACGGCCGGTGCCGTCTCCGGCTCGGCTCTCGGCCTGGCCAGCGGCATTTCCGGCCTGGCCGCTGTGGTGCTCATGCCCCCGGTCAACGCCTTCGGCGACCAGATCCTCAGTCAGGTCGCGGCCGCCTACCAATGACCCCTTCAGGAGACCGCTGTGAACCTGCCCGTACCGGCCGGAGCGCTGCTCGTCGGCCTTGCCGTCCCGTATCTGACCAGCGTTGTCCGTGTGGTGACCCGCTCCGGGCTCACCGACCGGACGGGCCGCCTTCTGCGGAACGTGCCGGGGCTCGGCCTGCTCGCCCTCGCCGCCGCTGTCGGGTGGCCGCGCCTGGCCGACACCGTGTTGGTGCCGGTCGTGGTCGCCGTCTGCGCCGCCTGCTACCTGCTGGCCGTGTGCGTCAGCTGCTGGTGCCTGCCGACGGAGCCCAGCCCGGCCCGCCGTGCTGCGCACCCCGGCTCACCACTCTGTGGGCCGTAGCGGTCCTTGGCGCGGGTCTGACAGCCACCGCCGCGATCTTGTTCCCGACGGTGGCCACCGTCGCCGACCTGCTCGCACGGCTGGCCGTGGGTCAGTGAGCACCCCGCAGCCCGGCCCATCCCGCACCGAAACCAAGCCGCTTCACTCTCACATTCACATCGGAGGCCGTCCATGTTCAACTTGCCCGCTACCTCGCTGACCGCTGGCGGCCTGGCCGTCGGTCTCGCCATCCCGGTGCACTTCGCTTCGCACTGGCTCAAGGCCAACTTTCGGTCCAAGAAGAAGGACTGGAAGACCCTGATCCCCTTCGCGGGCGGAATGGCCTACGGGGGCATGGCGTCCATGTGTACCGGCGGTCTGATCGCCTTCGGCGCCGGGGCGATCACTCTGTTCGGCAACGGCGCCGGGTCGCTGGCCATGTGGGGGATCACCGGCGGGAACACCACCCGGGCCGTCCGCGCCACACCGGTCGAGCTGTCGGCCGAGGGCAACATCATCATGTTCCTCCTGACCATCGCCGTCTTCGGTCTGTGGAAGGCGATCAAGGCCGAGGAGAAGAAGCTCGCCAAGCGGGGCATCGTCTGCGGTGTCCTGCTCGGCCTGTCCGCCGTCCTCGGCGGCGCGGTGGCCGTCAGCGTGATCCCCGCCGTCAACAACTTCGGCGCGCAGCTCCTTGGCCGCGTCGGCTGACCCCCCTTTTTTTTGCTGCCGTTTTCCCGGCGCCATCGGTCGCCCGCACCCACCCGCACCGCCCCTCCGCCCCGGCGGCCAGGGGCAGCCCGTGTGTGCGGACGGCCGTAACCGCCCGGCCCCCGGCCCCCGGCCACCTGCCTGCCCATCCCGTGCCCCTGGAGGAGCACCGTGACATCCCGTCTGCCCGACCGGATCATCGTCGACGCCGAATTCGTCGACGACGAGCCCACCACCAACCCCACTGCCGACGCTGCCAATCAGCCCGACCGTCCCGGCCTGGCACCCCGCGTCATCACCTTCCTCAGCAAGGCAGCCCTCCGCGAGGCCACCGCCGTCCGTGAAGGCCTGCGCGTCCTCACGAGCGAGCGCACAGGATGGTTCAACAGCACTCTGGTCACCGACGCCCACGTCCGCGCCGACCTCCTCAACGACCGGTACGCCACCTGGCAGCAGGACCAGGCCCGCGAGGCGCAGCGCCTGACCGAGAAGGCCGAGGCGCTGGAGAAGTCGGCCGACGAGAAGGTGGCCGAGGCCAGTGCCGACGGTGCTGGTCCGGGCGACCACCAGCGTCTGGGCAAGAACGCCGAGAAACTGCGCTCCGAGGCAGCCGCGTGGCGCGAGCGTGTCCGGCAGGTCGAGCTCCAGTACTACAACGGACACCGCGAGCCCACCGCCGCCGAGCTCGCCGGCCACCGCAAGCGGATGGGAAACCGCCGCCGCTGGAAGGCCATCGCGGCCGCTGTGGCCGCCGGATGGGGCATGCTCCAGTTCGGCGGCCCCACGCTCCTGGGCGGCATCCTGAGCGGGCTGGTGGCCGTCGGCTGGGCGAAGGGACGGTTCACCGCCTGGCGTGCGGCCCCGCCCGAGGTCCCCCAGCTCGACTACGCCGCCCCCGCCGCCCCGGTCACCGCGTCCGCGTCTGCCACCGTGAGCCCTCCCGGCGGGGCCTTCATCCCCAATCAGGCCGCCCCGGCCGGTCCGGGGTTCACCAAACCGGCCGGGGCAGCCCCGGGCTTCACCGCCTCCTGGACACCGGCCGACACCCCCGCTCCGGCCGCGCCGTCCGGCCCGGCGGAGGGGGAGCTGGACTGCGAGGAGACCGACCAGCTCACCGAGGCGATGCTCGCCGCCGGAGCGATCACCGACGGCACCGTCCGTCTCGCCCGGCCCGACTCGATCACCCGCGTGCCCGGCGGGTGGCTCGCGCACGTCGTCCTGCCCAAGGGCGACGGGGTGACCGTGGAGACCGTCCTGCCCAAACTCGGGCAGGTCGCCGGGGAGATGGGCCTGGACCGGGCCCGGTTCTTCATGGATCCGGTCCACGCCTCGGCCGGCGGCACCGCCAAGACCATCGCCGTCGCCGCCTTCCAGGAGGACCCGTTCACCGAGCCGCGGACCTCCCCGCTGGTCGGCATGGACTCGGTCGATGTCTGGACCGACGGCATCCCCGTCGCCTTCGACGCCTTCGGTGTCCTGGTCAACCTGGTCCTGAAGGACACCAGCCTGGCGCTCGGCGGGGCCTCCCGCTCCGGCAAGGGCGCGGCCCTGCGCGGCATCATCGCCGGCGCCCTGCTGGACCTGCGGGTGAACCTCCGCTTGATCGACGGCAAAGCCCCGGGTCAGGACCGCTGGCGCCACCTGGCCGCCACCTTCATCGACGAGCCCGGCACCAAGGGCGCCAAACGCACCAAGGCTCTGCTTGAGGCCCTGGTCGCCGACCTGGAGCGTCGTGCCGCGATCCTCAAGCGGTACGGGATGGAGCAGATCGACGACCCCACCCTGATCGCCGAGCTCGGCGGCCTCGAGCTGGTGGTCATCGACGAGGCCGCGGCCATCACCGGCGACCGCAAGCACGGCGCGGCGATCAAGGAAGCGCTCTCCTCGCTGGCGGCCCGCGGTCTCGCGTTCGGCATCATCCTCGTCGTCGCCACCCAGGTCGTCACCAAGGGCGCCGACGGTGTGCTGCCCCGCCTGGTCACCGGCAATGTGACCTGGAAGTGGGCGATGCGGGTCACCGAGACCACCGAGTCCAACATGGCGCTGAGCCAGGGCGCGGCGAAGGCCGGCTGGGACGCCTCCAAGCTCGATCCGGCGATCCGCGGCATGGGCATCCTGCTCGCCGACCGCTACCGCCGCATCCGCTCCCTCTGGCTCGATGGCCCCGATCTGCTCAGCCTGATCGACACCATCACCCGCATCCGCACCACCGCCAGCCGCCTCCGCGGGCAGTGGAACGACCCGATCGAAGCAGCGATGCGCAACCTGAGCACCCCGCCTCCCGGACACGCTGCGTCACCGCGACCAGCTGCTCCGGCCGACGTGGACGAAGACCTCGACGAGGGCCTGGACGACGAGTTCGGCCCCGAGGACGAGGACGGGGAGGGGGAATACGACGGCCTCGATGACACCGAGAACGACGGGTTCACCGGCGCCGACGGCGTGCCCATCCTCCTGCTGCGCGCACACGAGGCGGTGCTCGCCGCGGGCGGCCGGATGCACACCGGACCGCTCGCCCAGGCCCTCGGATACGAGGACTCGCGGAAGCTCGGGATCGCCCTCAACGGACTCCTGCGGGAGGTCGATGTCGAGCGCCCGGCAGGCGGCCAGCTCCGCGTCCCCGGCACCGACAAACCCGGCCTCGGCTACTACGCCGACACCCTCGCCACCGCCATCGAAAGATACCGAGGGTGACCGCCACACCCCGTACAACCCCTACAGCGGCATCCCAGACACCCTGTCTGGGATGCCGCTCCCGTATGGGTTCCTGACCTGCATGTATGGGTTGTCTGGGATCAAGGAGGCCCCCTGGAATCCCGCCCGGCAGACCCCATACAGCCGCCCACCAGGGCCCACCCCCAACAACCCCGACACCCCATACAACCTCACGCACCGTCACCCGCGAGCAGAGGGCGACCACCCCGGCCCCCGCCACCGAACCCACGCCCACCACAGCTCTGCGCCCGCCGGCACCAGCACGACGCCGACGGGCGTGGAGCACTGCCCACCAACGACTGGAGGAACCGCTCGTGCCCGTCCCCCGCCCGCTCCGCCGGACCGGCCGGCCCCGTCCCCGGCGCCCCGGACCCCGCTACCCGAACCGGCCCGCCCGGATCCCCGGCGCCCGGAGCAAGTGATGCCCCGAACCCGCACGACGCGGCGCCGCACAGCTGCCCGGGTACCGCGCAGCACCGCGGCACTGCCCGAGTACGACCGCGGCGCCGTGCCCGCCGGACTGGTCACGCGGCGTGACCTGAGGGCAAGGAACCTCAGCCCCGGGCGCAACCGGGGCCCGGTCGCGATCCTGCGCTGCAAGCTGTGCGCCACCCGCCCGGACTGGTCCTGCCGCCACCCCACCCGCGGCTTCCTGCTCCGCATCGACCTCGCGGTGCCCAAGAGAGTGCCGACGCTCGCTCAGGAATGGGCACTGGACCGGGCGATGGCCGCGAGAACCACCTGCCCGCAGTGCAGGCGCCGCTACGAATTCTGCCTCCCGCTGCGCACCCAGGGCGTCTGCGATCCCTGCGACAAGGGCTGCGAGCCCACTCCCGGCACCTACACCACTCCCCCGGCCAAGCACCCGCTCGCCGCCTGAACCGAGAGGCCCACCACCCATGAACACCACCGCCAGCACCGAGTCCGCCACGATGAACAAGAACCTGGACATGACCCGTCCCTTCTCAGGCACGATGCAGCCCCTCGACACGACCATCCCCGACCCGGCGCTCATCGTCCTCATCGGCCCGGCGGGCGCGGGCAAATCCACCCTCGCCTCCACCTGGCACCCGACCCAGGTCCTGGAGCTCGATGCCTTCAGGGCGATGGTCTCGGGCTGCGAAGGCGACCAGTCGGCCACCCCGGACGCGGCTGCCCTCCTGCACACCGCGCTCGAAGCCCGCCTCGCCCGGAAACTCACCACCGTCATCAGCGCGACGAACACCGAGGCCCACATCCGTAAGGGCCTGCTCGACGCCGCCCGTACCCACGGCGTGCCCACCGTCGCACTGCTCGTCCCCACCTCGGCCGACGCGTGCGTGCAGCGCCAAGCCGACCGCGACCCGGCCCGCGCAGTGCCCGAGGACATCGTCCGCCGCCAGCACGCCGACATGGTCACCGCCTTCCCCGGCCTGCGCGACGAGGGCTTCGACCACGTCGTCTTCGCCGACACCATCCACCGCCTGGAGCCGCTCCTGCAACGCGCCAGCGACACCCGCCGCCGCGACATGGGCTGGGACGGCAGCGGCGGCCTCGGCTCCCTGCTCCTGGTCCGCCGCGTCTTCGGCGACGACGTGCTGCCGCTGTGGACCTGGCGAGACAGCAGCGGCCTGGCGGGCGGCGACCGGGTCGGTGAGATCCGCCTCGGCAGGGACCGGCTCGTGCTCGCCCTGCGCACGAACGTCGACGGCGAGGGCGACTTCGGCTTCGACCTGCTCACGTGCTGCCCGTACGACGACGAGTGTGACGCGCGCGCCTGGCAGCCCGTGCACTCGGTGACCGACCTGCTGGTCGCGCACACCAGCGGCCGGCCGCACCCGGACGCCGTGTGCACCGTCCACGGCGGCCCCGATGACGTCGACCAGGAGGCCGACGACCACGCGGTCGGCATGGACGACGACCCCGACGGGCGCGCCGACCTCGAAGAGCAGGCCCTCGAAGCGATCCGAGGCTGATGGACCCTCCGTGCTGCCCCGGCCCCGGCTCACCGCCGGGGCCGGGGCGGTCGCGGTGGTCCCTCAACCACCGCGATCACGAGAGGAGATGGACGTCATGCCCCTGCCCTACTTCAAGGTCGACGTCCCCATACGGAGCACCGAGACCGGCCTGAAAGGCGTGCACGTCTTCACCGGCCAGGCCGACAGCCGCAGCGCCGCTGTGAAGGCCGCGCACGAGGTCTACGACGCAGCGCGCGCCGCGGCGGAGGCCGGACTTGAGATCCCCCACGGGCGCCCGGACGGCTGGGGCGCCTGCGGATACGGGCCCGGCTGGGAGCTCGACTGGCCCGCCGCGACGGCCGACCCCTGGAGGAGCTCGTACAGCTGGCTCAACTCCAGCCCTTTCGAGCTGTAGCTCTGCCCCGGGACAGCCGCTGTGCTTGGCGGCTTGACGGCTGTCCCGGGCCCATCCATCCCGTACGAGACGAGACGGAGAACCCAAGTATGTCGTCCCTCCTGCGCTTTCAGGGCCGGATCGGCCAGCGCACCCTCCTCCTGACGACCGCCGCCCTGCCGTTGACCGGCTGGGCGGTCCACGCGGTCGCGCTGCACAAGCAGCTCGCCGCGACGCGAAAGGACCCGTTGACCGGGTCGCTGCGCCGCGACTCCTACACCGCGCGCGCCCGCCGGCTCCTGGCCCGCCACGGCGACGACGTGGCCGTGGTCATGGTCGACGCCGATCACTTCAAGCAGATCAATGACACGGCCGGCCACCCGGCCGGGGACGCGGTGCTTGCTGCGTTCGGCGCCCGGCTCACCGCGTGGGCGGGCCCGCGCGCGTCCGTCGGCCGTCTCGGTGGTGACGAGTTCGCCGTCGTCCTGGAGCTGCCCGCAGGCCTCCTGGAGCAGCGCCTCGCGCAGCTGGTCCGCATGCTGCACACCCCCGTCGTCCTAGAGGACGGCCGCACCGTCGACGTCGCCGCCTCGGTCGGCGCCGCGACCCCGGCCGTCGTCGGCTCCCGCGACCTGAGCCTGTTGCAGCGGGCCGCCGACGCCGCCCTGTACGACGGCAAGCACACCGGCAGCGCGGTCGTCGCCTCGCCCGTGCACGCCGCGGTGCCGTCTCTCAACGGCCGCCGCGCCGGGCGCCCGGGGACAGCCGTCTGGGGGCGGGCAGCATGAGCACCGCGACCCTGCCCGAGGGCGACTGGATCCGCGGCATCAGCGTCCAGCAGCCGCATGCCGCCTGCATCCTGTCCGGCGCCAAAGGCATCGAGAACCGCCCCCGTCCCCTGGAGCTGGCGAGGCTGGGTGCTCCTGCACGCGGGCCAGCGGATCGACCGGCCCGCCCTGCGCGTCCCGCTGATCGCCCGCACGATCCGCGGCCGCGAGCTGACTACCGGAGCCGTGCTCGGCATCGCGCGCCTGGTCGACTGCCACCAGGACCCCGAGGGGTCCGAGCCCTGCACGCCGTGGGCGCAGGCCGGCACCTGGCACCTGGTCCTCCAGGACGTCCAGGAGCTGCCGCTGCCCGTCCCCGCCGCCGGGCAGCTCGGGCCCTGGAAGCCGACGCCGGACCTGCTGAACAGCGTGTTCCAGCAGCTGCCCGCCTTTCGGCCGTGACCCGCAAGGGACGTACGAAGGAGAAGCCGCCGTTCGAGCCGGGCCTGATCCCGGCTCCCGGCGAGCTGCTCGTCTGGCGCGACGGCCAGCACTTCGACCGCTGGCAGGACCTCGCCTGCACGCTGTGCGGCCAGACCACGCCCATGCGCTCCCACTCCGGCGAGCCCGTGCACAAGGCATGCGCGGAGGACTGGATCACCGCCAACCCCGTTGAGGCCCGCCTCGGGCGGTTCGCCTCCGACCTCGCGCCGAAGCCCAAGTCCAAGAAGGGCCAAGGCGACCACGCCTGACCTCCACCTGGAGGACCCATGAGCAGCACCGAACGCGACGTCGACCACGCCCTCGCCTACCCCGAGCCGCCCGCCTCCCCGCTCTGGCACCAACACGGCGCGCAGGCCCGGCCGCTGACCGACGCGGAGAAGAAGCGCAACCGCGAGCTCCTGGTGCTCGCGCAGCACACCCCCCGACCCCGTTCCCCTCGCACCACCGAAACCCTGGCGGAGGCCAGCTGGTGGACACCACGCACTGCGCCGTCGACGGCTGGGTCGACGCGATACCCGTCCCCGGCCCGCGCGGCACCGTCGCCTTCGACCTGGTCGTCCGGCCCGCCGACATCGACGCGCTCGCCGACGACGCCCCCGACACGATCGTCACCTGCACCAGCGGCGACCCCCGGATCACCCACGAGCTGCTGCACGGCATACAGCCCGGTGACCTGCTGCGCGCGACCGGCACCCTGGTCCAGCCGCCGGCGCCCGGCGAGCCCGCCCGGCTCACCGTCGACGCCCTGGAGGTCCTGGACACCGCGCTGGTCCCGGTCCTGCGGGAGATGGTGCCCGACAGGTACGGCGACTACGTCGTCATCTTCGACGCCGACACCGACGCCGTGCCCGTCTTCACCGCCCACGGGACGTGGGTCGGCCCGGCGGACAACCCCGACGCCATCGCCACCCTCATCGACATCCACGAGCGCGTGAACGGCGGCGATGCCTGATGGCCACCACCGAACAGCCCCGAACCGTCCTGGAGCGGTTCCCCGCCGGAGGGCCCCGCGGCTCCTGGCCGGCCGAAGAGTTCGCCGCCGCCCAGCGCGCCCGGGGCACCACGGACGCCCGGGTCGTGATGGACCTCGGCAGCGACCAGTTCCTCGTCATCACCGACACAACCCACTGAGAGGCGCACATGACCGACACCGAGACGCCCGAGGCCATCCGCTACACCGCCGACGTGGTGGCCCTCACGCCCGGCGGCGACGTCCTGCTGATCGAACGCGACTGGCCGCCGTACGAGGGCGCCTGGGCCCTGCCCGGCGGGCACGTGGACGCCGACGAGACCAGCCGCGCCGCCGCCGCCCGCGAACTGGAGGAGGAGACCGGCGTCTGGGTGGCCGCCGACGACCTGCGCCAGATCGGCGTGTGGGACTCCCCCGGGCGCGACCCGCGCGGCCGGTACGTCACCGTCGCCTACGCGGCCGCCGTCCCCGAGGACACCCGGATCACCGCCGGAGACGACGCCCGCACCGCCCGCTGGTGGCCCCTGGCCAACCTGCCGGAGCACCTGGCGTTCGACCACGCCGACATCCTCCGCGCGGCCACGACCCCCACCTCCTGAAAGACCACCACGAAACGCCGGAGCGCCGCCCCGACCTTCCCGGCCGGGGCGGCGCTCCGGCGTCTCCGCCCGACTTCGAGCCTGGAGGCTCCATGACGACCGACGCGTTCATCGACTCCTTCGGCGCCCGCTGGCAGGACCCGCCGCCGCCCAGCCACCGCGCCGCCGTCCTCGGCATCAACCTCACCAACAGCCTGCTGAACCCGCCCGACGACCCGGCCCTCGCCGACATCTCCGCCCGCCAGACCGGACAGGACGCGGGCGTACGCGACTACGTCCTCAACACCCCCGGCGCGGCCCGCATCATCAACGACGCCGTGCACGAACTCACCGCCCTGCACGCCGCTGCGCACGGCCGCCCCGTCCAGCTCCTGGTCAACTGCTGGTACGGACGCCATCGCGCACCCGCGATCGCCGACGCCATCGGCCGCCGGATGCAGGAGGCCGGCGCCCAGGTGCAGGTCACCCACCACCACATCAACCGGCCGCCGGTCCCCCGCAAGTACCCGCGCCCCGACTGCCCGTTCTGCCGGATCATCCACGACGGAGCCCCGGCCACGATCGTCCACGAGTGGAGCGACGCCCTCGCGATCGTGCCCCGCAGCGGCGGCTGCACCGACGGCCACCTTCTGGTCCTGCCCCGCGGCCACGTCGCCGACTTCACGACCGACCCCGTCGTCTCCGCCACCGTGCAGCTGCGCGCCGCCGAACTCGCCGCGCAGATCGGCGGCCAGTGGAACTACCTCACCTCCTGCGGCCCGGACGCCACGCAGACCGTGTTCCACCTCCACGGCCACCTCGTACCCCGCACCGCCGGCGACGGCCTCGCCCTGCCCTGGACCCACCCCGCCCGCGAACAGGAGCCCGCCCGATGAAGCGCCCCTTCTTCCGCCGCTGCGGACATGCCCCCAGCGCCCTCTCCCTCGAGGACAAGGCCATCGTCGACCAGTTCCGCGCGATGCTCACCGCCCTGCGCAACCCCGAGCTCTGGACCCCCGGCAGTGCCCTGGACATCGCCGTGCGCGTCGGACCTTTCATCGAGCGGGCGCACACCCGGCCCGGCGACGACCACGGCCCCGACATGATCGCCGTCGCCCTGGTCCACCCCGACACCCCGCACGCCGCAGCCCACCGCCACGGCCGCCAGCCCGGCTACACCGAACGCGGCTGGCTCCGCTGCCAGACCAACGCGATCCTCGGTGTCTGGCAGCCCGGCTACACGATGCTCACCCACGCCGCCGCCGGCCTGCCCCTGCCCGACAACATCGGCATGGAACCCGCGCACTACGCCCTCTACATCGAGGCCCGCCGGCGCGACGACAGCCTCGACGGCTACACCCTGCTGCGCCTCGGCCCGTACACCCAGACCCGACACGCCCAGCAGGACTACGACCGGCTCACCACCGCACTGGACGGGCGAGAGACCACCCTCGTGCCCGGGCACCGCGTCTCCACGCGGTACGCGCCGCTCGACGTCAGCGACCACCACCTGTTCACCGACCCGTACGAGGCCGACGCCATGGCGCTCCTGGACGCAGCCATCGCGGGGGTGAACGTGTGATCGCCCCGGCCCTCGAGCAAGTGCCTGGCCCCGCCCACCCTCTGGCACCGCCACCCCCCCGGCAGCGTCTGCATCGAGCGGCAGGGCCCGCAGTCGGCCAACCGCACGGTGCCCGAGGCCACGGTCATCAAGCAGCGCCAGGTCATGGTCGACTCGCACCGCACCCTCAAGGCGGAGGGCTTCCCCGAGATCGTCTTCTCCGACAGCCCCTACCGGCTGCTGCCGTTCCTGGAGCGCCTGAGCGGGGCCCGGCAGGCCGACCTCGGGCTGGACGGCGGCGACGGTCTCGGTGACCTGAACCTCGTGGCCCGGATGTTCGGCGAGGAGATCGTGCCGCTGTGGCGGTGGAAGCCCAACTCGGACATCGCCGGCGGCGACCGCGTCGCAGAGATCCGCGCCACGGCCGGCGCCGAGCTTCCGGTCCGCTGGCTGCTGGCCGAATGGCCCGCCGGCCAGGACGAGCCCGTGGGTTCAGCACCTGCCGGCGGTGAGCCTGCGCGACCTGCTGGCGGAGGCGGCGCGGCGGGCGAGGGGCTCGGCCGGTCACGCGGCGGGCTGACCTGCAAGATCCACGTTGCTGCGGAAGGCCACTGCCGCCCGCTGGTCCTGCTCATCACGCCGGGACAACGAGCGGACTGCACCCAGTTCGAGCCGGTCATGGAAAAGATCTCCGCCAACTGGTAACCAACCTCACCCTTGCCAGCGTCGTTCGTACCGACGAAGAGAAGAGCGCGTCAACGAATCCCGTCACGGCTCCCGACAACGTCATCCGGCTTCACCCACCCACCACCTGAGAGCCCACCCACACAGGGCCGCCCCGGTCGATTGAACACCGGGGCGGCCCTCGCGCCGAGGGTGGGGCTGCCGAGGCCGTCGGCTCGCTGGTCCGCGTTGCTCAGGCGCCCGGTTGTCCGGTCAACGTGAGCGGGCGTACCGCCGGTTCGAGCAGCGACAACGTCCGCTGCTGCGCGTCGAGAGCAACACGGATCCCGACGGGCATCGGCAGATTCGGGCCGGCGTGTCCGAACTCGACGTTGCCCAGGACCGGGATGTCACGGTCGCCGAGGACATCGAGGACGATCTCGCGCAGGGTCGGGGACGCGTCGGGCGAGTCGAGTCCGTCGATCCCGTCCGGAATGCCCACGACCATGCCGGAGATCCGATCGAGGATGCCGGCGTGCCGCAATACCTGCAGATAGCTCCACACATACGCTGCCAGGCCTCCCGCCTCCTCCCAGAACAGAACCGCGCCGTCGAACCATTCGAGCGGCAGCGCGTAGGGCGTCGCCTGGTTCAGCACGATGCGGTTGATCACTCCGCCGATCAGCCGGCCTTCGGTGCGACCGGCACGCCAGCACTCCCACGTCGGGGTGGCCGGCAGTGCGCCGATCGGCTCGGTACCGGTCAGCAGCGTCGAGTAGAGCTTCTCGAGTTCCGCTTGGCGTGCCACAGTCGCGCGCTGCCAGTGTCCGCCGAGTCCAGGGGTGGCCAGGTCGGTATGGAAGCCAACCAGACCTGTGCGCGCGTAGAGCACCAGATGCAGCAGCGAGATGTCGCTGAAGCCGAGGATGGGCTTGGGGTCGGCAGTGATCGCCTCGAAGTCGATCAGATCGAGGTATCCGAGCGCTGTCTGGCCGCCGTCATGCGCGATGATCGCGCGCACCTCGGGATCCCGCAGAAGAGCGTTGAGCTCTTCGGCGATCTCCGTCGGCCGAGCCGCGCTCCACCAACGGTGCCGCCCTCCTACAAGGAGCGGTGCCCGACGCACCCGGAATCCCATCCGCTCGAGCACGACCACCGCCTGCTCGAGGTCGGGCTCGTACACGGCATGGAGCGGCCCAGACAGCGATGCGATAGCGACGAGATCTCCGGGCCTCAGGGCACGAGGTCGAAGCGGTTGAGGCAGTGCAGTAAGGGTCACCGAGGGAGTATCCCGACTCCCTCAGCACCACGCGACGCATTTACCAACCGACCGACGGGCCAGCATGCCTTGCCTACATGCCCCGGTCCTGGGCCCAGAGCAAGCTGCCTTCCGGGGGTCAAACCGGGATGGCCTCGGCCTGTTCCCGGACATCAAGTCAGGTCTGAACAGAAGAACTTGACAGGGAACTGCGCGGAGCTCTGGAACGCGGCGCGCCCCGGCGAGCAGCGGTTTGTCTCCGACCCGCCCAAGGGCGGCGGGACGACCGACCACGCCTGACCTCTACCTCCAGCTGGAGGCCCCCATGAGCAGCACCCAGCCCGACGTCGACCGCGCCCTCGCCTATCCGGAGCCGCCGGCCTCGCCGCTCTGGTACCGGGACGGCCCGCCGGTCCGGCCCCTCACCCCCAAGCAGCAGCGCCGCAACCGCGAGCTGCTCGTTCTGGCGCAGCGCTCCCCCGACCCCGCTCCCCCCGCTCCACCAAGACCCTGGCGGAGGCCAGCTGATGAACCTCCAGACGCACCTGGCCATAGACGGCTACGTCGACGCGATCCCGGCCCCCGGCACCGGCTGGGGCACCGCCCGCTTTGACCTCATCCACTCCCCCGCCGACACAGACCGGATCGCCCCCAACACCCCCGGACACCGTGTACGCCTGTACCACCGGAGACCCGCGCATCGCCGACGTGCTCCTGCGCGAGATCCGCACCGGCGACCTCCTGCGCATCACCGGCATCCTCGTCTAGCCCGACGACCCCGAGGCCCCGGCCCACATCACTGTCGATGGCCTGGAGGTCCTCGAGGCCGCCCCGGCCCTCACGCCCTACGACCTCCTGCTGGAGCGGTTCGGGGACTACGTCGTCGTGTTCGACGCCGACCGCGACCAGGTCCCGGTCTTCACCGCGTCCGGCCGCTGGGTCGGCGAGGCCGCCAGCCCCGACGCCATCGGCGCCCTGATCGACGATTTCGAGAACGGCGGCCCGCGATGACGACCGCCGCACTCGCGCAGCGCACCGTCCTCGAACGGTTCCCCGCCGGCCACTCCCGCGGCTCCTGGCCCGCCAACGAATACGCCGCCGCTCAGTGCGCCCAGGGCACCGACGCCCGCGTCGTGATGGACCTCGGCAGCGACGAGTTCCTGGTGATCACCGACACCGCCTCCCGCTGCGAGGCGCACATGACCGACACTGAGACGCCCGAGGCCATCCGCTACACCGCCGACGTGGTGACTCTGACGCCCGGCGGCGACGCCCTGCTGATCGAGCGCGAGTCACCTATCGGAATCAGGACTGTCGGGCTGGCGCCGCGACCTCGTTCTTCGACGCGATCGGGGGGCGTTCGTGGCGCAGGTCAGAGAGTGGGACTGGGCCAGGGGACGTCGGTTTCGACGGCGGCGGTGTAGTCGATGCCGGGGACGGAAAAGCCGTAGAGGCGGCGGACTTCGTCGCTGAACCAGTCGAGGTCGGCGAGTTCGGTGATGGTGTCGCTGGTGGCGGTGGACCAGCGTTCGGCGACGGCGTTCTGCACGGCGGGCTCGAGTTCCCAGGTGTCGAGGCGGACCCGGCCCTCGTCGTCGAGGTCGAGGGGCCGGGCGCCGGTCAGCTGGTCCCACAGCTCCACCAACTGACCGATCGGGGCCACCATGGCGTCGCCGAGAACGCCGCGCAGCAACCCGACGTACAGGGCGATGCCGGGGATGGCGGTGGAGGACTGGGTGACGGCAGCGGCGTTGACCGAGGTCACGGCCCGGCCGCCCAGGGCCTTGCCGAGGCGTTCGTCCAACGTGCGCGCGGTGGCTTCCAGATGGGACTTTGCGGCGCCGATGGTGCCCTGCCGGTAGATCGCCGCGGTGAGTGGCGAGCCGATGTAGGACAGGGCGGCCGTGGTGAAGCCGTCGGCGAGCAGGGACCGGTCGGCCAGGAAGGTGACCCACCGTTCCCAGTCGGTGCCGCCCATCACCGCCACGGTCTGCTCGATGTCGTCACCCTCGGCCGGCGCGGTGGTGACCTCCTTCACCTCCGGGGCGCCCTGCTCGTCGAAGACAAGGGTCTTGGTGGTGTACGGCGAACCGACCGGCTTGAGGACCGAGGCGTACACATCGCCGGTGTCCGGGTCGGTGCGGCGAGGCGCGGCCACTGAGTAGATCAGGAAGTCGAGTCGTCCCCCGAACCGCTCGGCGATCAGGTCGGCGACCTGCTCCTTTGTTGCGTCGCTGAATGCGTCGCCAGTGAGGAAGACCATGTCCCGCCCGTGCTGTTGGGCGAGTCGGGCGGTGGCGGCAGTGCGATACCAGCCGGCCGTGCCGGTGCGGCGCGCTGGCGCCTTCTCGAAGCACACTCCAATTCCACGGATCCCGGCCCGGGCCAGACCCGCGATCGTCGCGGCCAGGCCGTACCCGGCGGATGAACCGATGATCAGCGCCACCGGCCCTTCACCGCCTGCGGTGACCGGGGCGGGGACAGCCTGCCACATCTCGTCCACCAGCTGTCGGCAGCCGCCAGGATGGGAATCGAGAAACAGGAAGCCCCGGCTCTTGGGCGCAATGACGCGTTCACTCACGGTGTGGTGTCCCAGCTGTCGTCACGGACGAGGACGCGGCGGCCGTCTCGGCCACCGCGTCCTGCCAGTCTGCGGCCGTAGTAGAAGCACGGGTGATCTTGACCGACACAATGATGTCCAGCTGGACTTGGAGGGTTTCCACCAGCTCCGTTGGGGCCAACTTGCGGCCTCAACCCATCGCATAGGAGAGGGCTGCCCTGCCGAACGGAGGATCCGAGGCTGTCCTGTCTCAGTCGACCTGAGGCATCATGGCCGGCCTGGCCAGGGGTGCCTCAGATTTGTTGAGACGTCGCTGTCCGAGTCGTCTCAATCAATCTGAGGCAACGGTGAGCGGTCGGGTCGAGCAAGATCGAGGCTGAAGTGGGGCAGTGGGTGGGCGGTTCAGGCTGCGGATGCGTTTTCGGGGGCTTGGAAGTGTGCCTTCCGCGCGTTCTGGTGATGTTGCGCCCAGCGGACAGCGAGTGGTGCTGCCAGGCCCGTGAGCGCGAACATGCCCCCCACGACATACCACCCAGGGCGGCCCCAGGCGATGCAGAGCCAGATGAGTAGCCCTGGCCCGAGGGCCTCCGCCAGTCCGGCGCCGAGGCCGAACACGCCCAGGTACTGGCCGGTGGCGTGCTGTGGAGCGAGGGCGAAGGACACCTCGAAGCCTGCAGCGGAGTGCCATAGCTCACCGATTGTGTGGATCACCACTGCGGTGATGAGCAGCGTTGCGGCCGCCCACGCTGGTATCCCTCCGGACATCGAGATCATCGAGCATGCGATGAGGAAGGCGATGCCTGCTCGACGGTAGGCGTTTCCGCCGGCTGCGGGGGAATCGATGTTGCGGCTGGCTCTCACCTGGAATGCGACGACGATGACCGTGCCGGTGAGCATGGTGCCCGAGATGAGCCAGTGTGGGGCGGTGGTGGCGCTGACGATCCAGAGCGGGATGGCGACGGTGAGCACCTTGAACTGGATGGCCATGATGCCGTCGAGGGCGGTGAGCAGCAGGTAGGGGCGGTCTTGCAGGGCGATCCAGCGAGGGCCGCCGGTGGTGGGGAGGGGCGTGACCGGTGGGAGGAACACCAGGAGTGCCGCGGAGACGACGAAGGCGATCGCATTTCCGATGACCAGGAGCTGGTAGGCGGTGAGGGTGCCCACCTGAACGACCCACCCTGCCCCCACGGCGCCAAGAGAGATGCCGACGTTGGTCACCGCGCGGAGATAGGCACGGAACTCCTGCGGCCGGTCTCCGCCGTGGTGCCTGATGAGCGGGGAGCGGGCGGCTATTCCGGCTGCCTTCGCCCCGGCGGCTGCGCAGACCACGAGGACGAACGGCCAGAAGCTGTCCGCTAGCACGAAGCAGGCCGTGGCCAGAGCCTGGATGATCAGGGTGGTCGCATAGACGCCGCGGGCTCCGTGTCTGTCCGCGAGGTGGCCAACGGCGATCCCCAGGGCCAGCGACACGAATCCCGCGATCCCGAGTCCGAGGCCCACCTGGCTCGCAGGCAGGTGGGCGGCCTGGGTGAAGTAGAGAACGCCTGCGGTCAGGTAAAGGCCGCTGCCGATGGTGTAGACGAAGTTCGACGCGGCTAAGACGCGTTGAGGTCCGGTATTCGGCAGCAGTTGGGGCACGACTGGCTCCGCATCCAGGTCAGGGGTAAGGGCCCGACCAGCTTGTTGCACATTACTTGCAATAGCAAGAGGGGTGCGGCTATGTCTGGATGCCTGGTCAGAGCTTGTCCGGCTGCAGCGTGCACTCCCGCGTCAGTAACGAGGGAAGGTCAGAGGGCAGGTGCGGAAATCCTTCGCCGGCTGTTTGGTGGCGCTGCAGGTTGTCTCGCTGTGAAGGATCAGTGTGAGTGTGTCCTACCTTGTGTAATGCAGGGCGAATTTGTAGTGATTGAGACGATCTCGGACCCACTTGATGAGGGGGTCGTCGATGCCGTCGGATTCATCGCCTCCGAGGATGCCCTGGGCGCTCACTTCGCGGAGGAATGCGGCAAGGCATCCGTCCCGCAGGGCGGTTCGTTCCCAGTGGTCGGAGGCGCGTAGCCCGGAAAGGGCGAGGATCTCCGGATGGAAGCCGACGGCGAGTGCAATGTCGTCGGGCACGGGTTCCCCGGAAGGGGAAGCCAAGACGGCCATGCGCCGGGCGATCGCTTCCTCCGGGAGCCCGCTCCCCTGCGACTCATGCAGAAGGAGCGGGCTGTCTGTGTGCTTGTGGAGGGTGGCCGGGAAAGTAGTCACAGCCATTCGGCGCGTGTGTTATTCCGCAGCGGATAGGGCCGAGCTGCGGTGCTGGGCCATCTTGTTCAGCGTGTCCACGAGGATCAGGAATTGTGCATCATCCATGCGGGCGTTGAGGAACTCGGCGGCCTGGATGGCGTTGTCGTACGGGAATTTGACACCCCTGACCACCGGCTGCGGAGCTTCAGAGCCAGCCCGCTCCTCACGAGGAACAGGGACCCCGTCCGAAGGGGCCTCCCCCAGAGCCTTGCCACTGGCATCTCCAGCCGCAGAAGGAGAGGCGTTGTTGTCCGCGGACAACAACGCGGGAGAGCCGGCCGTCGCGGACGGCGCCTCCGCGGTCACATTCGCAGACGGGCCTTCGCTGGCGGAAGGATTGTTGTCCGCGGACAACAAGTCGCGGCCGGCACTCGCGGCAGTGGGAGATTCTGGTGCCACATCCGTAGCGGCCTCAGGGCTGGAGGCAAGTTTGTTGTCCGCGGACAACAAACCAGAGGAACCAGCTTTCGCCAATGCCTCGCGGCCAGCGGCCAGCAGACGCTGCTCCTCCGCCTTCTGCTGTTCCAAGACATCCTTGGTGTCTGCGAGGCTGGCGAGCAGCTGCGCCGCGTCCTGGCCCGGGTTCTCTTTGAGGCGTCGGGCCAAGGAACGTCCGTCTCGTTCTGAAACCTCGCCTGCGCTGAGCATCGCCTGGATCTCTGTCGGCAAGGTCAGCAGGGCCAGCTGGTTGGTGACCCAGGACCGGTCCTTGTTGAGCCGCTTGGCGGCCCGACTCCGCGCTCCGCGTTCGCCGCCGTCTTCTGCGCAGACGCTGACGAGCTGATTGACGCCTCGGGCTCGCTCGATGACATCGAAGTCCTCGCGGTCGAGGTTCTCCGCCAGGAGGTGATCGACGAAGTCCTCCCGGGTCGCGGCCAGATCGTCTCGGACCACGAAGTCGAGCCTGTCCAGACCGACATGGGCGGCGCTACGGAATCGGCGTTCGCCGTTCACGAGTACGTAGAGCGCGTCTGTCCCGATCGTGCTCTCGTGCGTGGGCCACAGCTTCAGGTAGGCGTCACGGGTGACAGCCACGCACGCGGCGAGCTGTGCGTCGCGCAGTTCCTCGCCGAAGAGTGTCTTCTCCTCGTCAGAGCCGAAGTTGCGACGTGGGTTGAGCGGAGTGGGCGCTACCTGATCGAGGGGGAGCCGGACCAGCTCGTACGCCGGAATCGCCCCCTCGGTCAGTGCCTTCGCTCTTCCGCGTGCACTGCGGCTGCGTGTACGTCCGAACGAGGAACTCTCGCCGACCTTGTCCGCGATGCTCATCCCTGAATCCTCCTGGCGATCGACCGCAGGACGTTCGCCTGCTCACAGTCTGGCTCATAAGCCAGCAACGGCTCCTTGCGGCGAACCGCCTCCCGCTGCTCCTTGAGCTCTGGAACGATGCCGAGGACCGGCTCTTCCATGCTCTGCCATGACTGGAGTGACGAGGTAGCGATGAAGCCGTTGCGTGCGTCGTAGAGGTTGACGACGAAGCCCAGAGTGGCGATCTCCACCTTCAGGTCTTCACACAGATCGTCCATCTGGTCCGCGAGCATGTCGTACGCGTCGCCGGAGGTGTCCTCGGCCTGTACCGGGATCACGATGCCGGACTGTCCGGGCTCCTCGCCCTCACGGGTGCGTCCGTAGTACAGCGCGGTATCCATCGTGTAGCCCAGGCTCGGAGGACAGTCGACGACAATGAAGTCGAAATCCTGTTCCAGATCGGCCAGCACGCGCTCGAGCGCGGTCTCTTTGATCCGGACAGCGCGGGTGGTAGCAAGCTTCGCGTCCAGCAAGAACGCGTCCTTGCACGCGGGGAGCAGCCACAACTGGTCTTCGAAGTCACCACCCTTTATCGCGACGAGCAGCGCCTGGAGATCACCCTCAGCGTCGGCCAGCATGTGCTTGGCCAGGCTGGCCGCACCGATGTCGAGCATCTCGTATCCGAGCTGTCGGGTGAGGTGTCCCTGCGGGTCGAAGTCGATGAGCAGAGTGCGCTTGCCGGTTTCCGCCAGTGCCTGAGCGACGCCTGCCGACACTGAGGTCTTGCCCACGCCGCCCTTCTGGTTACCGAACACCAGGCGTCGTGCGCCGGTCGTCCGCGGGGGAGCCGGGCGAGGGGAGGGATGGGCGTCGAGCCAGCACCGGATCGACTGGGCCATCCCCTGGTTGTAGGAAATTTTGCGGGACTTGCAGGCGCCCTTCAGCTTCTCGTACAACCCGGTCGGCAGGTACGTCGAGAACGAGGCGCCGCCACTGGTATCGACGACCGGATGGTCCTTCAGACCCATCCACGCGGTGACACCTCCGGTCACCGCGTCTTGGATGTCGACATCCAACTCGGCCGCTCGCACCTTGAGTTCGCGACGAAGAGGTGACGGCAGCTTGGCAACTACCTTTTCACGATCTTCAGGGCTATATGGCACAGTCATGGCGCTACCTTAGTACCGTCCATGGGCTACGAAAGATTTCTCGGCCCCGTGTCGCCCCCCGCCCGAGTCATGGCCGACATTCCCGGTGCCGAGCCGGCGAGCCAGCACCGTAGCCACGCCCCACCCCATAAACGGGCCGATCAACTCAAGCCGAGGGACGCGTCATGCCGCTCACGCCAGATGCTGGCGTACACGTATGGGAAATGGCGCACAGACCCCGGCCGCTCTCCTCGGGTGACCTGGCCCTCCCCTGGTTCACCGATCTCAACGTCCAGCGTTGGTGTCTTTTCAGCTGTGCCCAAGCCCCCGGTGCCGCAGCCGCGCCGCGGGGGCCGGTGCGCGTGGCGCGCGACGGCCGCCAGGAGCCGACTCTACGATCCGCGCGTGGGACAGACCCTGGCACAGAAGACGGCACGCGGGCAGCCGCCGGAGAAGCGGCCCGGCAAGGCACAGCGCGAGGCGATCAAGCTGCCCCCCGACGAGCAGCGAGCGAAGGTAGACGCACGGGCAAAAACCGCAGAGGTATGAGCCGCTATCAAGCGCCAGCTATCACGCCGTGATAACCCGCCCAACGACGAGGCATCGCCCAGCACACGACAGAACGAGAGAGTCCCCTGGCACGACGCCAACGCCGTCGCGGACCTCATCCTGCAGAAGATGAGCCCCGACCAACAGAAAACCCTCCTGAACCGACTCTTTGCCGCACACTGATCGGAAACCCCAGCAACCTGATCCCAAGAAACCCCCCAGGCAACCACCAACACATCCCGCCGGATGTGAAGAACGCCAGGGCAGACGTCCTACGGGGCAGCCACACCCTTGAAACCAGGCCCAAGCCCGCGCCGTCGGCTACGTGTCGCAGATGCCGACCGAGAAGTCAACGCGGCCACCACGGCTTGCGCGGTCTGCGGGGTGAGCCCGGCGCTGACCTTCCCGGAGGCCAGGACCCGGGCATACGCGCCAGGGCCGTGCGCGTGGAGGGCGTCGGTGAGCGCGGCGGCCGCAGTCTCCGCCGGCCCGGCGCCCCAGCTGTCGTCGGTCTGTTGCGTCTGCCTGGGGAGAGAGCCGTGTCGGTCGAGGAGGACGGACAGGGCCTGAGCCTCGGGCGCGTCCAGGGTCACGGTCACCAGCGCGGCTCCGAGCTGGTGAACGCGACACCGGACCAGGCCGTGACCGGCGAGCGCCTGGCGCAGCGCCGTACTTGTCCCGGCTGTCGCTCTGCCGCCGACGGCCTCGCCGGTTCCGGTCCCGGCCTGGTCGGCGCGCTCGACAACGGCGGCCGCCGCGACCGGCACGACGGCGAGGATCTCCGCGCACTCCGGATCGAGCTGGGCCAGGGCACCGGCCAAGACCTCAAGGGCAGCGGCCACGTCCTCCACCGCGCTCGTACTCCACCGCGACGGGTCGGAGGCGTCAGCCAACGCGCACGCCGCAACGACGGCCTCCTCCGCCAGCACCTCCACCTTGCCCGGCTCGGTAGTCAGCTTCATGTCCCGCCCAACGAGGTGTGGTCGCGCGCGACCTTGCGCGCTGATCAACATAATGACGTCCGCCGGCCCACTCCACCGACACGGCGCTCGCGGACCGCGCGGGTCACGGAGCCATGAGGATGCCGTGCGTGCCGATGCGACACCAGACCACGTGCGGATCGCCAGGGCGACGCGCGGCCCCGTACTTCCCAAGTGGGGCGCTGCAGGGCCGGTGCCCGCGGACCAGGTGAGCTCGTAGGAGCCGGGCGCGCCTGACGCGGAAGTGGCCGGTGTGCCGGTCCTCGACGAAGGCTGTCACGGCGGGGCGGGAGCGGTGGCGCTGTAGGGCGGCAACTTCTGGAAGCCCTCGAGTACGATGCTCGCCAGCACGGGATGACCGAGACGATCCTGGAGACCGGCGCCAGCAACCTCGCCGCGCTCACGCTCTACACACCCGCTGCGGGTACGCCCTGGCTGCTCCCTACGTCCCCGGCCGCGCCCCTCGGATCAACCGAGCGCTGCGCAAGACACCGGGGCCGTCGACCGAAAGACGGTAGTCCGGCAGCACAGCGCTCCCCCAACCTCCGAGGCGGCACGCCTGCATGCAGGCGGCAGCGAGTCCGTAACCCGTGCTTGATACTCCTCCTGGCCCTCGCCGACGATCCGTTCGACGACTCAGCAGTGACCCTCACGTGCCGCTGCACGATCGGGTGATCCTCGGCGGGAAACAGAGATTTGTCCCGCAGGCCCTGTGAAGCATGAGGGCCATGCTTGAACACCTGCATCGTCGTACGGCACTCCTCGCGGCAGTCTCTGCCCTTGCCGGGGTCGCGCTCACTGCCGCCCCCACAACCGCCATCGCGGCCACCCCTCACACCCACGCTTCTGCTGGCCAGGTCCCAGCCATTCGAGAGCTCCCGGAACCGCCTGACGCTACGAAGGCCCGCGAACTGCTCGCGGGACTCGTCGTGGCCGATGAGGCGGACGTTCCCGGCTACTCCCGGGCGAAGTTCCCGCACTGGATCACCCAGCACGGCACCTGCGACACCCGCGAGGTCGTGCTCCAGCGCGACGGCGAGGATGTCGTTCAGGACGATCAGTGCCGCGCTACCAGCGGGACTTGGTATTCGGAGTACGACGGGCGGACCATCAATTCGGCCTCCGGTATCGACATCGACCACATCGTCCCGCTCAAGGAAGCCTGGAGGTCAGGGGCGTCCAAGTGGACGACGGACGAACGACGAGCCTTCGCGAACGACTTGGTCCATTCACAGCTGATTGCGGTGTCGGCGGGCAGCAACCAGTCGAAGGGCGACAAAGACCCGGCCGCTTGGCGGCCACCTCTGGAGTCGTACCACTGCACCTACAGCCGCGCCTGGATCAGCGTGAAGGCCGAGTACGCACTCACCGCCAACCCCGCCGAGGCCGACGCCCTGTCCCAGATGCTCGACACCTGCAACACCTAACCCTTTCAGGCGAAGCGCCCGGCGACCGAGCAGGAACACAGCCCGGGAGGCCGCCTGAGCGTCGGACGGTGACGCCCGGCCCCGACCCGCCGCAGGGACAGGGGAAATGGTCACCCCGCCCGGCCGCTGTCCCTGAGGCGACCCCATCACCCCCAGCCCGCGCTTCACCACACCGAGTCCGAACCAGACAGAGGGGCGCATCGTGACCCGCACCATCACCGCACCGGCCCGCTACGGCATCCTCCGCAGCACCATCACGGCGATCGCCCTCGCCGCGTTTCTCATCCCGGCCGCCCAGGCCCAGGCGACCGCCGGATGCGCACCCCACACCACCGGAACGTGCAGGGCCGGCAGCCCGCACCCGGCCGACGCGACGGCCCAGTGCAAGGACGGAACATACAGCTACTCGAAGACGTTCCGCGGCACCTGTAGCGGTCACGGTGGCGTCCGCTACTGGTACAAGTAGAAAACGAAGAGGGCGGGCTCTGGAGCGGCGCACACTCCAGCGCCCGCCGCGCTCCGTCGGACTGCCCGGCAAAGTGTTGTCGTCCAACGCGTTCCTGACTGCCTGTCGGGTCCGTCGATGGCGGCGGCCGCGCCGCATACCTTGAGTGTCCTGTCCGGGTCGCCTCGCTCTCTCCGATGCAGAGGGCCGCCGCCGTCCACGGCCATGCTTCCAGCAGGCTGCGATGCCGGAGCAGTTGAAAGGCCGCACCGACCGATCCTGCGACGTGGACACGCTCGCAGAAGATCCTCACCCCGCTCGTCTCAGGGCCCGGTGAGGATGTCGTGGGTGCCGATGCGGCGCCAGATCACGTGTGGATCGTCGCGTATCCGCTCTGTCCCGTACGACCACGTCGCCCGGCCGTTGCCCGCCCAGGTGAGTTCGTAGACGCCAGGGGAGCAGCGGACGCGCTTGATGCGGAGGCCGGCGCGGAAGCGGCCGGTGCGCAGGTCCTCGACGAAGGCCGTCACGGTCTGGCGGAAGCGGCGGCGCTGTTCCGGGGTGAGGCGGTCCAGGTCGTTGTTGAAGCGGGTCATGGTCTCGTAGGTCGGCACGGCGGTCCTCCAGGCAGCAAGAAGCCCCCGGCGTTGCCGGGGGCGGAGAGTCGGTGACGTGGTGCAGGGCGCGGGCGTCTATGGCCGCCGGGTGGGGGAGAGGTACGCAGATGTGCGCTGGTTGACGGTGAAGTCCTCTACTGGCGGTTTCCGGTGTTGGTGAGGCGCGTGTGACTGGCTGCCGCGCAGCATTTACATGGCCCTGGTGGTGTCCGCCGGACGGGCACGGTGGTGCCACGGATGCCCGCCGGGCGGGACCGGGCGTGAAGTTCCGGTGAACTCTCCCGCCTCACGGGATCGTGCTTTTTCGCAGGTCAGAGCCGGTGTGTGCTGTGGGGATGCTGAGTGTCGCGAAGATCCAGAGGCGTAACGCGTGGCGGTACTACATACGCGGAGTCGCGGTCGGGGACGGCCGCCGCCCGGCCGGCCAGTCGTTGAAGGACGCCCAGGAGATGGCCGGTCTCCCACCGGGACGGTGGCTGGGGCGCGGTCTGCGTGCGCTCGGGCTCACCGAAGGCGCGGAGGTGTCCGAGCGCCAGCTGGAGCTGCTGTTCGGCGAGGGCCGGCACCCGGACGCCGACCGCATCGAGCGCGGCCTCCTGGACGACGGCGTCGACGCGGCCACGGCCCGCCGGCTGACCGTGCTGGGGCAGCCGATCGAGGAGATCGAGGCGCGGGGCCAGACGCCGCTGCTCGGCATGGACTTCACCTTCCGGCCGCAGGCGTCGCTGGTCGTGCTGTGGGCACTGGGCGACGCCACCGTGCGCCGGGTCATCGAGCGCGCCCACGAGCGGGCCGTCGCCAGGGCGCTGCGCTGGGTCGAGGACGAGGTCGCGGAGACCCGGTGGGCGTCGGGCCGCGGCCGCGCGAAGACGCCCGCGCTCGTGGTCGCAGCCTTCCGGCACGTCGACAACCGCGACGGGCTGCCGCTCCTGCACGAGCACTGCCTGATCCTCAACCGCGTCCAGCGCCTGGGCGCCGACGGCGATCCGGTCTGGGGTGCTCTGGACACCTACCGCCTCTACCAGAACGTGGTGGCCGCCGGGACGCTCTACACCCTGGCGATGACGACCGAGGTGTGCGAGACGCTCGGGCTGGCGACCGTGCCGCGCGAGGTCACGCCGGGCCTGCGGCCGGTCATGGAGATCGCCGGAGTGCCCGAGGACCTCCTCAACTGGTCGGCGTCCCGCCGCCAGCGCATCGAGGACGCCCTGGAAGTGCTCACCGACCAGTACGTGAAGGACCACGGGCACCTGCCCGGCGAGCGTGGCCGTCACGGCCTGGGTTGGTGGGCGGCGCAGGAGACCCGGCCCGCGAAGAAGAAGCCGAAGCCGCTCGCGCAGCTGCTCGCGTGGTGGCGCGCCTCCGCGATCCTCCGCTTCGGACGGCAGCTCATCGACAGCCTTCTGGACAGGTGCCGGGCCGCGGGAGCGGCGATCCGGGCGCGGGTGGATCCTGCCGTGGACGTGGCGCTCGCCGCCGTCGACGTCGCCGCGGTCGTCTTCACCGTGCGCGAGAAGTTCTCCCGGCGCCACGTCCTGGCCGAAGCGCGCCGGCACCTGCTGGAGACGCTGCGCGGCCGCGAGTTCACCCGTGGCCTGGACGACTACATCGCCCACCGGGCCCTGCTCCGGTACTCCCGCCGTCACACGGTCACGAAGCCCGGCCGGGAAGCGCCGGCGGCGGACCGGATGACCTACACCGCAGACTTCCCCCTGCCGCACCGGTGGTGGATCGCCCCCGCCCAAGGCACACCACCACGGGAGTCCAGCCGCTACGAGCGCGCCCGGGTCGCCAGCCTCGCCGTGCAGAACGCGATCCGCGACGCCCGCATCCGAGCCGACACCGCCACTGCCTTCGAGGCGACGACCTCGGCCTCCTCCGCACCCGCCGATCACCGCGACATCCAGGGCGAGACGGCGTCCGCTCCCCACGCCGTTGACCACCCGGGCCGGGACGCCGCCCCGACCCCGGCGCAGCGGGCCGCAGCCGTCCAGGCCCATCAGCAGGCCGCGATGCCCGAGGAGTATCTGGAGGGCCGCACGACCGACCCGGCGACGTGGCTGCGCACACCGAAGAACCTGGACCGGCTCGCCGCCTTCACCCGCGCCGCCGACACCCGCCGCCGCGCCATGGAGGACCGGCCGAAGCCCGAGCAGCCGGCTGACGCGGTCAAGCCCACCGACCAGCAGCAGCACCACGCGAACCGGCCCGACCAGGGCAGGGGAGCAGGCCGCAACCAGTGAGGGACGGCAACCGGCCAGCGGGTGGCCGATCTGCGACTTCACCCGCGAGGCCCGGCGGTTCGGACTGAGAATCGGGGACGTTGGCACCCGGCACGGGAGGAACCTTGACCGACCTGCACGAACCGCTGGAACCGCTGGAGAGCTACCCCGACGAACTGCCCCCGCCCCGCCAGCGCGGCGACGTGAACCTGGTGGGCCTGCTCAGCCTCGCTGACGACCTCGCCCGCAGCCTGGCGGCGCTGAAGATCCGGGTTCAGCCCCACGACCCGAAGACCTCGCTCGTCAGCCCCGAGAAGGCACGCGAGAACACAGAGAAGGAAGTCGACCGCCTCCTGGGCACGGCCGTCTACCTCCAGCGCCACGCCCACGCCGCGATGCTCGGGCGGTGCGTCCTGGGCGCGGACTCCAAGGAGGACTGCTCCACCGAGGGCGCCAACCTCCAGTTCAACGTCTGGGACGACACCACGCGCCGGGACATCGTCGAAGACGGCACCACCGGCTGCGTCGCCCACACCGTCGAAGCCGCCCGCCGGACCATGGCCGACCCCGCCACCCGCAAGATCCTCCTCGCCTTCGTCCGCGACGACGAAGGCACCGCCGTCGCCCGCGCCCTCGGACTCGGACCGGACGACACCGCCCAGTTCTTCGACCGCGGCCTGGTCCTACGCCCCGAGCACCGCCTCTCCTGACCCATCGCAGCCCGCATTGGAGTGCCACGTTGACCTTCGAGGCCCACGACTTGAACCTGTCCGACCCGACGACCGGATACCTGAACTTCGTCCTCTACACCGAGCCGCGCCTTGGCGTCGTCGCGTCGTCGCTGAACGCCGAGCTGGACATCGAGGCGCAGCAGACCGTGACACCGCACTTCCAGGAGTGGCTGAGCAGGCTGGAGCGCTGCGAGCCGAACGCGATGCACTGCACGCTGGTGACGCCCACGAAGATCCCATCCCTGTTCCACCCGTGCGTGGAGGAAGACAAGAACAGCCCGGCGGCCTTCGCTGGAACGGGCTGTCACTGTCGCCGGACCTTCTACGACCCCGAGTTCGGGCTGCCCGTCGTGGGTGAGCACCGCAAGCTCCGAGGCGAGGGAGGCACGGACCAGTGGAGCTACACGACGTATGCCCCGCTCGAACTGCGCCCTGACGACATCTTCAGCAGCTTCCACACCGGCCGCGGCCTGTTCTGGGCCCGGACCGACAAGGGGCTCCTGTCGATCCTGCCGCAGAAGCACGGCGTCGGATACAACATCGGCTACAGCGGCGGGGGCCCGCACGCCCTGGCCGCCTACCTCACCCAGATCGCCCGCAACGGCGGAGGCACCACGCCCGCCGGCACCCCGTACGAGGATGCGGATCCGGCGATCGTCGCCTGGACGCAGAGCAAGGTGGCGGACCGTGGCACGAACGAGCTGTCGCTGGGCGACCTCCAGGCCATGCTGGAGAGCTGACCGCCGTACGACCCGACGCCCATGGACCAGATGTCCGTGGGCGTCTGCGTGTGCGCAGACGATCGACCCGGCCGGGACCGGTCGGCGGAACGGACGGAGAAGTCACCGGGCCAGATGCCGGGACGCGGCCCGAATGCTTGCCCTGAAGGCGGGGGAGAGCGGCGAGGGTGCGGGGAGCGACCCAGCAGAAGCAGGAGGCCCCATGGTCGAACCGACCTCGCCGCATCTCTCGCCGGAGCAACGCGAGCGCCTGGAGCAGCTCGCCGAAGCGTCCCGGCTGCGCGTCGCGGAGGTGTCCCGGCCTCCGAAGCCGCCTCCGGTCCGGCGCCGCTCTCGCTCACGACAGTTCCCCAGTGGTCGGCCGAACCCGTGGCGCACCGCACGGGGGCTGCCGCCAGGGGTGAGTGGCCACGGTGGACTCCATCGCGCGCCCTGTCGTGGACCGCTGGCCGGACCGGAGTGGAGCCCACCCGGAGAGTGGAAAGCACCGTGGAGCGCATCAGGTGGACTCCACTCGGTGCGCTCCATCCGGTGGGGGAGTGCAGGACATCCCGGCATCCGGCGCGCGGGCGGTTCATCGACCGCACCGACGCACCGCACGGGAGTGGCCGCCACTCCGCACGCTCCACCCAATGCGTGTACAGAGGGTGACGGTGCATCGGGTGCGGTGCACTCGATGCACCCCCCCCTTGACCGGGTGTGCCGCCGGATTCCACCCAGCCCATCTGGTGGAAAGCGACCCTTGTCCGCCCATGAGTTTCGGCGTGATCTTCGACGTTTCCCCTTGACACACTCCGCTACCACCACGGAGACACCCCGCACCGTGCCCTTGATGCCCGGTGCGGGAGGGGAGATCTCTCCCTCCCGGCGCACCGCGCACCGTCACCGTCCGTACGGGCGGTGTGTGGTGCGGAGGATGCCGTGCATCGCCGCATCGCGGTGCGGTCCATCGGGTGGAAGTGCACGACATCGTCCGCACCGAGTGGAGAGTGGAGGCCATCGCGAAGCGCACCAGGTGCAGGTGGAGTCCACTCGGTGCGCTCCACCGGGTGGGGAAGTGCGTTCCATCGCGCGCAACTCAACGCACCATGCACGCGCGGGCGGCGCAGGTTCTCCTTGGCCGACAGCAGCCCGAGTACGGCGTGCTCCTGGTGGTGGGCGTGCCAGCGTTCCGCCAGGGCCCGGTCGGTGAACAGGGCCAGCCCCCGCGCCGTCTCTGCGGTCAGGTCGACGGCATCGAAGCCGCCGGCGGCCTGGACGAACTCCAGCGCGATGTCGTGGAAGCGCGGGCCGCGGAAGTAGGAGACGTGCGTGTCGTCGGGGGCCAGAGCCTGGCCGCTCTCGTCGGACACGAGCGTGTGGGACGCCTTGCGGGATTCGTAGTAGGTGTTGGCCTGCGGCTGGATCTCGGTGCGCATCGCGGCCAGCACGCGCTGCCGGTGGGCGGGTGCGTCCAGGCACTTCTGGTACGAGAAGGCGACCTTGCTGCCGTCGACCAGGACCGCTTCCGGGCCTTTGTGGTGACCGCGCGGGGTGGGGATGATCCGGAAGCGGTCCACCCCCGGGCCGACCTTCTCCGCCGCGTCGGGGTGCATGTCCAGCAGGTCCCGCAACAGCAGGTCGTCGTCCTCCTGGTCGACGTCCTGCCCGAGGCTGTAGCGGCCCAGGATCGCCTGCACCGCTTCCTGTCGGGCCTTCTTCGTCGCGTAGCGGCGCGGGCCGATCCAGACGTCGGGCACGTTGGGCTCCTCTGCCAAGCGGGTGACGGGAGCGCTCACGCTAGAGCACGATCCCCGGTCCGGACGGAGCTTCGCTCTTGCTGTCAGCCTGCCGGGGGACAGGGAGCCGATCGTGATGCCGCTCACGGACAAAACAGGAGGACATGGGGGTGGTCAAGGAGGAATCGGACACCCGCTGCTGTTGATCGTCAGGCGACGGTCAAGGGGTGGCTTCACACGGTGGCCCCGGCCCGTGCGCACATCCGCGTACGAGCCGGACGACTGCCGACCCGGCCCGCAGGCCGGAGGAAACCGAGGACACCGTGCCCGCCGATCTCACGCCCGACCCCGCCCACGACCACCACACCGCCCGTGGCCGCCGGCCTTCCGAGGACGTCGACCAGGTCCCGCAGGCCCCCTCCATGGGCCCCTCCATCGCCCCCTCCACGGCCAATTCGCCCGCCGGGCGCGTCTCCGCAGGTCAGCCCCCGAAGTCAAGGGCAGGCGACGCGTTCGACAACCCTTCTAAGCCCCTGAAGCAGACATGGAAGCCGACCCACACCAGGAAGAAGGAAGTGCTGACGGCTCTGGGGATCTTCCAGAGGGCTACCGCTGACCACCTGTGGCGGATGCTCCGGCCCGGCGACCGGCACGACCGGTGCACGAGGGACACCCTCAACGCCCTCAAGGGCGAGGGGAAGGTCCGCGTGGAGACACGACTGGAGTCGGGACACCAGCTATGGGTGCTGACCGAGCGAGGTCACAAGGAAGCCAAGCAGCTGCTCCCGAAGAGCGCGCGGATGTCCGTGCCGCGCAAGCTCCAGTACGACGACGACGGAGAGCCGGTCGACGGCGATGGCTACGACGAACACGCCGCCGCCGTCACTTCGACCGCAGCCGTGCTCACCGGAGCCGGGTTCGGCACACCGCTGTCCTGGCAGACCGAGATCGCCCACCGCCTCCCGTACGGATACACCCAGTACGCCGACCTGACGATGCGCGCCCCGGACGCCGGAGTGCCCGCGATGCTCCTGGAGGTCGATCGCGTCACCGAGCCCGTCGACGACCTGGTGGACAAGCTGCGCCGCTACAGCGACTGGTTCGAGCTCCTGGCGCCGAAGGCCGACGCGGACCAGGAGAAGGCGGCCCGGCGGCGGGGCGCGGCGGTGCACGACTTCCGGCTGTGGTCGCGGATCTACCCGGCCACGGGCCGCGAGGGGTACGTGCCGGTGGCGTTCGTGTTCACCGGGAAGACCGCCGCGCAGCGCGAGAGCCGGATGCAGCGCCTGGAGCAGGCCACGCGCCGCTACTTCGCCGGCACCCCGTACCCGTGGGCTGGGTTCACGGCCGTCGACTACCACCAGGCGGTGCCCGTGGTCGTGACCGAGCTGGAGCGGATCACTGCCGACCCGGCCGGGGCAGCGGGCCGGGTGTGGCGCAGGCTTGGGCGCGAGGAGTGGCAGACGCTGAGCGAGGCCCTGGACAACCCGGACGGTGAGCGGCTCTACCGGGTGGAGCTCCAAGAGGCCCGTCGGCGGCAGGCGGAACGCAAGGCGGCGGAGCGTGAGGCGCAGCGGCCCGTGTGTGCCCGGTGCGGGACGAAGTTCACCGACGAACGCTGGCAGTCGGTGGCGCAGACCTCATGGCGGGGCCCCGGGGACAGCCTGTGCGGGCCGTGCCGCCAGGCGGACATCGACCGGGCGGAGGCTGAGCGCGTTGCGCAGCGCGAGGCGGAGGAAGCAGAGGAGCGGGAAGCGGCCGAAGCGGAGGCGAAGAAGAATCGCGGCCTGTTCGGGCGTCGCCGGTAGGTGCGGGCAAGCCCAAAGGCAGCCTGGGCAAGCCACCCTCGGATGGAGGCTTGCCCACCCCGGCCGGGATGGGCTGAGGTGGGCAAGCCGGGCCGGGCATCACGGCCTCGGACCGGGGAAGGGGACGCGGTGCGCGGATTCGAGACGGGCCAGACGGTCGTACGGCGTGATGTCCACCGCTCCGGCCGGGTGTGGAGCGAGCTGGCCCTGCGGGTCGTCGCCGACACCGGCGAGGCGCTGGTGACCGCCTGCGTGCCCGGCGCGCAGGCCCGGTGGCCCGCCCTGTACGCCAAGGCCCGCGCGCAGGAGGACCGCTCGGTGCGCACGGAAGCGTTCGACGCGATGGCGACGGGGGAGTGGGAGCTCGCGGCTGGGGTGTGGCAGGAGACGGAACTGCTGCTGTGGAAGCCGCCCACCTCCTGGTTCAGCGTCAACGCCTTCTTCGTGCCCGACGGGGACGGGCGCCGGCTGCGGAACTGGTACGTGAACTTCGAGCACCCCACCCGCCGCACCGAGGACGGGTTCGACACCCTCGACCTCACCGTGGACCTGGTCGTCGCGCCCGACCTGACCGGCTGGGAGTGGAAGGACGAAGACGAGTACGCGCACGTGCGGCGCCTCGGCATCGTCTCCGACACCGAGCACCAGGCCGTCGAAGCCGCTCGCGGCGAGGTCTTGGCGATGCTCACCGAACGCTCCGGCGTCTTTGCACAGACGGAGCGGTGGGCGGCCTGGCGGTGGGAGCCCGCCTGGCCCACGCCGTGCCTGCCCTTGGCCGTGACGGCGACGCAGGGGTTGCACCGGAGGGAGGCTGGACAGTTGCCCGGAGGGTTGCTCACGGCGGGGGACCGAAGGTGTGACCGGGAGTAGGAGCCCGGCAAAACGGACACTGCCCGTTGTTCCTGGTCAGCCCCACTGGGCAAGCCTGGTCGCGCCGACGACACCTCTTACCTACGCGTAGCCGAAGGGAAGAGGCCATGTTCCAGGCCGGGGCGGCCGGAGAGCGCCTTGCCCACTGTCACCGCCGGGCGAAAGGATCGACACGACACGTCACGACCGAGGGGGAAGTACACGGTGAGCAACAAGCTGCTGGCGCCAGACGGATGGCTCGTGCTGGGACTGCCCTGGCCGGAGCAGACCCAGGACGGCTGGGGCGAGTGCGCGGTGGCCATCGCCCCGGCTATGATCCCGCGTGACCTCGTCAGTAAGAGCGCCGGCATCGCGCTCGATCTCGCGACCGGCCTGGCCCGCGACCCGAAGGACGGGCCCGGCAAAGCCGTCTTCTTCTCCGACGTCACCCTCTGGCTCGACAAGCAGGGCAAGGACTGGGCGGACTTCGGAGCCGACTACGAAGCCGTCATCGACGAACTCATCAAGGCGCCGGTCCCGCAGCTCTACATGACACTCGTGCAGAAGGCCCATGCCATCCTGTGCGACGCCAGCCGCGACGGGGTGCGCCTCTACTACCCCGGCGGCCAAGTCGAGCACGTCACCCCACAGGTCCGCGCCGACGTCCACGCCGCGATCACCACGAGCCTGGAGCGGGACTGGCCGCCCTACATCCAGGGCCTCATCGACCGCGGCGCCCTCCAGACCCAGTAGCACCGCATCGCTCCCGCCTCGGGCCCGGCCACCCCGGCCGGGCCCGACGCCGTCTCCGCACCCCCGTTGTCGGTGCTGGCTGGAAGGCTGGTCGGATGAACGGTGACGAGCAGCTGCTGACCGGTCGCGTCTACGGTGCGGACCACGACGACCCGAACCCCGGCCCGCTCCCGTACCGGACCTACGCCGAACTGGTCGGCGGCCCGCTGGACGGCCTGCTGCTCGACATCCACGGCTGGCGCACCGAGGAAGTTGACGACGGCGTCGCCCTGACCACCGAGCTGTCGCACTGGCCCGGCGGCCGGGCCCTGTACGACCCGCAGCCCGGCGAACCCCGCACACCCGGCCCCGGCATCAGCTGCCGCCTCCGCTACTCCGGCGACACACCCTGACCCCGACCGCCGGCCCCGCCGCCCGGCCCGCCCTCGGTCAGCTGGGCGGCGGTGTTCTCGATCCACAGCAGCGTCCACTCGACTCCGGCCCGCCACCCGGGCTCCGCGCTGTCGTACCGGCCTTCGGCGTCGGCGCGGATGTTGGCGGCAAGGGCGCGCAGATCCTTCTGCAGTCCCTGCCGCTTGGCCGCGTCCATGGCCTGGATCATCTCGTCGGTGATATCACCGGGTCGCAGTGCGCTCATCGCCCCACCCTGGACGACCGACCCCGCGCAAGGCCACCCCTGCCCCTGCCTCGTGCGAAGGGCCTCGCGGCAAAGCCCTGGTCACCGCGTGATCCCCCGTGGCAGGCTCGTGACCTTCCAGGCGGAGGGAGCGAGAAGATAAAGAACGGCTTCGCGGAGACGCCGGGCGAACTGTGCCCGGACTGCACAGCGGGCCCCGCCCGGGAGAACGTCCGCGTCGCGGGCGGCACGCCGTACGAGATCTGGCACACCTCCGACTGCTCGGAGTGGACCGTCATGCAGATCAGCTTGGAGGCAGGCTCCCGGCGCATCAAGGAACAGGACGCGTGGGCCAAGGAGCTCTTCCCGACTGTGCACGGGCGGCTGAAGCAGGCTGCCGAAACCCTGCCGCCGGACAGCCCCGCCCAGCCGTTCGCCGACGCTCTGACCGAGCTGGTCCAGGCGCAGGCCGACACCACCGGCTTCGTGGTCCTGCACCGGTGGGTGGAGATCCTGGAGCGCCACTTCCCGCCCCAACTGCCGGACCCTGAGCACACCACCGAGTAGCTGCGGCCGCAGGGGTCCGGAGCGGTCAGGCGGCGTCGCCGTCGCCGGCCGGAAGCTGAGGCTGGCGGATCCGCTCACGTTCGACCTCGGCAGCGATGACCGCGCGCTGCGTCTCGCCGCGCTGCTCGATGGCCGTCCGCTCCGTCGCGCCGCGCTGCTCGATGTGCGCCTTTGCCACCCGCCCGGCCACCGTGACCGCCGTGGCGACGGGCAAGGCCGTGACCAGGATGCCCGGCCAGGCGGAGCCGGTGAGAGAGTCGCCCGGCTGGAAGTCGGTCGGCGGAACATCAGGCTCGTCTGTACTCATAGCCCTCATAGTCCGGCCCTCGCACCCCTGTTGACCAGCACAGTCACCCGTACGGCCCACAGGGGGCGGTCAGGAGTCGGTGATGTGGTCGAACTCGATGGACGTCGCCGCTCGGGCAGCTTGCGGCGAAGACCGTCCATCGCCTTCTTCACGTCCCCGAGATGGTCGCCCAGCACCCGCATACGCCAGTCCAGGCGCTCCATCCGGGCAGCGGCCGCCAACGACGCGAACGTCTGCGCCATCTGCGCCGCGCCCGCCTCGCCCGCCAACGCCTTCTTGACGTACCGGGCGGCCATCGCCTCGTACTGCTTCGCGCGCTCCACCGCAGCCTTGAACTCGGGCGCGTCGTCGTCGTGTTCGGTCATGCAGCCCCTCCCAGGTTGATCTCTCCTCACCGTTGTACCGACCGCGGCTCACAGTCGGGGCGTCTGCGGATTTTCGGGCCGGAAAGTTGTCCACAGATCGCAGCTCAGGGCCCACTTTTCGCCGCGCTCTATCCACAGGCCAGCCGCTTTACGGTTCGTGTCCGCTTCCAGGTGTGAGGTGCCGGGACGCAGATCGAAAGGGCACGGCCATGGCACAGACGAAGTTCGACAAGCAGCTGGAGAAGGAAGCTGACTCCCTCGCGCGCGGAATCGGCAGGGTCCTGGCCGGCCGGGACCTGGACGGGGTGAAGCGCACCGACGCCACGTTCTGGCGCGCGGGCACCCGGGTCCTGCCGAAGGTGGAGGGCAAGGTCCGGCGCCGCTCCTACAAGCCCGGGTGGCACCGGCTGTCCTTCCGCCTCGCCCTCGGTGCGGGCGTCGCGGAGAGCGGCTACCTGGCCACCCAGGACCTGGACGCCACCGTGCAGACCGTTCAGGAGCTGTGGGAGAACCGGGAGGCGGCGCTCGCCGCGCTGGAGCCCGGCGGGATCGGCGCGGCCTCCGTCCTGACCGTGGGCAGCGCCGCGTACATGGTCCTCACCCGTGAGCGCCGGGAGCTGATGCGCGAGTGGGTCCAGCCGCTGCACGACGCGATCCACCGGCCGCTCGGCCTGGCGGAGCAGACCGACCCGCGCCGCTACCTCCACGTCCCGAAGAACTTCAGCGACGACGACGCGGAGATACGCATCGACCTGCCCCGGCATCTGGGCTTCTCCCGCGACGTCGTCGCCGACCTCATCACTCAGAAGCTCGCCCTGGAGGGCGTGACGTTCGACTGGCACCCCGAGGGCCGCAAGCCGTACGTGCGGGTGAAGAAGACCCGCAAGCCTCCGGCGAAGGTCCTCTTCAAGGACCCCAAGACGCGGGAGCTGGTGGCCAAGGCCAAGGAGTCCGCGCCGATCATCGGGTTCGGTGCCGGCGGGCAGATCGTCTCCGTCGACCTGGACGCGGAGTCCCCGCACATCCTGGTCAACGCCTCCACTGGCGGCGGCAAGTCGGTGACCCTGCGGTGCATCGCTTGCCAGATGCTCCACCACGGCTCGCTCGTCGTCGTCCTGGACACCAAGCGGATCTCCCACCCGTGGGCCCACGGCATCGACGGCGTCACCTACTGCCGCGACGTCGCCGACATCCACGACCAGCTCATCGCCCTCGGCCTGGAAGTCCGGCGCCGTACCCGCGTCGCCGACGACCTGGGCATCGACGCCGACCCGAAGGCCATCGGCCCGCGGCTGCTGATCCTCCTCGAAGAGGTCAACGCCACGATGAAGATGCTGGCCCGCTACTGGGAGAAGATCCGCGAGTCCGGCGACCCGAAGGGCTCCCCGGCCATCGACGCGCTCAACGAGATCCTCTACACGGGCCGCCAGCTGCGCATGCACGTCCTCCTGGTCGCGCAGTCCGCCACCGCCCGCGCCCTCGGTGGGCCCGAGGTCCGCGAGCAGTTCTCCACGCGCATCCTCGCCAAGTACAGCGTCAATGCCTGGCGGATGCTCGCCCCCGAGGTCCATCCGGCGCCGAAGTCCACCAAGCACCGCGGCCGCGCCCAGGTCGTCTCGGGCGGGTCCGCGCGCGAGACGCAGGTCCTGTTCTTCACCGAGCCCGAAGCCCGCGAGTGGGCTACCACCGGCAAGACGGCCGCCGACGGCTCCGCCCCGGTCCCGGTGCAGCTGCACAAGCCGCCCGCCGACACCCCGCCCAGCACGGGCGAGCTCCCGCCCGTCTCCGAACCGCCCGCGGACGAAGGCCGGTCCGCTGACGCCCGGAACCCGGCTCCCCCGTCCGGCGAGCTCGCGGCCGACGCCACGGCACCGCCGCCGGCGACCCCGGTCCCGGCCGTGGTCGACGAGGACCAGGCGGTGGGGCTCCGCGAGGCCGCCGAACACCACCTGCCCGGCATCACCCTGGCTGCGCTGCGCTTCGCCCGCGCTAACGACCCGACCTTCCCCGGCCCGGCAGGCAAGCGCGGCGCCGAACTCCTCTACCGCGTCGGCGACCTCAAGAGGTGGGCCCGCAACCGGCCCCGCGCCGCCACCGGCACCACCGACCTCGACTGACCCCCGACGACCGGGTCGGAAATCCGACCCGCCGCCCACCAATCCGGACCTGTCCGCTTTCGCCGACACGATCCCCCCGGCCCTGGAGAACGCCCGGTTCACCAGGCACCACACAGAACAGGAACACCGTCACCATGACGAAGACCGCGCTCCCGACGATGCTCAGCTTCTCCGCCCCCGACCTGCGCGAGCAGATAGAGGCCCTGCCCGAAGGGACCGCCCTCATCGGCATCAGCACCGACGGCCGCGCCATCGCCGTCGACCTGGACGCCGAATGCCCGCACGTCCTGGTCTGCACCGCCAGCGGCGGCGGCAGCACCACCCTGCTGCGCTCCCTGACCGCCCAGTTTCTCCACCAGGGCGCGCACGCCCTGGTCCTCGACCCCAAGCGGATCTCCCACTTGTGGGCGAAGGGCCTGCCGACCGTGACCCACCGCGGGAACGTCGCCGGCATCCACGACGCCTTGGTCGGCCTCGGAGACGAGATGGCGCGCCGCCTCACCCTCACCGACACCGAGCTCGACGCCGCGCCCCGGCTCATCGTCTCCATGGACAGCGCCCCCAGTGCGCTGCGCCAGCTCACCCGCTACTGGGAGACGTTCCGCAGCAAGGACGACCCGCGCATGTCCCCGGCCGTCTCCGCCCTCGAGGCCGCGCTGTACACCGGGCGCGCGGCCCGCGTCCACGTCATCCTCGACGGCACGCCCTCCACCAGCATCCTCGGGGCGGCGCCGCACGAGATGTTCGGCACGGTGATCCTGGCCCGGGTCACGACCACCACCTGGCAGCGCCTCGCCCCGCTCGCCGGCCCGGCCCCGAAGTCGAGCAGGCACCGGGGTCGCGGGCACGTCATCCAGCACGGCGAGGTTCACGAGACGCAGACGATCTGGATGACCGACGCCGACGTCGTCACCTGGCTCACCGACCCGGACGACACCCAGAGCTGACCGAGCGCCGGACACGCCACGGGCCCCGGGGGAATCAGCCTTGACATCCCCGGGGCCCGGAATGGGTTCACGCTGTCCAACGACCGCGCGTCTCCAGCGTCACGCGGTGGCCGGCTCCGGCACTTCGAGTGCGTCCGCGACCCGACGGGCCATCGCGGCCACCTCCGGCGGGAACCGGTCCAGCGACCCGAGGTCGTCGCACAGCTTGGCCCGCAGCCCGTGCAGGCACGCCATCGTGAACAGCACCTCCGGGCTGTCCTCGGGCTGCTGCGCGCCCTCCGCCTCGCGCTGCCCGCGGCCGTACAGCATCCGCACCGTCCCGAGCTCGCTGGCGTCGGCGGGCGCCGTCTGACCGAGCAGGCCCGCCAGGTGCGCCCGGTCGTCCTCCTGCGGACCGTCGGCTCGACTCTGCTGCTGGCTGAGTTGAAGGAAGCCGTTCAGGGTCTCCGGGTCCACGCCGTTCTGCTGGCAGTACGCGGCGATCAGCATGGCCACGCTGTTCATGGTGTCGGCCGCGTCGGTGGACCGGTACAGCGTCATCCGCTTCCAGTCCCGGGCGACGTCCGAGGCCGCGTAGCTCATGACCTCCTGGCAGCGCTCGACAGCCTCGTACACCATCTGGTTGACCGCGCGGCGCATCGGCTCGGGCATCGGGGTATGTTCCATGGCCGCACGCTAAAGGTGCCGCGCACCCGGAGTCCGCTGTCACGGCCACTCGCTCACCCGGACGCAGCAGCACCGGGCCGGACGGCAAGAGGCCCCAGCATGCCGGGGGCCTCGCCGGCGACGGCGGCTGGTCAGGGCAGGAAGTTCGCTGCCACTGGAGCGAGTCCATGCTCAGCGCGGCATCCGCGAGGGCCTTCGCGGACGGCGTCTTGAGCGAGGCGAGGCTGGTGTCGATCCAGTTCTGGGTGAGGCTGTAGCCCTGCTCCCGGTACTCCACCGCCTGAACCAGGCATTCGAGCTTGTCGGCGTCGCGGGCAACGATCGCCTCCGGCGTCTCGCCGGCCTCAGAACCCTTCTCACGGAGATGGCCGGCCCCATGGACGGGGACCGGCCGACGCTCAGGGAGTACGGGTTCAGCCGCGGCGGAGCTCTCCGCGGACGATGCCACCGACGAAGGCGTCGTACTCGGAGTCGGTGAACAGGTGCGGTGCCTGGTGGGGATTTTTCGAGTCGCGCAGCGCCACGATGCCCTGGTCGAGGAAGGCGACCTGGACGCAGTTGGTCCCGCCGCTGCTCTCGCTGCTGGTCTGCCACTGGGCGTCACGCAGCTGGGACTCGACCCAGGCGGAGTCGAGTTCGTTCTTGTTCATTCAAGATCCTTGGCAATGGTGGTGAGAAAGGAAAGTGACGCCTTCTGCGAGAGGGCGTCAGATTTAAGCAGGTCACTGGTGGTGCGGTACACCTCAACCGCCGAGGGTTCGTTGAGGTGGAGGGAGGTGCGCAGGGACTCGATGCAGACGAGATCTCGTCCGTAGGGGAAGGACATGAGCATGAACGGGCCGTCCATCCCGGCGTGGGCGCCTGCCTTGTGCGGCAGGACCTGGATGGTGATGCTGGGCACGGTGCGGGCAAGGTCGGCCAGGTGGCATATCTGGGCGTGCATGGTCGGCCGGCCGCCGACTTCCTGGCGCAGCAGTCCTTCGGGGAGGACCGCCCAGATCTTGAGGGCCGGGTCGCGCTCGAGCATGCTCGCCTGATGTTCCTGGCGCATGGACACGAACTTGTCGATGTCCTCTGGGGTCTTCCAGGCCCGGCTTCCCTCAACCACGGCTCGTGAGTACTGCGGTGTCTGCAGCAGCCCGTGGATGGATGCCGGGTTGAACACGAACAGACTGCTGGCGCTCTCCACCAGGGAGAGATAGTCGCCGAGGGGGTCGTCGACGACGCCTTCGTAGCGCTGCTGCCAGTCCGCGTCGCCCGCCTTGCGGACCAGATCTCGCAGCCCTTCCCGTAGCCCGGGGTCGGTGATGGCGTACACCTCGAAGAAGTGCGGCAACTGCTGGATCTTGAGGCCCTGAACCCCCTTCTCGATCTTGCTGACCGTGGAGAAGGACTTGTACCCGAGCCGGCTTGCCGCCTCTTCCTGCGTCCATCCCAGCGCCTCGCGGATACGCCGGAGCTCTGCGCCCAGGCGCCGGCGTCTGGGCGTCGGTTCGACCGGCATGCCCACCCCCTTCCGTTTCGGCGCCAGAGTAGCGCCCGCTCCAGTTCGTGAATATGCCAACTCCCCCTGAAGGAAAGGCTTTCCTCCAGGACTACTTGTCGAACGGGAAGCTGAGCGTCACTATCGGACTCGGAGCTGCTGACGGTGATATCCCGATCACGCCACGTTTGCGGCGCTGCGGCTCCAGAATCTGGACACAACATCATTTGACCGGTTTCGGCTAACTGTTCCCTTCCATGTGGCCGTGACCCAGGACAGCGGGCCCGTGACGTGTCCGCACCCGACATCCCCCCTAGGAGTTGCCGTGCCCGAGAAGACCGTCAAGGACAAGGTGCTGTGCTACGTCGTGCGCGACGGGAAGCTGCTGGTCTTCCGTCACACCGACTACAGCTACGAGGAGGTCGGCATCCAGGTCCCGGCCGGCAGCATCCGCCCGGGGGAGACGCCGGAGGCCGCGGCGCTTCGGGAAGCGGGGGAGGAGACCGGCCTCAGCGACTTCAAGATCGTGCGAAAGCTCGGCGAGACCGAGTACGACATGAGCCCGTACCGGTTCGAGCTCCAGCGCCGGCACGTCTTCCACCTTGAGCTGACCGAGCCCACGCCGGAGCGGTGGGCCAGCCAGGAGGACCACGACGGGGTCGGCGAACCGACACGGTTCGAGTGCTTCTGGATCCCGCTGGAGGCCGCCCACGTGCTGCAGTCCGGCCAGGGCGCCCTGCTGGGACGCCTGTACGACTGAGGTCCGCTCGGATCACGGCCCCACCCCAGCCACCGGAGGCAGCCGATGAACCGCACGACCGACCAGCACGGACCGATCGAGATCGAGCAGCTGTACCGCGGCCTGGATGCCGAGGACGCCACCAGCGCCGTATCGGTGATTCTGAAGTTGCGCGGTGAGACCTGCGACATCGACTGCCTGTACTGCTACGAGAAGCGCAAGGAGGCCCCGGGAGGCGCCCGGATCGACGCCGGCCAGGTGCGCCGGCTCGCCGAGCTCTTCGCGGGGCGACCGCTCGCCGTGGAACTCCACGGCGGCGAGCCGCTGACGGCGGGCCGCGAGCACGTCGCCGAGGTACTGCGCGAGCTGGCCGCCCAGCCGAGCGTGGTGCGGGTCTCGATGCAGACCAACGGCGTGCTGCTGGATGCGAAGTGGCTGGACCTCTTCGACGCGGAGTACCCCGGCCTGCAGATCGGGATCTCCCTGGACGGGGACGCGAAGGGCAACGCGTGGCGGGTCGGGTACGACGGCAAGCCCGTCTACCCCCGCGTCGTCGCGGCCCTGCGCCTCCTGGCCGAGCGCGGCCGCAGGGCCGGGGTGATCGCGGCTGTCACCCCCGCCATCCTCGGCCGCGCCGAAGCCGTCCTGGACCATCTCGCCGACTTCGGAGCCGTCGACGCGATCAGCTTCGTGCCGTGCTTCGACACCGCCGTCCGGCGCCACACCGCCGCCTCCGGCCGCCGCGTCCCGGCGAGCCGACAGCTCCAGCAGGCGGCCGTCACCGCCGCGGGCGGGCCCGCCTGGGCGATCAGCCCGGACGCGTACGCCGAGTTCGTGCTCTCCGCCACCACCCACTGGATCCAGGCCGGGCACTTCACCCGCCTGAAGATGGAGCCGGCGGTCTCCACCATCCGGCGGCTGCGCGGGCTGGAATCGGGCTTCTGCCACTTCTCCGACCTCAAGTGCGACCACGTCTTCACGCTCTACCCGGACGGCCGGCTCGGAAGCTGCGACGAACTGCCCTGGCCGCAGGCCCAGCTCACCCGCCTCGACCAGGCCGCCGACCAGGTGGGCATCATCGCCGCACAACGGCGCCTTCCCCTGCTGAACCAGGGCAAGCACCTGATGGACCAGTGCACCACCTGCGACTACCGCACCTCGTGCGGCGGAGGGTGCATCGCCACCCGCTGGCGCTACGACAAAGCCGGGGACCAGGACGCCTACTGCGACTACCGGATGCGGATGATCGACGGCATCGCCGCCCTCCTCGCGCAGCCCGCCCACCCGGCCGGCGCCTGGTGCACCACCACCCGCTGGCGCCCCCGCACGCCGAACAGCATGCGCGACCTCGACTCCTTCCTCGCCCGCTGGAACAGCCCGGACGCGCCCCGCCCGCCAGTGCGGCTACACACCAGCGCGCACGGCAACATCAACACCGTCGGCCGGCCCGGCATTCACGAGGCCGACGACCTCGACCCGGCCCACCCTCAGTGGCACGCGGCGATCGAACCCGGCATCCGCCCCCTGGCCGACGCCGTCACCGACACGTGGGGCCTCGTCACCTACGACAGCTGCCAGGGCCACCCCTACAGCGGCCTCGACCTGGCGCCCGCCGAGCGGCGCATCGGCATCCTGCCGCGCGACCGCACGCAGTACGCCGAAGCCGCCGCGGCCCTGTGCCGCACGGCCACCGCGGCCGCGCCCGCTCTGCCCCCAGCCGTGCAGGTGACCGTCGGGCGCGCGGAACTCCAGTGCGAGAAGAGCGGGCGCACCGTCCCGGTCCTCGACCTGATCCTCCTGCCCGCCCCCGGGCACGACTGGCCGGCGTACTTCGCGGCCCTCGACAACGCCACGCACGCCCTGGCCCGCGCGCTCACCGACGAGCGGCCCACCGGCGACGGATGCGCCTGCCCCACACCCCGGCCCGTCGCGGCCGAGGCCCACGAGGCACTGACGTGACCACCACCCCGGACGCGCTGACGATCCACCAGCTCCTCGGACGCATCGTGTACTTCCACGCCCTGCACATCGCCCCCGAGCAGCGCCCCGACTTACCGCCCCAGCCCGGCCAGCCGTGCTGCAACCACCGCGCGGCCCCCGGCCGGCGCTCGACCGCCGAAGTCCTCACCGACTCGGCCTGGAACGCCCTCGTCGAGGTCGCGACCGCTCTTCCCGCCCACCACCGGCCCTGCCCGATCCCCTCCGGGAGCTGCTGCGCAACCTGCCGCATCACCGCGGCCGCCGCAGCGGTCGCCGGCGGATGGGCGACGACCGAACACCACGCCTACCGACACGGCGAACCGGCCGCACAGCTCGTGACGGACTGCCGGAACGCCGCGGCGGACCGCATCGCCAGGGTCTTCGCCGCCCAGCACAACGCCGCCTGCCCGGCGCTCGACGCCAGCCCCGCCCCACAGCCGCACACCCTGCCCGGAGCGGACACGTTGCCGCTCACGGGCGAACTGCTGGCCCTGTGGGCGGACCCGGGGACCACCACCCGCAACCCCGTGGCCAGTTGGCTCAACCACTGCACCGGCCTCGCCGACGTCCGCCGCGTGCTCGAATCGAGGAGGAGCACCACGTGATCCACATCGCTGAGACCGTCAGCACCGGCAGCATCGAGAACTTCCTCAACCCCGAGGAACGCGACCGGCTCGCCCTCGTGATGCGCACCGTCCTCACCTCCGACGAGCGCGGCCGCTTCGGCGAGCAGCGCACCCACTCCATCCACGAGATCCCCGGCCACTCCCCTCAGCAGGCCATGGCCGTGTACGAGCCGGCCGGGCGGGTGGAGATACCGAAGATCCCCACCGAGGCCGAGGACCTGCTCCAGGCCGCCTTCGACCGGGCCCGCCCGGCGCTGTCCCGCGTCATGCCCTCCATCACCACCTGCCGGCCATGGACCTACGTCGAGTACGGACCCGACCAGCACATCACCAGCCACCTCGACGGCATCGCCCCGGACCCGCTCGCCTGGCCGCGGCAGATCGCCGGGATCAGCGTGGTCATCAGCGAGGCGGAAGCCGGCGGCGCCTTCTACGTCGAGAGCTCCTCCAGCGACCGCCTGTGGAACAACCGCCTGGAACGTGACCCGGCCGACGGCTACGCCGGTGGCATGTGGCTCGCCCACGATGGCGCCGACCACTCCGCCGACTGGTTCACCGCGATGCCCCGCACCCGGTGGAGCGTCAGCCCGGCGCTCGGTACCGCCCTGCTGTACGGATCGCAACTCGCCCACGGCACCGAGCCGGTGACCAGCGGCCGGGTCGCGAAGTTCATCAGCTGGCTCATCGCCGAGAAGGACTGAACCCGTGTTACTGGCCCTGGAAGGCATCGCAGGCGCGGGCAAGAGCACGCTGCGCGACCGCCTCCTCGCCGACGCCCACAGCGCACGCATCGCCTTGGGCCACATCGGCCAGTTCTCCTGGCTGTCCCTGAAGGCCACCCGCACCCTCATTGGCCTGCGGGCCGGCCACCCCGCCGCCACCAGCGACCACGCCCTGGCTGCCGCCTACCGCGATCTCGAACTCCACGCCCGGCACAACCTCATTTCTGCGCTAGCCCAGGGTCCGCTGGTCGCCGACCGGCTCACCCTGTCGACCGCCTGCCTGCTCGCCCTGCTGCACCACCGGCCCATCGAGCACTACGTGCGCCCGCTGGCCGAAGTGCGCGCCGCCCGGGCAGACCTCACCGTCCTGGTGACCACCGCACCCGACCTGTGCCAGGCCAGGCTGGCACGCCGGCCGACCACGCGCCGGTTCGCGGAGGAACCTGCGACCGCCGTCCGCCTCGCCGACCTCTACGAACAGGCCGCCACCACCTGGACGGCCATCACCGGCCTGCCCGTACTGCGCCACCCGTGCACCACCGAAACCGACCTCGACCTGCTCACCGCGGCGTGCCTGGCACGGCTGCGCGAAGCCAACCAGCCCGCAGTGCGAATCTGAGGAGCGTCCCCGCCATGCGCCTGCACCCGATGCACCCCGCCGCCTGGGTCCTCGACCAGCTCAGCGACGCCGGGTGGAACGTGAACGACCTGCTCGCCTTCACCCGCGCTAGCACCCTGGTCCTCGCCCACCGCGACGGCGCCGCCCCGGTGGTCCTCAAGGCCGGGTTCGGATCCAACCACGTCCTGGCCGAACTCGACGAGGGCACCCGGCCGGCCGCCTACGGCTTCTACTGGTACGCGGAGATGACCGAGGCCGAACGCGCCCTGACCCGCGAGGACTTCCAGCACGAGATCGCCGTAGCGCACACCGCCACCGGCGCGGCGCACATTGTGCCGCTGCTGGAGGAAGGCAGCACCGACCGGTTCGACTGGTACACGATGCCCCACTGCACCGGCGGCAGCTTCCGACCGCTCCTGAACAAGGCCGGCGGGAGCCAGGCGGCCGGCCTGCGGGTGCTGGCGGACGTCGCCGAGGGACTGGTCACCCTGCACGAGCGCGGCATCGTGCACCGCGACGTCTACCAGGAGAACGTCCTCCTCCACGACGGCCGCGGCCTGATCACCGATTTCGGCGCCGCCCGCCGCCTCGATACCCCCCGCGGGCCCGCCGCCCGCGGCCCCGAAGTCCACTGGCCCCCCGAGTACGCGACGTCCTACAGCACGGCCACCCCGGCCGCCGACGTCTTCAGCCTCGCGGTCCTCACCTACCGCTACCTCTGCGCCGACATCCCCCGCCACGGGCACTCCCATCTGGAGACCGCCCCTGCCGCCCTGCGCCCGCTGCTGTTGGCGGCCCTCGCCCCCGAGCCGAAGGACCGGCCCGATATGAGCGAACTGCGCGACGGCCTGCGGCACGCGGCCACACCGACCACCGCGCCCCACCGCGCGGTCACCGACACCACCCCCTAAGAACGGAGAAGCCGGTGCCTGCCGCCCGATCGCCCCCGCGCCCCCGAGCCCCGTACGTGCACAGCCCACTATCCGCGTTAGGAAAGGACGAGCACCATGGAAGAGACCCGGATCAACGAGTTCCTCGACGCCGTCGGCGAGCTGCGCGGCGAGGACGAGACCGTCCGCGCCACCGCGCACACCTCCAGCGTCTCCGCCGAGGGCTGGACGACCACCGTGGCGTCCGAGCCCGCCACGGGCACCGACGCCTGAGCGTCACCACCGTGCCGGCGGTGAACTGCCGGTGAGCACCGTCTGGGGCCGGACCCGTCGGGTCCGGCCCCAGACCCAGCCCCGTCGGAAGGACCCCCTTTCGTGCTCATGCCCGCCATCGACTTCGCCCTCGCCCCGGTCCAGGACCTGCACCGGGACCGCACCAGCCGGATCCACGCCGTCCTGAAGGCCGGCAGCGCTCCCGCGCGCAGTACGGCCACCGTCTACTGCCTGGCCCACCACGCCCTCGAAGGCGCCGAGACCGCCGCGCGCGCCGGCGACACCGCCACCTTCGAGTGGTACCGGGCCTACCCCGATGCCAACGCCTCCGCGCTGAGCACGCCCACCGTCGTGGGGCCGCGCATCGTGGTCTCCCCGGGCCCGGAGGGCATGCTCCGCTCCCCGCTCTCGGAGACCCCGTACTACCTCCTGGGGCCCGACACGGCGGCTGCCGTGAGGGAGCAGCAGGAACTGGCGGCCGTCGCGTACGCCCTGGGCGCCCGGGCCGGGTTCGCCGGCCTTCTGGCTGACCACGCCGTCGTCGCCTGCCTGTTGTGCCGCAAGAGCCTCGGCGACACCCTCATCAGCTGGTCCATCACGCGGCTTCCGGGCACCGTCTTCTGCGACCACGTCGGCGACCCCGCCGTACTGGGCCGGGACCTCGTCCACGAGGCCGGGCACAACTGGCTGAACGACGCCCTGACCGCCACCGCCTGCAAGATCAGCGAAGAGACGGAGTTCTACTCCCCGTGGAGAAAGACGTCGCGCCCGGCGTTCGGCTTCCTCCACGCCTGCTGGGCCTTCCCCCTCACCATGATCTACACCGCCCGCATCCTCCCGGACACCGCCGGACCCACCCGGGACCTCCTGGCCGCCTACCTGGAACAGCAGCGCCGTCTTCTCACCACCACTGCCGAGGACCACACTCGCGCGCTTGCCCTGATCACCGATCCCACACTGCGCCAGCGCCTGCGCACCATTCATGACAAGGCCCTCACCCTGTGAACTGCACGGCAACCCCAGCTTTGAGGACCTGCTCGACTCCGCTCAGCGCCAGGCCCTGCACCCGGAGCTCCGCTACCCAGCAACAGAAGGCGGTCCCCAGGAGGGCCTCCACACCCGCCGGACCCGATCCGGAAAGACCCGGCCTCCAGCGCCCCGACTTCGGCCAGCCTGCTCCGGCGCTGCTGGAACGCGCCGATCGCGGCTACGCACGCTTCCTCGCCCACACCACCCAGGCCCCGGACGACAGCGCCGACGGCGCGACGACGCGGCGGGCGCCCGATGAGCGGCACCCACACCGTGCTCCACGACCCCCACGGCCTTATCGAGGCCGAACTCCCCCTGGACCGCGCCCCGCACGAAGCACTCGTCACCGCCGCCCTCGCGTGGACCAACCCCGACCTCGACTCCCGCGACTACGAGCAGATCGCCCTCCAACTGACCGGGCACGCCCGCGCCGTGGCCGCCGACGTCCGCCACCCTGCCCAGGAGAGACGGCTGCGGCGCCCTCGCCGAAGTCGTCCTCCTCGAAGCCGACCGACGCCTGTCCGTACGGCCGAGGGGCACCGCTCAGTGCGTCCAGAACCGCGCCCGCCTCGTGCGGGCCTTTTACACGAGGCGGGACCGCCTACGGAAACCCTCCCTGATTAGGCGCCAGGGCGGGCCGGTGAGTGAACGGTCGTGTGCCTTCCGATTTCGGCTGGCGCACCACCCGGCAGCTTGCCACCGAGCGCAGCCCCATTATCCGTCGCTCGCTTCGGCGATGATCTGCTGCTGCTCGGGGTCGTCCAGGGGCGCGGACCTGCGGTACTGAGGATGGTCCAGATCCATCTGTTGGGCGCCGTGGAGGGGTGCGGCGTAGCGGGTACGGTCGGACCAGGTGAGGGCGTGGTGGCTGAGGCGAGCCGTGGCGATGGCGAGGGCTTCGCGGTCGTAGCCGTTCTGGGTGTGCATGGGGTTGATCTCCCGGGTGGTCATGGCGTACCAGGGTGAGTTCATCTCGTTCTCCTCGAACCCGCCGTCGGCTCCGGTCTTCTTGGCGGGTTCGGCGTGCCAGCGCGTCTTGTGCTGGCCGTATCGCTTCTTGCCGTAGTTCCTAGGCTCGGTGAACAGAAACCACGAGTGCCCCTCGGGCTGTCCTTCCGGGTAGTACAGGTCGCTGGAGGTCTTGACCGGCTTCTTTTCGCCGTTCTTGGTGACGTAGGCCAGGCGCGGAAGTTCTTCCTGGAAGCAGTTCATGCGGATGATGCTGACCGGGTGGGTTCCCAGACCCTGGGTGGGGAGCCAGAGGCGGTCGTCCGGTGACTGCTGGCTGCTTCCTTGTTTGTTGTTGTGCAGGCCGGGCCAGGCGCGGCGGCAGGCGTGGCCGTCGACGATGAGGGCGTAGGGCAGGCCCGTGAGGTGGTTGGGGAGTTTCCGTAGGGCGTCGCGGACGTCGCGGCCGGCTTGGGCCCAGCGTTCGGTGTCGCTGTCCCCGTCTTGGGCGTGGAGGGGGTAGTTGTGAGCGTGGAAGAGGTTCTGAGCCTCGTTGTAGTTCCTCCAGCGGCCCTCCGGGTCGAGATTGGTCCAGGCGATGTGCCGCCAGGTGCCTCCCGGTGCGGGGGAGGGGATCAGGCAGGACGCGGTGATGATGCGCTTTGGCTGCCCGCGGAAGCGCCGGTTGGCCTGCTGTTTGCGGATGTGGATGCCGCAGAAGGCCATGCGGGGGATCGGGTGGGCGTCCTGTGGGCTGTAGAGGGCCTCTTCGAAGCGGCCGTCGACGACGCCGATGGAGCGGTGCAGATCGAGCAGCCCCATGAACACCGGATGGTCCTCCCACGGTACCTTCGGCGTGTTGATGGGCTTGAGCTCGTAGGCCGGCTCGCCGTCCTGGCGCTGCTCCTTCTTCTTGTAGCGGCGCTTGACACCGACGAGGTACTGCGAGGGTGAGCGCTGAGTGGAGAGGGCACGCCGGGTCTGGAACTTAGCGTCCGCAGTGGCCAGCTCACGGGCGACGGCCGTGGAGGTCTGCTTCCGCTCGATCGCCGCGTCGCTGTGGGAGGCGGCTTCGGGGATCTCGGTCTCGCACCAGGTGGCAAGGAGCCAGCCGTCCTTGGTGACCTTGCTGTGGATCTTCTCCAGCTCGTGGGCGCGGTGGATGTCGGCGCCGTGCCGCAGGAACGCGTCCGCCTCGTAGAACACCACGTCGGCGCCCTCGCCCAGCGCGATCGGCTCCGCGGATCCGGGGTCGAGGGCATGTGGGTCCAGGCCGTACATGTGGGCCAGGCCGTGCAGCATCCGGATGCGGGTCGGCTGCCGATACCACAGGCACACGAACCGTACCCCGGCGTAACCGGCAGCGCTCAGTGAGTTGCGTACGCTCTGAGGGGAGGGGAGGCCGAAAATGTCGACGAACGGCAGCGCCTTGTATTCGGCCGCGTCCTTCTTCTCCTTCTTTAGCCTCTTGGCGGCTTTCTTCGCCAACTCAGCTGCCTCGTCGGGCTTTTCAAAGAGGCGCTTGGAGAAGACGTTCCCGTCGGACGTGAGGACGAAGGGCTCGGCGGCGTCCTGAAAGACGCACTGCACGTGGTCCAGGAGCATGCGTAGATGGTGCAGGCCCGCTCCGTCACCGACGGCGGAGCTGCGCTTCTTGGAGACGAGAGGCCGGACGACGCCAGGCGCAGGCATCATGAAGGACGGCTTCTGTGCCCGTTCCCTGGCGTCGCTGAGGGTCTTCTTCTCGCTGTCAGCGCGCTTTTCGATGGCGCTGAGAGGGGTGTGGTCGGCTTCCAGGACGGCGAGGATCTCCAGGGCGTGCCGGTTGGCGCGGCGCAGCCCGCGTCCGTCCAAGGAGATGCTGAGGATCGGCTTGTCGTCGGCCTGGTCGATCATGGCGGTCCTGGAGTAGATCAGTGTGTTGTTGACCCGGCGCATGTGGGCGTCGAAGAGAAACACCGGCTGGGCGAACGCCGGGTAGGTGACCATCCTGGTCGAGAGGTAGGACAGCGCGTACTCGAGCTCCCGCGGGCTCGCGTCGACAGGCCAGTTCTGGCTGACCGCGGTGAGGCCCTCGGCGCTGATGGGGTGGCCGTGGCCGACGAAGGCAGGACCGATGGGGTGGTTCCAGGCGATGAGTTCTCCAGTACTCATGGGCCGGTAGCGCACCCGCGCGGGAGTTTCCCCCATCGTCCAGCCGGTGGTGCGCTCATACGGGGTGCCGTCCTTCTTCTGCCGTGTCTCCTTCACCGGCTCCATCGGGTAGTCCAGGAAGTCCTTCCCGGCGAGCTTGATGGCGAGCAGCCACTTGATCGCCGCATACGCCCAGTTGGGCGGGTCGGGGACCTCCTGCCCCTCCTGCAGCGGGATGTGGTCCTTCAGCGGTAGGCGTTGCGGTTTGGTCGCGGCAACCTTGGCCGCGACGGTGGACTTGACGGCGAAGGGGATGTCGGCGAGCGGGACGTCGCGGCAGAACCCTTCCAGGTAGGTGAAGACCATCTCCAGGTCGTCGGCGTCGACCGTATCCAGGGTGACCATGTAGCGCAGATACTTGTCGAGATGTACGTAGCCGCCGGTGAGCTGCTTGAGCACGGTGGTGACGATGGAGTACGGGATGAGGAAGTGGTCTTCCTCCTGGCCCTGCTCCCGCGCACTCTTCTTCGTCTGCGTGACCGCTTCGCCAAGCCGGCGCCAGTGGTCCTGGGCTTCGTCGTCGAACTCCCACACGTAGGCGTGCATGTCGTGCAAGGTCTGCTCGGTGCAGTGAAAGGCCAGGGTGTGGGCGGTCAGTTGTGCCGGGCGCGGTGCCATGAGGGAGCGTGCCTCGTGCTTTCTCCGCCCCGTGCTTTTGCGGTCTGGAGCGGACGGCTGGTCAGGGTCGGTCGGGGTTGATACCCGCGTAAGAAAGGAAGGAGGACAGGGCCTCGCCGTAAAGCTCGTTCATGAAGGCCAGCTGTTCGGCGGACCAGTTGCCGTGAATACGGCGGATAATGCTGGCCAGGTCGGCGCTGAACTCGGTGCGGTGCAGCGCGTAGTCGACGATGTACAGGTTCATGTCGGTGTCACCGCGTCGTGCCCGGCCCGCGAGCTGGACGAGGTCGATGAGCATGCCGGCCACAAGCTCTTCCTGAAGTTCGTGGGCCATGTTGGTGAACCGGCTGGGCGACCGCAGGATACGGACGATCTGCTGCCGGGAGACGGTCTCGGCCTCCAGGAGGGCCGCGACCGGGTCGCTGCTGCCGCCTTCGGGCAGGGCATTGATGCCGGCCGCGTTGATGCTGCCGTGCATCCACTCGATGTCCTCGATACTCAGGACCGGCCGGGTGCACAGGTAGATGTCGCGTACGGCCGAACGCGTCTCGACCAGGATGTTGAGCCCGCGGGCGATGATCGCCAGCGGGACGATCAGGATCTCGCCTTCGCTGGCGAAGGTCTCCAACTCCTCGCGCACCATCTTCCGTACGAACGAGGGGATGTGCTGCTCGTAGTCCTCGGGCCTGCGCCCGCGCACGACGGCACAGATCCGGTGCCGCAGCCCTTCGGCCTGGGCCAGACCGGCGGCCAGGTAGCTGACCTGCGCATAGGAGTTGACGGCCAGGATGCACCGCGCCCGCTGCGGTTCGGTCTGCTCGAGCAGTGCCAGCCGGTCGCTGAGGACCTGCTGGTAGAGGTTCTTGCCCAGGGTGCGCAGGGCCTGGGGTTTGGCCTCGGCGTACAGGCCGCCGATGCTGATCGGGTCCCCGGCACGGTCACCGTCGGTGTACCGGACCGGGCATGGTTCGGTGACGATGGACTTCGGCCGGGTGTCGGGAATCCACCATTTCACCGGGGCATGGATGTGTTCCTGTACGGCCTGGGGGAAGTAGGCGGTCGCCGACAAGCCGAGAACCGGGCGTTCCACTCCGGCCGTCATCAGCGCGGTCAAGCCGCCGAGCTGGGAGGTGAAGGTGTGCGGGTCGCCGGCGACAGTGCGGACCAGCAGCTCCGCCTCGCTCTCCTGTTTCTCCAGGCCACGGGCCTGGTAGCCGTTGATGGTGTGCCCGAGCATCGCCAGCGGATACAGCCCCACCACCGGGGAGTCCTTGATGCTGTCAAGGATCCTGCGCACGGATCCCAGATCCAGATGTCGCAGGCTCTGCGCGGCCTGCCGGGTGAAGGCCAGCGCCTCGTCGATTTCCTTCAGAATCGCGCGAGTCACCAGCAGATTGACCGCGGCAGCGCGCTGGTTGCTGTCGGGGATGGCGGGACGCAGTAGCCGGTTCAGCTCCTGCTGAACGAGCTGGAGATGATCCTCGCCACGGGGCGCGGACAGCGCGTGCAGCGCATCGTGCACCGCCTGCCAGTCGGCACCTTCAGGCAGAGCGGACTCGGCGGTGCCGTCCCTATGCTCATTGTCACGCCAGCGCACGGGCATCAGCTCGTCCAGCAGCCGCAGCTGCTCCCGGCTGATCTCCGCGTCGACACCCTGGTCGGGGAACAGGAGCTGGAGCAGTTCCCGGTCGCGGGAGCGGGCCAGACGCCAGCCGTCGTTACCGCCGCCACCCGCCGGATTGGCACGGGCGTCCCGCGGGTTCATGCGCAGCCGGTTGCCCAGGGAGAGCAACAGCAGCTCAGACATCAGACGGGCCTGGCTGACCGGCGAGAGCAGGCCTTGCTCGTAGTTGCTCGGCAGCCGCTTGGCGTCCAGGTCCAGCTCGCGCAGATCACTCGCGCGCTTGCGAGAGGCGAGGGTGAGCTCGCTGGTGCACCGCCCGATGACGTTCTTCTGGAAGGCATCCACCTCGTCGATGACCACCAGGTCGCAGGCCCGCAGCACCATCTCAAGGACCGACAGACCACGGGTTGCCCGGGCCTTGCCGCGCCATTCGGCCCCGTCCAGGACCGCGCCGATACGCAGCGTGCCGGACAGGAGGTTGGCGTGGTTGGTGACGATGACCGCCGCGTCCGCAGCCATGTACAGCGGGGTGAACTTCCCACACACCGGGATGAACGGGCAGGCGTACGCGGTGTCGTCTTCGCCGGGACGACTGAGTGAGAGGCAGTTCTCCTCACCGGGCCTGTACAGGTTGGGCGGGTCCATCAACGGACGCTGCGCGCAGCTGTAGGCCAGGTGCCCGATGTCGGCCTTCTGCTTGGGCCCCCATGAGGTGATCAGCCCGGACGCTACGTAGGAGGCGTAGTCGAGAGCGCGCTGGTGGCGGCTGGAGGGAGACATCAACGGCACACAGGAGGCGGGCTCGGCAAGATGGCCCTGCTTGTGAAGATGCGCTAGGTCGCCATTGATGTCCCAGGCCATCGCCAAAGTCGCCTTGGCATCGGTGACCCCCATGGCTACTTTGATTCCATGCAGGGCAGCCCACGAGGCGATCGCGCGGACGAGAACCGTCTTTCCACTGCCGGTGGGCGCGTTGATGATCTGGAGGAGACCGGAGGCGAGGTCGAGGATGATTACTGGCCCGTCGTGGCTCTTGAGCGAGGCCAAGAACTTCTTCAGGACCGTGTACAGGTAGTGGAACTTCTTGCCTCGCCCCTTGAGCAGCTTGGCGACCTCCATCAGCTCATCGACTGGGATGGGGATGCTGTCTTGGTGGGGGCGGGTGGTGAGGTGCGGTAGCTGCTCGTGGCCCGCAGGCCCGGTGAACAGTGGGGTCGCGGCGAACTCGATCTCCCGGTTGGTAGTCCCGTGCTCCTTACCGAGAAAGGCGGTACGAGTCCGGTAGCGGCCGGGACCTGCGAACGGCAGTGCCTTCGACCGCTTGCCGAAGGTGAAGAACCGGTCGGTGGTGCGTGCGGCGAAGCCGAGAAGATCCCCGCCGACGCGTGGGATGACTCCCTCTGCCCGATACGGGTCGTTCCCGGGCAGCAAGAATGAGCCGCCAGATCTGTCGTCGTCGCCGTCCGCGTCGAGGGCCATCACACCGAGAAAGGCCAGTGTGGCCGTCTTCATCTTCCGTACGTTGGCAAGCTCGGGCGGAAGCAGCCGCATTACCCTGGAGACGGTGCGTCGCTCCTGCATCGTGCACTTCGCCCAGAAGTCCCATGCTTGCGGCTTGCGGTGTGCAAAATACGTGGCGTTCTCGAACGCCGCCATGACCCGGCCGTCCTCGATGACGCGCGGGAAGAAGTGGCCGGCCAGCGCCAGCGCGCCCAACAGCCCCGCCTCCTCCGCCTTGAGGTCGCTGCTCACCGAGAAGCCCCTTTCCTGACACTGTTCACGACCAGCTCAAGGAAGTCCGTCGCGGTGGCGGCACGCATCCCGTGTCGGCGGCACTCCTCGGTGAGCTGGGGGATCTGGCTCGCACGGTGGTCGGGGACGACGATCCATCCGGCGCCTCCCCGGTCACCGCCGTCCGCCCGCAACTTGCTCACCAGATGGTTCGACCACCGGTAGTCCTTGAAGTCCACGGCGAAGAGAGTCTGTTGTTCTGCGCCCTCCCCGCGCGCGACCAGCAGGTCGTAGACGTCGTTGTCGGGCCACAGCTCGACCTGGACCCCCGTGCCCTCCAGACGCTCGCGTAGCACATCGAAGAGGCGTACCTCCGGCAGCCCGGGAATCGTGGTGTAGCGCCACACGTCGCGCATCAGCGCCTTGTAGCCCTCCACAGGAACAGCCTCAGGGACACCGGGGACGGCCCCGGTGTACACGGCCCTGTGCCGCGCATCCGGAGTGCGGTACTCGACCGCCTGGTCGAGTTCGGGCACATGCCCGGCAGTGGGGGTGAAGATGTACGACGCTCCGGTCTCCGCATGCCAGGGGTACAGGCACTCCACGCTTCCCGCGGCCCTGCCCCGCTCCCCGGACACGCTCACCTTCATGGGCCACTTGCACGCCGGACACGCGAACCAGTAGCCGTGGTACGACATATGGCTCGGGATGTCCGCGAAGTAGTCCATGGCCGGCGGCGGAAGTTTGAGCTTCTTCAGCGCGTCGACCGTCACCACGGGGTGTTTGACGAGGTTTCCCCGGTGCACGTCGTAGTAGGCACCTTTCAGCGACGCGTAGACGGTCTCCTGCTTGTACTCGCCCTGCAGGGCCGTGACTGTCACGCGGCCGTAGAATTTGCCCACCTTCTGTGCCGCCCGGATGACCTGAAGTACCTCGTAGCGGTAGTCGTAGGCGTCCTCGGTGGTGAAGCCGTCCCGGTCGAGGAAGCGCAGGGCGTCCAGCCCGGGCGGCGAGGCCCACGAGGGCATCAGTCCGTCCAGGGTCCCGGCCTCCTCCCCGCTGAGCCGGTCTACCAGATCACTGAAACGCACCCCATGACCGGGCCCTGCGGCGGCCATGAGGAGTGCCTGCGCATCGATGATCTGCTCAAGGCGTGCGGCACCGTCCAGCGAGGGGTTCGTCAGCGCGTCGCCGCAGACGGCGAATGCCTGTGTTGCATCCAGCCCTGGGCCCACCAGTCGGTCCCGCTGCTCCTTTTCCCCATGGGAAACCCGCTCATCGGTCACGGTCTGTGACTTTACATTCCAGATCGGTCACGATGTCAGGTTGGGCGGACAACTCATGCTTTCGGGTACGTCCAGGAACGCGAACTGGACGCCCCTCAAGTCCCTTTCCGCAGTCAGCCCTCGGGCGGATGCTCCAGGAGCCCTGAGGACGGAGGCGCGAAGCCGTCGGCGTCGACATCCGGGTACAACTCCCGGTAGGAGTCCCAGTAGTCACGGATATGCCGCCAGCCCGACTCCGTTACGAACCACCGGTACGGCCCATGCTCCACACCGACCGGGTGCCGCAGCTCGATGAACCCGCGCGACGGCGCCCGCCCAGCAGGGCTACGTCCGACCGCAAGGAAGTGCGGCCCTCTGCCCGCAAGCGAGCCGTCCACTCCTACGTCGCCGCTGATGGCGACGCGCACGAGAATGCCCCACAGCCACCGCGACAGCAGCGGGGCCGGTGGCCCGACCTCCCGGGGGATGCCCAGAGCCGCCCGTGCCACGGCACGTCCTTGACGGGTGAGTTCCACGCGCGTGCGAGGAACATCTCCGAGACCGTCGACGTGAACTTTATCGCGGTATGTCACCACTAGGTGGCGCCTCTTCAGAGCTGCGATCGACGCTCCGGCCCCCGGGTCGTGGACACCCTCCTGCCGCAGCCGGGCCTGGAGCCGCGTATAGCCAATGAGGGCCGGCGGGGCGGACAACGCCAGATCCATCCGCCGCCACTGCTCGGCCTTGCGTCCTGCACTGCCAAGGAAACGACGGTGCCTCTGATCGGCCTCGGCTTCCTGGTCCTGCCAGAAGATGCAGGTCAGGTATGTTCGTTGCCGGTCATTGAGAGCAGCCCAGATCTGCTCGAGCAACTGGCCGTTGTCCCGCCTTTCCGGCTCGGGCAGGACTGGAACAGCATCACCGGGCCGGGTGCGTCTCCACGCATCTACGACGACCCGCTCCGGCACCCCGTACACCTGCGCCATGAGGCGAACCAGCCGACCAGCCCCCTGCGGGGTTACCCATTCACGGCTTCTCACTACGTGGCCGCGCTCCAGTTCACGCAGCTTGCGCCGCTCAGGACGAAGCCCTGCGGCCCCACGCTTGAGCCCGATCGCCCGACATGCCTCCTCCGCGCTCAGACCCGCATCATGCCGCAGGTCCTCCAGCGTCTCCGTTCCCCTCTGGCGCCCGAACAGCTCTTGCGCATCACAGCCAAGAGCCTGTCGTAGAGCCGCGACGGCGCGGTTACCAGGAGTGGCCTTCCCCGCCTCCCAGGCACGCACCGTACGCGCCGTGGCACCGATCGCATCCGCGAGATCCTCAGTGCTCAGACCTCTCAGCTCACGCCAACGAGCCAACGCTTGCGGGGAGAAAGAGGACAGAACCATGCCCTCAGGGAATCGTGATGACGACGACGACGCAACCAACCATGGGCGACTCGGCGCGCCTGCCCAGGGGCTTCGGTCTACCTCCTCGGCGCTGATCGCCCGCGCCTACGCCCGTTTTCCCGCCGTCCAGGCCCCGGGCGCCAGCACCGGCGTCCACGACCAGAACGACGCGGGCGCACGATGAGCGATATGCACACCGCTACATGACCCTGCCTGACTCAGGTGGCCATGCCGAGTGCGTTTTCGGGGCTGTAGTACGAGCAGGGTTCGATCCTTTCGGCGAGTGCCCGGCGGGCTTCGCCTCGGCTGATCGTTCGGCCGTCGTCCATTGAGCAGTCACCGATGTGGACCCGTACTCCTCTCAGTCCGGACGCGGTCCGGGCGGTCTCCAGTTTCCAGTCCGGTGGTTTTGGGGGAGGCCGGCGGGCTCTGGTCGCGGTCAGTTCTGTCTCCAGGGCGCGGACCATTTGTTCGGCCTGCCGGTGTTGCCAGCCCAGCCAGGCGAGCGCGGCCCGCCAGCTCTCCAGCTCACTCACTGCAGCCGCGCCCCGGGCACGGACACCACAGGGGAGGTGCCGGGCTCGCGGTCGGCGGGCCGGGCGGCTGTGGCCGCGTGGTGGAGCTCCATCCGGCCTGCCGTGGACCAGCCGCCCTGCCAGTACGGGTGGGAGTCGATCAGGCGGATGAGCCGGATCAGTTCCCGCCGCAGGCGCGCGGTGTCGGGGGCAGGCTGGGTGAGCCGGTGGTAGGTGCTGAGCTGCTGGCGTTTGAGGTCGATCAGATCGTTGGGGAACGGGAAGGACATCACTCATTCATTAGAGCAGGTGTTCGAATAAGTTGCCGAGTCGAAGCCCACCGCACCGATCTCTGTGCACAGGAGGATCTTCCTAGCGTCCTTGCCCAGCGTGAGGTGTCCGCTTCCGGCGGCATCGTGACGCCTTCACGCACATGCGGCATGAAAGGGCGGTCGACAGCATGGCGCAGACGAAGTTCGACAAGCAGGTGGAGGAGTCCGCCGAATCCCTCGCGCTCGGCATCGGCCGCGTACTGGCCGACCGCGACCTCGACAGTATCCGGCGTACCGATGCGACGTTCTGGCGCGCTGGCACCCGCGTTCTGCCGGGCATCGAAGGCCGGGTCCGGCGCCGGTCGTACCGGGCCGGATGGCGGCGCTTCGCCGTCCGGACGACACTGGGGGCCGCGGTTGCCGAGGGCGGTTACCTCCTCGGCCGGGGGCCCGATGCCACAGCCCGGTCCCTTCAGTCCCTGTGGGAGAACCGCGACCAGGTCGTCGCCGCGCTGGAGGCGGGCGGGATCGGCACGGCCCCCGTGCTGGCCGTCGGCGGCGCGGCGTACGGGTGGCTCTCCCGGGAGCGGCGGGAACTGATGCGGGAGTGGGCGCTCCCGCTGCACGAAGCCCTGGCGCTGCCGCTGCGCCTGCCGGAGCAGACCGACCCGCGCCGCTACCTCCACATCCCGCGCAACTTCTCCGAGGATGACACGGTGATCCGCGTGGACGTGCCGGGCCGTCTGGACTTCTCCAACGACCTGGTCGCCGACATCATCGCCACCAAGCTCGCCCTGGAAGGCTTCACCTTCTCCTGGCACCTGGCGGGCCGCGAGACGTACGTGACGGTGAAGAAGACCCGCAAGCCCCCGGCGAAGCCCGCCTTCAGGGACCCCAGACAGGGGAGCTGGTGGCCAAGGCGAAGGAGTCCGCGCCGATCATCGGGTTCGGTGCCAGCGGTCGGATCGTCTCCGTCGACCTGGACGCGGAGTCCCCGCACATCCTGGTCAACGCCTCCACGGGCGGCGGCAAGTCGGTGACCCTGCGGTGCATCGCCTGCCAGATGCTCCGCCACGGCTCGCTCGTGCTCGTCCTGGACACCAAGCGGATCTCCCACCCGTGGGCGTCCGGCCTGCCCGGCGTCACGTACTGCCGCGACATCGCCGACATCCACGACCAGCTCATCGCCCTCGGCATGGAAGGCCGGCGCCGAACCCGCGTCGCCGACGAACTCGGCATCGACGCTGACCCCAAGGCCATCGGCCCGCGGCTGCTGATCCTCCTCGAAGAGGTCAACGCGACGATGAAGCAGCTGGCCCGCTACTGGAAGAAGATCCGCGAGTCCGGCGCCCCGAAGACATCCCCGGCCGTCGACGCGCTCAACGAGATCCTCTACATGGGCCGCCAGCTGCGCATGCACGTCCTCCTGGTTGCGCAGTCCGCCACAGCCCGCGCCCTCGGAGACCCGGAGGTCCGCGAGCAGTTCTCCACCCGCATCCTGGCCCGCTACAGCGTCAACGCATGGCGGATGCTCACCCCGGAGGTCCACCCGGCGCCGAAGTCCACCAAGCACCACGGCCGCGCCCAGGTCGTCAGCGGAGGCAGCGCGCGGGAGACACAGGTCCTGTTCTTCACCGAGACCGAAGCCCGCGAGTGGGCCACCACCGGCAAGACGGCCCCGGCCACATCCGACGCCCACCCGCGCCCGGTACAGCTGCAGGAGCCTCCCGCCGACTCCCTCCCCGACACTGGGCCCACCACCCCCGGCCTCCCGCCGGCCCCCGAGCCGCCCGCGAGCGGAGACCGGCCCGCCGACGCCCGGAACCTCGCCCCGGCCCCGCCCCCGGCCGCCGCGCCCGGCGAGCTCACGGCCAACGCCACTGCGACGCCGCCGACGACCCCGGCCCCGGCCGTGGTCGACGACGACCAGGCGGTGGGGCTCCGCGAGGCCGCCGAACACCACCTACCCGGCATCACCCTGGCCGCGCTGCGCTTCGCCCGCGCCAACGACCCGACCAGCCCTGGAGAACACTCGGCCTGAGATCGCCTAAGTTGGCGGTCCGGCACCGTCCCCGAAGCGCGACGCCACCCAGGCCGAGCCGTCGCTCGGTCGGGCTGGGCTCGCCCCGGCCCGTGCCGGAATAGAGCGCGCGAGCAAGACCCCGGTCCACGTGACGGGCATCGAACTGGTCGAGCGAGCCCGCGAACATGCACGCTCCGGTGCCGCAGAAGACCGAGATGCCGAGACATCACTGCGCTCCAGGCCGGTACACGTCGGCATACACCCGTGCCCGGACTCCGGCCTCACCCGGCAGACGCCGCACCGGCGCGATACCCGAGGTCGCCCACCGCTGCTGGAGACCGTCCATCACCGCACACAGGGTGTCCTCGTCCGCGGCGGTGATGTCCAGGACCACGAGCCCCGGCTCGGCGACATGCTGCTCATCGGTCTTCATGCCTCCACCGACGGCCTCACCCAGGTGCCTGGTTCGCCGGCCGCAGGAGAAGTAACCCGTACGAGGGAGCGTGGCAACCAGCTCGCCCGATACCGGTCGCGCCAACCGTGCCCGGTCCGTAGACAGGGAGACGCAGCCACGCCCGCTGACAGGGCCGGGCGGGCTGCACCTTCCTATTCGTCGGCACCCCGCTCCGCCCTGCCGAGCGACGCCGCACCACTCATCAGGCGGCCTGCGGATGGAGGGCAACCGTGTCACCGGCCGTCGGTAGCGTGACCGGCGTGATGGTGGGCACCGAACAAACCCGGCTGGTTGTTCTGCGCGGCAACAGCGCCTCGGGCAAGTCGTCCGTCGCGGCCGGCCTCCGCGAGCGGTTCGGCCGAGGCCTGGCCCTGGTCGGCCAGGACAACCTCCGCCGTACCGTGCTCCGCGAGCGCGACCGCCCCGGCGCGGCGAACATCGGCTTGATCGACCTGACGGCCCGCTACGCCCTGGACGCCGGGTATCACGTCGTCCTGGAAGGCATCCTCCACGCCGACCACTACGGCGACATGCTCGCCCGGCTGCACGCCGACCACTGCGGCCCGACCCACGGCTACTACCTGGACGTGCCGTTCGAGGAAACCATGGCCCGGCACATCACGAAGCCGATCGCCGACTCTGTCAGCGAGGCGCAGCTGAGGGACTGGTACCGGCCGCGAGACCTGCTGGCCGGGGGAGCCGAGACTGTCATCGACGCGGCCAGCACTCTCGCCGCGACCGTCGAGCGCATCATGCGCGACACCGGCCTGGACGGCCTTCCGGCCCTCGATCGGTGACACATCCGGCCCCATACGGCCCGTACTCCGGCGTGCGAGCGAGCCCCCGCGGCCTTGACGCCTGCGCCGCGGCGCAGGACGGTCGTTGCGCAACTACACGCAACGGACTCGACAGGGGAGAGCGTCATGGCGTTACGGTTCGTCGGGATCGACCCGAACACTGGTGGCGAGGGATCAGCGACGGTGTGGGTGGAAGAGGAGAGCGCGGACCTGGTCCTCCAGGGCGAGGAAGCCGACGCACTCCTGAAGTCCCTGGTCGGCTCCACCGAGTGGGTCGTCGGCCACAAGACGGGGATCCCCGCGCACGAGCGGGTTATCCGGATTCCGTTCCGCATGGTGCAGATTCTGAGGGAGGCGTGCGATGCCGCTGAACGCGCAGCAGCTGAACACCGCGACGTTCGCTGAGCTGCTCGCCGACACCCATCACACGGCGGTCCACCTGGAGATGCGCGACGTCTACGCCGTCGGCGACGAGACCGACGACTACGCCGCCTTCCTGCGCACTGGCGTCCCGAACCTCGACCCGGCCCGCTCGTTCTGGCCTCAGTGGATGCCGCTCGTCAAGGGCGCGGTAGCCCGCGGCGTGGTGATGCGCCGCGCGCGGATCGTCTCCGAGCCGGTCACCGACTACATCCGCTACGAGCACGCCATCACCCCGCTCAACCTCCAGGCCGGAGAGGACGTGCGCTGGCTGTCCCGCCGCCGGGCGTCCGACATCCCGCTGCCCGGCAACGACTTCTGGCTCCTGGACGGACGGCTCGTGCAGTTCCACCACTTCACCGGCACCGGCGACTGGGCACCGGACGGCAAAGAGCGCACCGTCGACCCGGCCGCGGCCGCGCTGTGCGCCACCGCCTTCGAGACCGTGTGGGAGCGCGGCGTCCCGCACGAGAAGTACACCGTCTAGGCCCCTGAGCAGCCCCATGACCGCATCCCCATCGTCCAGTGCACAGGCAGCCCGTGAGGCGCTGGCTGTGCGGCTCACGCACCTGCGCAGGGACGCCGGCCTCACCGGGAAGGTCCTCTCCGCCCGGTGCGGCTGGCACCCGGCGAAGACCACCCGCATCCAGAAGGGCGACGCCCCGCCCTCGGACAGCGACATCCGGGCCTGGTGCGCGGCGTGCGGCGCCGACGACCAGGCCGACGACCTCATCGCCACCGCCCGCGCGGTCGACTCGATGTACCTGGAGTGGCGCCGCCTGCACAGAGGCGGCATGCGCAAGGTCCAACAGGACTGGAACACCTTGCACGAGCGCACCCGCGTCTGCCGGGCCTACGTCTCCAACGTGCCGCCGGGCTTCTTCCAGACGCCCGGCTTCGCCACCGCCCTCATGGGCCAGATCACCGCCTTCCAGGGCACGCCGAACGACGTCACCGAAGCGGTCGCCGCCAGAGTCGCCCGCTCCCGGTTCCTCTACGAGGGCGGCCACCGCTACGTCGTCCTCATGGAAGAGTCCGTCCTGCGCTACCGCACCGCCGACCCCGACGCTATGCGCGGGCAGCTGCGCCACCTCCTGGCCGTGATGCCCCTCGCCTCGGTCTCGCTGGGGATCATCCCGTTCACCGCGCAGCGCACCGTATGGCCGTTGGAAGCGTTCTACCTCCACGACGACACCACGGCCGTCGTGGAGACCCTGACGGCGGAGATCAAGGTCAAGCAGCCGCGCGAACTCTCCGACTACGCCAAGGCGTTCGCCGGCCTCTCGGAGATGGCTGTCCATGGCGACGACGCCCGCGCCCTCATCCAGGCCGCGATGGACGCCCTGGAGTGAACTTCCGCAATTTCCCGCAATCTCGTTGAGGAACGACCGGCGGTCTCCGTAGCGTCGAACGACACCGACGCACCAGCAACGGAGGCGGTGCCCCATGAGCGCACCCACACCCCCCGGCCCCGCGCCACAAGGCCCCGGCCTCCAGCCGTCCGACTACGGTCGGCCTTCCCAGGCGCTGATCGCCCGCGCCGACCGCGGCTACGCCCGCTTCCTCGCCGCCCAGGCCCCGGCCGCCAGCACCGGCGACCACGACCAGGACGACGCGGCGGGCCGCCGATGAGCGACACGCACACCGTGCTCTACGACCCCCACGGCCTGATCGAGGCCGAACTCCCGCTGGACCGCGCCCCGTACGAAGCACTCGTCACCGCCGTCCTCGCATGGAAGAACCCGCACCTCCAACCCCGCGACTACGAGCAGATCGCCCTCCAGCTCACCGGGCACGCCCGCGCCCTCGCCGCCGACGTCCGCCGCCACGCCGCCGCCCTGCCCAAGAACGACGGCCGCGGCGCCCTCGCCGAAGTCATCCTCCGCGAAGCCGACGGACGACTGTCCGCCCCGCTGCAAGGCACCGCCCGCTGCGCCCAGAACCGCGCCCGCCTCGTACGGGCCCTCTACACACGGCTGGACCGGTTGGAGGCCGTGCTCGGACACCCTGCGACAGCGCCAGGAACTCAAAACCGGCCGAATACGGCTGGCCAGGCCCGCTGACGACGTGGGCCCGCGAAACTGGCAGATCACCTATCTGTGGAGGACTCATGATTCCGGCGACCGTGCCCACCGAAGCCATCTTTGATCGAGGCCGCCTGCCCGATGAGTCTCGCCCCGTGCACGCCTGGGACGACGAAGGCGAACCGCTGGTGCTGTGGCGCAATGAGCTGCGACGAGCACAGAACATCGAGGGCTTCAAGGAAGTCCGTGAGCGCCGTCAGATCGTGGGTGTCGTCCCGGGTGGGGGTTGGATGACGGAGTGGCAGGACCCAGGTGAGAGGACCTCGTTCGCCGATCCGGTGGTGGCCTGGGCCGTGTACTCCGACGGAGACGCCAGACCTATCGACACTGACGCCAATGGCGACACTGTGCTGCTGTCTACGTCCGGCGAGAACCGGCGGATTTACCACCCGGGCCAGATCCCGGAAATGCCGCTGCCCGGCAAGGGAAAGCCGGGTACAGCGGCAGAAGGCGGGTGAAAACGACCTGTGGTTGGGCCTGCCGGAATGGTGGGCCCAACCACAGGATCCGCCTGCCGATCGCGTGCTGGGTGTCCAGCACCTGCCCTGTTTGCTGTGCCGTCCGCCGAGTTGCTCCTGTGGGAGCTGGGAGAAGTTTCTGCCACACGCTCGGCTCGTTGAAACAGGCATGACGACGTATGACACAGCTCCCCGGCCCGCCCCGAAAGCAGATGGAGCCATCCCGACGACGGTCCGCTTCGACCCGAGCGAGGCCCTGGAGATCGACAGATGGCTCCTGGAACTGAGGAACCAGACCGGCAGCCGCTGGGACAAGGCCGAAGTAATCCGTGAACTGCTACGCATGGCACACACGCCTGACGGCATCCTGCACGACGCGCTGACCGCCCGAGCTCGAAAGGCCGCCGCTTGAGCGAGTCGGCTGCCGCGAGATGCACAGAGGGGCTGTGCCGTCAGGCACGGCCCCTCGTGGCGTCTCCAGCGCGCCTACACCTCCGCCCACTCCACCCGAGTGCGCGGTGACGACGACGGCCTGGCGCGCCTGACGCTGGTGTTCGAGGCCGCCGACACCGCCCTGCGCCGGCTGGCCCGCTGCTGGGACACGATCCGGGAGAAGGACGACCCCAAGACGTCCCCGGCCGTCGACGCCTTCGAGTGCGTGCTCTTCGCCGGCCCCCAGGCCCGCATCCACATCCTCGCCACCTCCCAGCTCGCCACCGGCATCCTCGGTGAGGGGCGCGAGAACTTCTCCACCAAGGTCATGGGCCGGGTGACCACCTGCACCTGGGAGCGCCTCGGCCCCGGAGACCAACCCCACCCTGGGCCGCGTCCACGTCGTGCAGGGCTGGAACACCCACCCGACGCAGGTGCTGCTCCTGACCGACGAAGAAGCCGCCGCGGGGATCACCGCCACGGAGACTGAAGAGGACTGACAGAGATAACCGGCTGACAGAAATGGGTTGTTAGGGAAAGATCGGGCCTTATGGTGGCAGTTCAGGTGGCAGTTCTGAAATCGCTAGACGGCGCGAGCGCCCCGTTCATCTCGTACACGCAGCTGGTGACCGTGCTCGCGGCGGCTGCCGATGCGGAAGACCGCTCTGAGGCGGAAAGGGAGCATCTGCACGTACTCGGTGCGGCGATGTTCTTCGTCCGTCAGCCCGACGGCAAATTCACGGGCTCCTACCGCGGTGCCGGCCCCGAAGCCTGGGCTGGCACTCCGAACCAGCTTCCGCCCAGCGTGCACGCTGTCTGGACCGCATACGCCGACACCACAGTGCACCCGGCCGTGTCCGCGCGGCTGCACCACCTGCTCTGGACGATCCAGCACGGGGAGCGCCCTGCCATGCACCTGCAGGCGGCCATCGCCCACTACCGGAACGCCGCTTCCCTCCTGCTGGCCGACACCAGCCCTCATGCACCGGTAAGCCGGTGGGAGGCCGTGGATGCCCTGCGCACCGCTCGCGATCTAGCCGCGAAGTTCCGCCAGCCGCAGCTCACGGACATCATCACCGAGATGCTCGACCTCGTGACCGTGATGCTCTCCTATCCTGAGCCAGACCACGGCGTCATCACCGCCATGACCGAGCCGCTGCTGGGGGACAAGAAGAACCACCCCCGCCTTCGCCCGTTGATCCAGCGAGCCGTCGACGGCTGCCGCGACGGGTCCCTAGTGCAGGTCGAGTTCCTCAAGGATTTGCGCCGCACCGAATCCGACCCGGGCGCCCAGCGCCAGATCGACGAACGAATCATCACCGCCCTGATCAGCCACGCCAAGGGCCAGGAAGGGCTCGCCCAGCTCATGCACCTGGAACAGGCCGCCGAGTTCGCGCGCGCCCACGGACTCAGCGACGCCCTGGACCAGATCCGCCGCATCCAGCAGAAGATCGACACGCAGGAACTGGGCCTCATCCGCGTCCACACCCAGAGCAACCTGCCGACAGCTTTCCTCGACGCTGCACGGGCCGCCATCAACGCGACCGACAATCTCGACCAGGCGCTGCGTACCATCGCCAGTACGCTCCCCAGCTTCGTGGACCCGGTCGATTTCGAACAGCACGGCCTGATTCGAATGCCCTCACTGCGCCTGAACCTCAACGGGCCGTTGGTGACCAGCACCTCGGACACGGACAGCCCCGCCGGCCAGGACCTCATCAACGCCCGGGTCCTCTCCATGGAGTTCCACGGGCTCCGCCTCGAAGCCCAGCTCGACCAGGTCAAGGAGCGCTTCGCCCCCACCACCGACCAACTGCTCGTTGCGCTCACAGATCCCCCGATCGCACCGGCCAGCCGCATGCGAGGACTGGTCCGTGCCCTGGACGCCTTCTGGGAGCACGACGACGACACCTCCATCGCGCTCGTCCTGCCGCGCGTCGAAGGCCTGCTCCGCCGCCGTCTCCGGCAGGCTGACGTCGCCGTCATCCAGCACGCCCAGGGCGACAGGCCGGGCCAGGTCAGCCAGCTCGGCTCCCTCATCAAGGGCATGGAGGACGTCGGATACCCCGAGCCATGGCCGACCGCCTTCCGCACCCTGCTCGGCGGGCCCACCGAGGGCATCAACCTGCGCAACGATGTCCTCCACGACCTGACGGACACCCCGTCCCGCCACCGGATCGCTCTAGCCCTGCAAGCCGCGCTCACCGTGCTGTTCCTCCCGCTCCCTGACTAGACCGGCCGCCACGCTGCCTGCGGAGGGGGAGCGGCCCCGAAGATCCCAGGCCCTACACGCACACCAGTGCGATGTCGCAGCTCAGACCCCCGGGGCATCGCACTCAAGTGCGTGTAGGGCCTGGGTACGGCGCCTCTGGCCCCGGGCAGCGAAGGACCCCGGGCCGCCCTGCGCCCCGGGGTCCTGTCGCCGGCCTCACCCGCCACTCACCAGTCGTCGGGTGCGCTGCCCACCCACGCGATCGGCCGGCCCTCGCTGTTGCGGCCCCAGTGCGGTTCCTCCATCGAGGTCTCGTGACCGGCGGGCAGGACGCAGATCCGTCCCCAGCGGCCGTGCTTGCCCGGACAGACCTCGGTGAGCCGGGCCGCGTCGCCGTCGCGCACGGCCTGGTCGTAGCGATCCTGGAACGGCCGGAGGCGGGCGCACAGCTCCATGCCGAGCTCCGTCTCCGCCGCCTCCACCCGGGCCCGTACCTCCTGCACCCCAGGGTCGGACAACAGCAGGGAGACGGCCTTCTCCGTCCCAACCGGGTTGGGCGGCTTCGGCGCAGGTGTCGAATCCGGTCTGACTTCAACTCCGTTGCTGGTCAGGGCGATGGACTGAAGGTCGATCTCATCGGCCTGGACGCGCAGGACATCGGCGAGGGTACGCACGGTGCCCGCGTCGAGCAGCGTCACGTCACCCCCGGCCGGCGCCCATGCCGGAGCGTCGCCGACCGCGGAGTCGTCCCAGGAGACCGCGACGCTCCGCAGCAGTGCAGCGACGTCCGGGGCCCGGAAGTAAACCTGGCCATCACTGCCGCGCATCGGCCGGAGTTCCGCCACGATCTCGGGCTCGCTCATGCCGCCCACCCCAGTCCGAGGCCGGCCAGCGCGGCGAGCTTGTCGACGGTCAGCTTCGCGCGGCGGCTCTTGGTGTTGCTGAGGAACACCCCGAGCTTGACCTCTGTCCCGTCCGGCAACGCCTCTACGTGGGCCCTGGGGACCACCAGAGAGCCCGTGCGGGCCTTGTACTGCGCCAGGGCCGCAACGCCCTTCTCGAAGGCGCTCACGGGCGCCATGGACGACCCGGTGGGCACACCCGGCTCCACCAGGGGAGTTGGGGCCTCCGGGAGCACAGTCACCGGGAGCGGGGTGACACCGACAGCCTCCAGGCGCTCACGCTGACCCTCCGCCAGGGCCGCCCATACCTCGGGCTTCCGCTGCCGGGCCAGCCACTTCCCCACGTCCATCCCGTGCACCGTGAACCCCGGCAGGACCTCCGCCGGGCCCTCTTCATCGCGCACCAGCTCGCGCAGCGCGGCGAAGTGCCGCTGCCACTCCGCCGGCCACGACGGGTTCCAGTCCTCATCCACGGCCAGGAGCGCGGCCTCCCACTCCGGGTGTCCGGACAGCGCGCCCGGGCGGCGCAGGTTGGACAGCCACTGCCCCACCGGCTTGTCCAGCGCCGCCGCCGACCTCGGAGCGCACAGCGTCCAGTGCTCCTCGAAGTACACCCGCGCCGCCGCCAAGTTCTCCTGGAACCGCGCATCGGCCGCCGACCACGCCATGCCCAGCTTCTCCAGTCGCGCCGCCCGCCGGCCGTTCATCTGCCCGGCCCCGTACGCGCGTCGCTGCTCCGCGACCCAGGTCCCCAGCGGGAACGCGCCCTCCTTGTGCTCGTACGGCACCCGGGCGTGGCCCTCACGCTCGGTGAACTCCTTGAGCTTCGCCCAGCCCCTCGCCCAGTCCTGCCGCTCCGTGTCGATCACGTTGAAGGACACCCAGTTCGCGACCATCACCGGATCACGCGGAGCCGCAAAACGGAGCAGCAGCCGGGTTTCTTCCTCGTTATCACCGGGCGCGGCACCGATGTATTCGGAGGGCTGCACGTCAGCCTTCTGAGGCTCCTGCGGGATCGCCAGCAATTCCACGGCCTCTTCATCGTGAGCCCGCAGACCTTCCAATACCTTCACCAAAGGCCGGTACGAACCCGAGGTGAACATATCTTCCGGCGATTCATCGGGCTGGAGGAAAACCGGCACGATCAGAGAAGCGAGCTTTCCTTCGCCGGGCTTCTGGCGCAGCGCGCGGCCGATGGCCTGCACGATGTCGTGCGGCGCGCCCTTGGGGTCCAGCAGGGCCACGGAGTCCACGGCCCGGATGTCCACGCCCTCCCCGAGGACGCGGCAGTTCGACAGGACCGCGCGCCGGGCGGTGGAGCCGAACTTGCCCAGCACCTCCCGCCGGCGCTCCGGGACGTGCTCGCCGCACAGCCAGTCCGCCCAGATCTCCGCCGGGTACTTCTCCGGCTGGTCGGCGTGCAGCCGCTTGGCCACCCGCTGAAGGCCCTCCGCGTACGCCGCGGCCTCTATGGTCCGGTGGTGGAAGGTGATGCAGGTCTGGAGGTTGTGCTGCTCCATGGTGTGCAGCAGCGCGGCCTGGAGGGCGCCCAGGCGCTGCCCGCGGACCTCCTCGGTGTGCCGCTCCTCGCCCATCAGCCGCTCCGGGGTGACGACCGGGTCCTGGAGCTCCAGGACGATGATCTGGTACCGCGCCAGCAGCTTGCGCGACACCGCCGACGCGAGCGAGAGCTTGTAGAGGACCGGCCCGAAGACCTTCTCGTCATCCATGGAGGCCGCCATCTCGCGCGGCAGCGGATCGCGCACCCCCTCGGCGACCTCCCGGTTCAGCCGCTCCTCCCAGATCCGCGGCGTCGCCGTCAGGTACAGCCGGCGGTGCGCCGGGATCTTCGTCTGGTCGTGGATGTCCGCCCACGCCTTACCCATCGACCCACTGGTCCGGTGCGCCTCATCGACCACCGCCAGGTCCACCGGGGCGAGCTTCTGCCCGTAGGCGCCCTCGAACGCCTCCACGAGCACGCCCAGCGACGCGTAGGTGGCGTAGATGGTCACCGGCCCCGTGGAGTGCCACAGCGCCAGCTGCACGGGGTTCGTGGTGGACCGGACGCCCAGGTGCCACAGCTCCGGATCGTCCAGCGGCGAGCACACCATGACCGCCGGCCCCTTGTGCCCGGCCCCGCTCCACGCCTTCACCGTCTGCGCCAGGAGATCCAGGGTCGGCACCACCACGAGAATGCGGCCCCGGGGCACAATCCTTTTCGCGGAGGCCGCCGCGATGATGGTCTTTCCCGTTCCGCACGCGGCGTGCACCTGCCCGCGCAGACCATTCCAGGGAATGCCGCCCGGCGGGATATCGAGGCCGCGCACGATGGCAGCTACGGCCCCAATCTGGTGTTCACGCAGTTTCACGGCCATTCCCGTGTTCTCCTTTTCGCGGAATGCGGCGCGTAATAGGAATGAGAGTCCGGCGTGGTGAGTGGCGGGCCGGGGTGGTGGTGTCTCGTCCCAGACTCTACACAGTTAGCCTACGTGATGCATCATCCTTACGACAGCTTCCCCCTGTAGGCTGATACTTGGTCGAATCTTGCCCCGCGCGCACGGTTCATGGGGTATGCTGGCGGGGTATTGGTGAACGTGAGCGGCCGGTTTCGGGAGTTGAGGGGATGTCAGGGTGGAGCGCAGCGGAGCCCGTCACTGCGGTGGAGCCGGCACCCTGTCAGGCCGACGGTCCGTCACTCTCGTTGCGGGGGTGGTGGCTGGGATTCCCAAGCCCTACACAGGCCCGCACGTGATGCACCTCCCCTCGTAGCCAGCCCCGGTGATCGCGCTTGCGCGATCGCCTCCAATTCGCGCTTGCGCGAATTTCATTCCGTTCGGAATTCCGCTTGCGGAATTCCATTCCGGCGCTTGCGCCGGAATCCGAATTGCGCTTGCGCAATTCGCGCTCTATGACCCGGCTTGCCGGGTCATATCCCGCTC